>CADCLH010000068.1:9272-13846 GCA_902802215.1 Oscillospiraceae bacterium
GCCTGCTCCCCCGCCGCGTCCATCAGGGCCCCGTTGACCTGATAGGGGGCGAGGGCCGCGATGCGCTCGGCCCAGACCTCCATCGGCTCGCCCATGGAGACCCAGACGTCGGTGACCAGCACGTCCGCGCCCTTTACCGCCTTGACGGGGTCGGTCTCAAACGTGAGCGCCGCGCCGGTCTCCTTTGCCACGGCCCGGCATGTTTCGATCAGCGCCTTGTCCGGGAAGTATGCCTCCGGCGCCGCGGCGGTGAAATGCATCCCCATCTTCGCGCAGCCCACCATCAGCGAGTCGCCCATGTTGTAGCGCGCGTCCCCGAGGTAGACGAGCTTGATCCCTTTGAGGCGTCCGAAATGCTCCCGGATCGTGAGCAGGTCCGCCAGGACCTGCGTCGGGTGAAACTCGTTGGTCAGGCCGTTCCACACCGGGACCGAGGCGTACTGCGCGAGCTCCTCGACGATCGCCTGCCCGTAGCCGCGGTACTCGATGCCGTCGAACATGCGGGAGAGGACGCGCGCGGTGTCGGCGATGCTCTCCTTCTTCCCGATCTGCGAGCCCGCAGGATCGAGGACCGTCACGCCCATGCCGAGGTCGCGGGCCGCCACCTCAAAGGAGCAGCGGGTGCGGGTGCTGGTCTTTTCAAAGATCAGCGCGATGTTCTTGCCCTCGTGCAGCCGGTGCGGGACGCCCGCCTTTTTCTTCGCCTTGAGCTCGGCCGCCAGATCCAGCAGGCCCAGGATCTCCCCGGGCGTAAAGTCCAGCAGCGTCAGAAAATCCCTTCCGTGCAGGTTCATGCCTGTCTCCCCCTACGATTGTTTTTCCGCCCTCACAGCACCTTCGACAGGAAGCTTTGCAGCCTCTCGCTCTGCGGGTGGTCGAAGATCTCCTCCGGCGTGCCCTGCTCGACGATGACGCCCTCGTCCATGAACAGGACGCGGTCCGCGACCTCGCGGGCAAAGCCCATCTCGTGCGTGACGACGACCATGGTCATGCCCACCTTCGCCAGCTCCTTCATGACGTCCAGCACCTCGCCCACCATCTCGGGGTCCAGAGCCGAGGTCGGCTCGTCGAAGAGCATGACGTCCGGCTCCATGCACAGGGCGCGCACAATGGCGATGCGCTGCTTCTGGCCGCCGGAGAGCTGGGAGGGATAGGCGTCGGCGCGGTCGGAAAGACCCACGCGCTCGAGCAGCTGCATGGCCTTTTTGTCCGCCTCCGCCTGGCTCTTTTTCAGAAGCTCCGTCGGGCCGAGGGTCAGGTTCTTCAGCACCGTCATGTGCGGAAAGAGGTTGAAGTGCTGGAAAACCATGCCCATGCGGCGGCGGTAGAGGTTGATGTTCACGCGCGGGGCGGTGATGTCGGTGCCCTCGAAGACGACCGAGCCGCCGGTCGGCCGTTCGAGCAGGTTCAGGCAGCGCAGGAAGGTGGACTTGCCGGAGCCGGAGGGCCCGATGACGACGAGCACCTCGCTCTTTTCGATGTCGACGGAAACGCCGTTGAGCGCGTGCACCGCGCCGGCGTTGAAGTGCTTCTCCAGGTCTTTGACGGAGATGATGATTTCAGCGCTCACTGCTCCTCAGCCTCCTTTCCAGTTTGCCGATCAGCCAGCTGAAGAAGATGACCAGCAGCAGATAGATCAGGGCCACCGCGATCAGCGGCATGAAGGCCGAGAAGGTGCGGCCGCGGATGACGTCGCCGCCCTTGGTCAGATCCATCAGCCCGATGTAGCCGCAGACAGCGGTCTCCTTCAGCAGGGCGATGAACTCGTTGGCCAGCGAGGGCAGCACGTTCTTGAAGGCCTGCGGGATGATGATGTGCCGCATCGTCTGGATGTAGTTGAAGCCGATGCTCCGCCCCGCCTCGAACTGGCCGGGGTCGATGCTCATGATGCCGCCGCGGATGATCTCGGTGATGTAGGCGCCGGAGTTGATGCCGAACACCATGGACGCCACAAAGACCGTGTTGGTCGTTGAGACGAAGATCACAAAATAGCCGATCAGCAGCTGGACGACGACCGGCGTGCCGCGGATGACCGTGAGGTACAGGCGGGCGAGGTTGTTGAGTCCCGTCATCAGCGTCTTGCCGAAACCGGGCTGCATTTCGTCCTTCGTCTGGTCGTAGGAGGAGCGGATCATCGCGACCACCACGCCGATCGCGATGCCGAGCAGCAGCGCGAAGAAGGTGACCTTCAGCGTGACAAGCAGGCCGTTCGTGATGTACTTCCACCTGGCGCCCTCGATGAAGTTGAAGATAAAGCTCTCTTTGAGTTTGGCAAAGGCTTCTGCCATGGTCAAGACCTCCGGAAGTCATAAATCCCGGGGACGCCGAGGCGCCCCCGGGTGGTGTGTACGCTTGTCAGCCGGCGTTGATGTAGGTGTCGATGATGGACTGGACGGTGCCGTCGGCGAGCAGCGCCTCGAGCGCGCCGTTGACCTCGTTGTACAGAGGCTCGTTGTCGTAGCTCAGCTCAAAGCCGTAGGCCTCCTCGGCATAGGCGGTGGGGAGGATCTTCAGGCCCTCGTTCTGGGCCACGAAGGTCTCGGCGGGGCTGTTGTCGATGATGACGCAGTCGACCTTGCCGGTGATCAGCGCCTGGACCGCGTCGGCGCCCTTGTTGAAGCGGGCCATATGGTCCTCGCCGAACTGGTCGGTGGCGTAGATGTCGCCCGTGGTATCCTGCTGCACGCCGATCTTGACGCCGTCCGCCGCGAGATCGTCGACGCCCGCGATGGTGGAGTCTTCTTTCACAATGATGGACTGGATGCCGGTGGAGTAGCTGGTGGTAAAGTGGACGCTCTTGGCGCGCTCCTCGGTGATGGTGATGGCGCCGAAGCCGACGTCGACCTTACCCGCGGCGACCGCGGTGATGATGGAGCCGAACTCCATGTCGCTCAGCTCCATCGTGTAGCCGAGCTTGTCGCAGATGGCCTGCATGATGTCGACGTCGATGCCGACGGCCTTCTCGTTCTCATAGTACTCGTAGGGCGGGAAGGCGACGTTGGTGGCGACCTTGAGGACCTTGGCCGCTTCGGCAGGGGCGGCGGCCGGAGCCTCCGCAGCAGGGGCGGCGGTGGCGGCGGGGGCGGAGCTGCCGCCGCAGCCGGCGAGGCAGACGGCGCAGAACGCCAGGCAGAGGATCATGGCAAGAATCTTTTTCATTTTTGTTCGTCTCCTTTTTCAGAAAGATTTATATTCCTTTGCAGAGCAAATTCATATACGGATGAGGGTTGAAAACAGCCGGACCGCCGCTTCGGTGACGGCGCTGTTCCAGGTGTAGTCCGGGGTGTGGAGCCCGGGGGCGTCCTCCCCCGCGCCGACCCCGCAGAAGAAGGCCGGACAGTGCGCGCCGTAATGGCCGAAATCCTCCGACCAGCGGAAGGGTTCCGCGGGGGTCAGGCAGCGCAGGCCCGCCGCTTCGGCGGCTGTCTCTACCTTGCCGTAGAGCTCCGGCGCGTTCACCGTCGCGGGAAAGACGTCCTGCTCGCTGTGCGTCAGCTTCACGCCCGCCCCTAAAGCCAGCGCTCCGGCCATCCGGACCGCCGAGGCCGTCAGCTTCTCCAGATCCGCGTCGCGCCAGGCTCTGAGCGTGAGGTCGATCTCCCCGCCGCCCGCCGCGACCCCGAAGGAGCGCGAGCCCGCTGTGAAGCATACCGGCGTTGCGAGAACGAAGCCGCCGTACTGCGCCGGATCGGTCAGCGCCTGCCAGTTCTCGAAGAAGGCCGCCATCGGGAAGATGGGGTTCCGGCCGTTTTCGGGGTAGGCCGCGTGGCTCTGGCTGCCCTCGAACAGGAGCCGCAGGCCCCGGGAGGCGCAGGCGAAGCTGTCATGCAGCAGCAGGACGGAGCCCGCAGGAAAGCCTGGGCAGTTGTGAAAGCCGTAGATCGCGTCGACCCGCTCTTTCTCAAAGATCGCGCAGCATTCCGCGCCGCCCTCCCCGGTCTCCTCGGCGTGCTGGAAGAGGAAAAAGAGGTTCTTTCCGAAGCGCTTCCCCTTCGCGGAGGCCGCCAGCGCCGCCATCACCGCGCTGTGCCCGTCGTGGCCGCAGCCGTGGTACGGTCTGCCGTCGGCGCCCGTGACCGCGTCCATGTCGGCCCGGAGCGCCATGCCCTCCGCAGCGTCGTCCTCGCGGTGCGCGGCGTAGAACCAGGCGCCGCAGTCCACGATCTCCAGATCGCTCTCCGCCCGCAGGAAGCCGATCAGGGTCTTCTTCGTCTCCGTCTCGCAGCCGGAGGCCTCCGGGATCCGATGCAGTCGCCTTTGCAGCGCGTTTGCAAGTTCAATCGTTTTCTCCATTATCCTGTTCCAGACGGCTCCGCACCGCCCCGATCTGCTGTTCCACGGACTGTACGCTGGTGCCTCCGGCGCTCGTGCGCTTCTGCGCGCAGACGCCGAGGTCGATGTGGGCATAGACGTCGTCTCCGATCAGCGGCGAGGCCTCCCGATACTCCGCGAGGCTCAGCGTCTCGAGGGTCTTCCCCTCGCGGATGCACTTGCCCACCAGCGCGCCGGAGATCTTGTACGCGCTCCGGAAGGGCAGGCCCTTCATGACCAGATAGTCGGCAAGGTCGGTGGCG
>CADCLH010000069.1 GCA_902802215.1 Oscillospiraceae bacterium
GTCACGAACAGCACCAGCTCCTGACTCGGCCCGACAGCGGCCTCGAGGAAGCGGAAGGCGTTGTCAAAGCGCTCCCCGGTCTCCTCGGCCAGGGTCTCGAGCTCGCCGGTGTCGGCGGCAAAGAAGCTGCGCAGGGCCGCGAACTGTTCCTCGCCGTCCCCGTCCGGCAGCTCCTTCCGGTACTGCTCCAGCCGCTCGATCTCGCGCAGGCGCAGCTCCTGCCGCTCGCGGTCGTTCTGCCCCGCCGCGGCCGCGCGCTTGAGCGTCTCGCGCCGCACCGACACGATGTCGGCCAGCGAGGCGTCCGGCCCTTCCTCGTCCAGACGGCCCTTGACGCCGGAGAGCGCGTCGTGCAGGGCCCCGCACAGCGCGTCCTGGAGCCGCGTCCGGCGCGCGCCCTCGGACAGGCGCGAGAGCAGCAGGCCCATCACCGCGAGCTTTTCGTCGAAGGGCGCGGCGGCAAACTCCGTCACCGTGACCTTCGGCCATTCCCCGCGCAGGATGTCCTCCACGTGGTAGACCTGGCGGTACTTTTTGTACAGGCGCAGGTAGCCCGCGAAGTCCCGCGCGAGGGCGGGCAGCTGGATGTACTGGCCGATCAGCTCCTCGTCGGCCTCGATGCCCAGCTCCTCGTAGACCGTCAGCACCTCGCTCAGATCCTCCCAGCCGCGCGCCGTGGCGAATTGCAGGCCCTCGGGCGTGTTCTCGATGCGGTAGAAGTTGTCCTTTTTGAGGTCGAGATAGGAGACCACCGCGCCGTGCAGGCCCTTTTTCAGCGCGTACTCCTTCCAGACCGCGAAGTCCTCCGTCACCTCGATGCGCTTGACGCGGTCGAGCGTGACGACGTCGAAGTCGCGCACGGACTTGTTGTATTCCGGCGGGTTGCCCGCGGCCACGATCAGCCAGCCCTCGGGCAGACGCTGGTTGCCGAAGGTCTTGCACTGCAAAAATTGCAGCATCATGGGCGCGAGGGTCTCGGACACGCAGTTGATCTCGTCGAGGAACAAAATGCCCTCGCGGATGCCGGTGCGCTCCATGAGCTCGTACACCGCGCCGATGATCTCCGACATGGTGTAGGCCGTGACGCTGAATTCCTCGCCGCCGTAAAGGCGCTTTTCAATAAAGGGCAGGCCCATGGCGCTCTGGCGCGTGTGGTGGGTGATCGTGTAGGCCACCAGCCCGACGTTCTCCTCGGCGGCGATCTGCTCCATGATCTGGGTCTTGCCGATGCCCGGCGGGCCCATCAGCAGCACCGGCCGCTGCCTGAGCGGCGGGATGCGGTAGCGCCCCAGCCCGTCGCGCTCGAGATAGGCGCGCAGGGTGTTGCGGATCTGCTGCTTGGCCTGTTTGATGTTCATGCGCTCTCCCCTCTCACAGCTCCGGCATTTCCGCCAGAATATCCTCGATCCAGACGCTCTCGTCGAGCGTTTCCCGCGTCTCCCGCTCCGGCAGCTCCGGCATGAGCCGTATCGCCCAGCGCGGCATGTCCAGCGCCAGCGGCGGCTCGGCGAGCAGGATGAAGGCCGTCTCATACGGCGGACGGCGCGTGGGGTAGATCCCCATGCCGTCGGTGAAATACAGCAGGCCGCGCAGGTTTTTGAGCTGACCCGCGCGCTGTAGGGTTTCGATATGCTCGAACACCGGGCGAAAGTCCGTGGCGCTGCCGCCGGTGAGCTTCAGCGCCGCCATGTAGCGGTGAAGCTCTCCGGCGTCGCGGATAATCGTGTCGTCCCGGAGCTTGTCGTCGCACTGGAGGATGTGGATGTTGAGCCTGTGCGTGAAGGTGTCGGTCGAGCGCAGGATCGCGTAGGTGTTCTCGAGGAAGCGGCGCACCAGTTCGCCCGAGGTGGACATGGACGTGTCCACGGCGATGACCAGCTCCTCGATGCGCGTCTCCTCCCTGGTCTCGGGCGGCTCGATCAGCGGCAGGTTGCCGTACAGGCGCAGGCCGTAGCTGTAGTAGCTGTAGTCGAAGGCGTCGACGTCGCTTTTGAGCACCTCGCGCGGGGCGGCGAAGCGGCGCAGGAAGCGGCGGTAGTCCACATCGTCGCGCGCGGCGACGGCGAGCTGCTCGGTCACGGCCTCGCCGCCCGTGCCCTCGGCCGCGAAAAAGCTTCCGACGGCGCTCTGGGCCTCGGCGGCGAGCTTCTGCCAGTTTTTGTCCTGCCGCTCGCTCTGCTCCCGGTCGCGCGTCTGCTCCGCGTCCCAGAGGCCGTGGTCGTCCAGAGCGAAGGCGCGGCTGAGCTGGGCGAGCTCGTAGTCCGGGCGCTTCTCGGTCAGGAGCATGCGGTAGACGCCCTCGGCCGTCAGGACCTTCATCTGCGCCCGGCACTCGCCCCAGAACTTTTTGCGCACCGGGGTGTTGACCGGCGCGAGACTCGGCAGCGCGAGCGCGTCCAGCACGCTCTCGACCGCGGCGTCGCAGGCCAGATCCCAGAGCGCGGCGTCCCGGCCCCGGCGCTTGCGCAGGTGGCGGAACAGGCAGTGCAGCACGCTGTGCAGGTACAGGCGGCAGACCGCCCCGGACGAGCGCAGGTAGAGCGTCGCGAGGTACGGGGCGTACGCGTAATACGCGCTGCCGTCGGTGGCCGCGGAGACGGTGACGCCGTCCCCCGGCGCGAAGGCGAGCGCGCAGAGGGCCGGGGCGAGGTAGGGCAGGTCCATGCACAGGCGGGCGCGCGCGTCGGACAGGATGTCCGGCGCGACGGCGCTGAGATTGTCCGATCGTTCCATAGTCACAGCTCCCAGCTCTTTTGCCGCGGCGGGAACAGGCGGCGCCGCTGCTCGAGCAGCAGGGCCGCGCCCTCGGTGAACGACGCTGATCGCGCTTCGTCCAGCGCGTCGGCGAGTTCCTCGCGCGTGATCCCGTTCAGCCCGAGCGCGAGGCGCAGGCCCTCGGCGTCGCGCGTGCCGACGGCATAGCGCAGGGCGTCCGCCCGGTGCTTTTCCAGATACGCGCGGTAGGTTCCCGCCGCCCGCTCCGACAGCTCCGCCGGCCAGCGCAGGCGGCAGTAGGCCAGACGCAGGGCCGTGTCCTCCTCGTGCTCGACGGCGAGCATGCCGGGAAACAGCGCGTCGTAGTCCGAGAGGATCAGACGGCGGGACCGGAAGACGATGTGGTAGGGATAGCCCGCGCCGCCGATCTTGAAGTCGAAGTGGCGGGCGGGGCTGTTTTCCTCATAGCGCTCGACGTACTCGGGGAAGACGAGGCGCAGCTCGCCCTCCGCGCCGCCGTGCACCGTGACCAGAAGCTCCTGCGGCAGGGCCGAGACGATCGCGGCCAGCGCCGGACCCTGGTCGGCGCCGCTGCGCGTCAGGTCCAGGCGCGAAAAGGCGCGGCAGTTCATAAAGCAGGCGCCGCCGACCCCCTGCAGCACGTCGGACAGGCACAGCTCCTCCATCTCGCGCAGGTTCAGAAAGGCGTAGTCCCCGACGCTTTTCAGCGCCCCCGGCAGCGTGAGCCGCCGGATGCGCCGGTTGTCGAAGTCCCCCCCCGGCACGCCGCAGCGAAGCTCCAGCTCCTCGCCCGGCACGTCCGCCGCCCCGGGCGCGAGGCAGCGGTCCGACAGGCGCGTGACCGGCAGGCCGAAGAGCTCGTCCGGCAGCACGGCGTCTCTGTCGCAGGTCGCGGCGCGCAGGATGGTGACGCCCTCCCCCTCGCGGCGGAGCTTCAGACGCCAGTTGGATAGGGCGGAGATGGTTTTCACGCGGTCAATGGCCTCCATTTCTGTCGACAGACAGTGGAAAACGGGGAAAGGATCGTGTATACTGGCATCAGTACGGATCGTGCTCCGCCTCGCGCCCCTCCCTGTCGAAGTGAGGCCGGCGCGGAGGTGCGCGGCGTCCGACCGGCGCGGAGAACTCGCGCAGGTCGACGCCCGTCAGCTGCTTGACCACCCACAGGAAGAACACCAGCACCAGGATCGGGATCAGGCAGGAGGTCACAATCATGACCGCCAGCGTCTCGACAAAGCGGTTGAGGATCGTGGAGGCCTTCTCGGTCAGGCTGTCCTTCGTCTCGGACAGGCGGTTGAGCACCGAGCGGAGCATCCCGACGTCGTCCGCCTCGGACAGCTCCTTCGTCTCCTCCGACAGCTCCTCGGCCGAGGCGATGGTGCTGTCGATGGAGTCCTGAAACGTGGTGTAGATCAGGTCCGAGGTGCGCACGCTCAGGGGGATGACCAGCAGCATGGCGACGCCGATGAGCGTCAGCTTGCACGCCTGCCGGTCCAGCAGCCGCGGATTCCAGATCCGCCCCACGGCAAACAGGACGCAGGCCAGCGGGAACAGCCCGCGGAACACCCCCAGCGGGATGATGCTCAGCAGGTATTTCTCCGCGTAGAGCACGCAGAGGATCAGCAGGAAATACTCCGAAAAATCCGCCAGCTTCTCGGCGATCGGCGTGGCCGTGTCCCCCGGGATGGCCGAGATCCCCGCCGAGGTCACGGTCGAGGCGGCCATCAGCTTGAGCACGGTGTCCGTTTTCGCGTCGATGGATTCGGTGTACGCCGTATACCGCTCCGGCGCGGAGAAGCGCGCAGCCAGCGGGAAGAACGAGAGAACGGCAAAGAGGATCAGCGCGAGGCAGATCACGGTTCTGGACAGGATGTTGTTCATGACTCCTCCTTCTCCGGAAGCGTCCGGAACGTCAGGCGGTATTCCGACAGGTCGACCAGACTCCCGACGACGCCGCGGATGATGTGCTGCGCGTTCTCGTTCGCCCGGTCCAGAACGCCGCGGGCTATGGCCTTCTGCTCCGCCGCGTTCTCCAGCTCGATCAGCGAGTTGTTGTAGTCCTCGATGGAGATGTGGTTGCCCGTGCCCTCCTTCTCGGAGTAGACGATCAGGCTGTTCGGGTCGATGCTGGCCGGTCTTGCCTCCGCGGGCGGGAGGGTGACGACGATCTCCTTGCTCTCGTCGTCCTTCTCCACTTTGATCTTCGAGCAGTCGATCCCCGCCTCGACGACGCCGTCATAGCTGGCGAGGAAGCTGGATTCGGTGAACTTCCACTCGATGCCCAGCAGCTTCTTGATGCTCGAAAAGCTGACGACCTCGGTGAAACAATACTCCTCCGTGAGCAGGAAGCCCATGTCGTTCAGCCCGTCCTGAATCACGTCGGACGTGATGCGCTTCTCGGTCTCGACAATCTTCTCGACCGTCTTTTCCCGGACGACGACCTCGGCCGTCGGGCGCGGGGTGACGGCGGGAAGCGTCGGCTTCTGCGCCGTGGACGAGGTCGCGACCACATACGCGATCGCCGCCAGCAGCGCAAGGCAAAGCAGGATCAGCAGGATGGTTTTGGTTTTGCTTTTTTCTTTGACCATACGGCATTCCCCCTGTCGATTTTTGTTGAAACACACTTCATTTATAACACAGATCCGAAACGACTTCAACACCTTCCCGCGAAAGGAGATCTCCATGAAAAAGCTGCTCTCTCTGCTGCTTTGCGCCCTGCTGCTCCTGTCTCTCGCCGGCTGCGCCGCGGCCGGCGGCCGGACGGACGCGACGCCCGCGCCCGCGCCGACGTCTGCCGCGCCGACGTCCGCCCCCCTGCCGCCCGAGCCGTCCCTGCCGGGGCCCTCCGCCCCGCCGGTCACGCCCGCGCCGGAGCGCAGCTTCGACGAAGCCGTGGCGGGTCAGGTCTTCGCCGTGGCGCTGGCCGCGCACAACGGCTGCTTCCCCGACGGCACGCTGCCGGACGATCCCGCCTTTCTTATGGAGGCCACCGGCTGGTACGCGGCCTGGCGCTGGCGCACGGCGGGCGTGGACATCCTTCCGCTCGACGAGGCCGTGGCCTTCCAGCTCTCGCTCGGCAGCCGCGGGGACTTCGTGCTCGACCCCGAGTATGAGACCTACGGGCTCGTTTCGCGCACTGTGGCCGACGACGGGACGGAGGGCGTGGACTACTTCGTGTACAAGCGGCTGCTGACCGAACAGCTTGGCGTGACGCTGGAGCTCAAAAGCGAGAGCGAGGGCGAGCACGCGGTCGACGCGGCGGTGATCCGCCACTTTGACAGCGGCGATACCGCCGAGCGGCGCTACCGCCTGCTCTTTGCCCCGAACCCCGGCGACGGACGCTTCCCCTACCGCCTGACCGATCTGACGCTGCCGCCCGCCGGGCCGCAGATGGACCCCGCCTTCGACTTCGACTGGGAGCTGCTGCTGTCGCAGAACCGTCTGTCGACGCTGCTGGGCTTCTCCCCGTCCGTGAAGATCGAGTACAGCTACGACACCGACCGCGTGACCTGGCTCTTCCTGCGCGGGGGGGATCTGTGCGTCCTCAACATGGCGGACGGGCTGATCTACGGCGAGTACCGCGGCGCGCGCTTTGAGTACGGGCCCGACGAGCAGGGCGTCGTGCGCGCCCGGATCACCGCCTTCGACGACAGCGCCGGGAGCTTCAAGGCCAACGACACGATCCTCACCGATCTCTTCTCCATGGCGGCCGTGATGAAGTACGAGGGCACCGACGGCGAGCGCATCTTCATCCGCTCGGTCTCCGAATACGGCTACCGGGACGACTTCGAGATCAGCCGCGGCACGCTGGCCCTGCTGCGCGAGGCCTACTATTACAACGGCGACGAGCCCGTCAGCGTCGTGACCGTCAGCTACCCCGACGCCCTGCCCGACTTCTCCTTCCTCGACGGCTGGGACAAGCCGCTGCGCGAGGTCACCGGGATCTGGGAGGACTTTTACGACGGCGACATCCATGTGCGCGAGGAGCGCTACGAGCTGCCGGGCGACTGGGAGTTCCTGCCCTATGAGGGGCGCTGGGGCGACTATACCATTTATATGAACAAGGGCTACACCCGGCCCTACTTCTACCCCGGCGACGGGATCGACTACACCCTGTATCTCACCACCGCGAAGGGATAGTTGTAATTCCCCAAAAATATGGTATAATGACGGCGTTAACGCCGTCATTATAGAATTTGAGTCGTTTCCCTCGCCATCACAACGAAAGGTCACAGAGAGAAAACATGCTGGAACTGAAAAACGTCACCTTCGGCGTCGAAGACGCGGACAGCACCCGGGAGATCATCCGCGGCGTCAGCTTCGTCGTCCCCGACGAGCAATTCGTCGTCATCACCGGCCCCAACGGCGGCGGCAAATCCACGCTGGCCCGCCTGATCATGGGCATCGAGAAGCCCTCGTCCGGGCAGATCCTGCTCGACGGGCAGGACGTCACAGAGCTCGGCATCACCGAGCGCGCGCGCCTCGGCATCAGCTTCGCGTTGCAGCAGCCCGTGCGCTTCAAGGGCATCCGGGTCGTCGACCTGCTGCGTCTGGCGGCGGGCCGGGACCTGTCCGTCGGCGACGCCTGCGAATACCTCTCCGCGGTCGGCCTCTGCGCGCGCGACTACATCAACCGCGAGGTCAACGCCAGCCTCTCCGGCGGCGAGATGAAGCGCATCGAGATCGCCACCGTTCTGGCCCGCGGCACCACGCTCTCCGTCTTCGACGAGCCGGAGGCGGGCATCGACCTGTGGAGCTTCCAGAGCCTCATCCAGGTCTTCGAGAACATGCAGAAGCGCGCCCACGCCTCCATCCTCATCATCTCCCATCAGGAGCGCATCCTCAACATCGCCGACACCATCATCCTGCTCGCCGACGGGCAGGTGCGCGCCCAGGGCGGCAAGGACGAGATCCTGCCCGAGCTTCTCAAGAGCACCGTCCCCGTCACCTGCAACCGCATTCTGGAAGGAGGCGCCGCCCATGCTGACTGAGATCCAGAAGCAGCTTCTGGCCGAGATCGCCGATCTGCACAAGGTGCCCGAGGGCGCCTACAACATCCGCGCCAACGGCGAGGCCGCCGGGCGCAACTCCACCGCCAACATCGAGATCACGTCCAAGACCGACAAGCCCGGCATCGACATCACCATCCGGCCCGGCACCAAAAACGAGAGCGTCCACATCCCGGTCGTGCTCAGCCAGAGCGGGCTGAAGGAGGTCGTGTACAACGACTTCTTCGTCGGCGACGGCTGCGACGTGGTGATCGTGGCGGGCTGCGGCATCTCCAACTGCGGCGATCAGGACTCGGCCCACGACGGCGTGCACTGCTTCCACATCGGCAAAAACTGCCGCGTGAAGTACGTCGAAAAGCACTACGGCGAGGGCACCGGCCGCGGCAAGCGCATCATGAACCCCCGTACCGAGGTCTATATCGGCGAGGGCAGCAGCGTCGAGATGGAGATGGTGCAGATCAAGGGCGTGGACGACACGAAGCGCGACACGCTCGCAAGGCTCTCCGCGGGCGCGCGGCTCGTGGTGCACGAGCGCCTGATGACCCACGGCGACCAGCGCGCCGAGAGCGTCTACACCGTCGAGCTCAACGGCGACGATTCCAGCGCGGACGTGGTCTCCCGCTCGGTCGCGCGCGACCGGAGCCGGCAGGTCTACCGCTCGCGCATCGCGGGCAACGCCCTCAGCTCGGGCCATACCGAGTGCGACGCGATCATCATGGACGCCGCCAAGGTCCTCGCCATCCCGGAGCTCGAGGCCAACTGCCTCGACGCGGCCCTGATCCACGAGGCCGCCATCGGCAAGATCGCGGGCGACCAGATCGTCAAGCTCATGACCCTCGGTCTGACCGAGAGCGAGGCCGAGGAGCAGATCATCAACGGCTTTCTGCGGTGAAAAGGCCGCAAGATCGAATACCGCCGGACGGCGGCTCTTTTCGGAGCTGCCGTCCGGCGGTCTTTCTCCGTTCACAAAGCTTTCCCGGAACGTTTAAAAAACCTTGTTGGTTTGTTCATGCCAGCGTCACAAATATCCGCTATGCTGTCGCCGTAATCCAAAGGAAAGAGCAACAGCTCCCTCCCCCGCAAAGAAGGTATTGACATGACGTTCGACGATCTGTTCGACGACGAAGAGAAAACCCCGGTCAGCGACAGCCAGCCCACTCAGGGCGAGCAGACCGACAGGGTCAACGGGGAATACCACTACAAAAACGGCTATACCCAACGCATCTACTCCGACGCGCATTACGTCCGCGCGGACGAGACCACGGTCCCGCCCCGCTACTACACGCCCCCCGAAAAGCCGCAGAAGGAGAGCAGAGCCTCTTCCAAGAAGAAGGGCGTCGGCCTCGGCGCGATGATCGCCGCGTGCCTGATCTGCGCGCTGCTCGGCGGTCTCGGCGGCGGCGCTCTCGTCGGAACCGTGATGGATTCCCGGGTCTCC
>CADCLH010000070.1 GCA_902802215.1 Oscillospiraceae bacterium
CGCTTTTCGAGCAGCACGAGGCTGCCGCTGCGGTAGGCCGGGGCCATCGAGTCGCCGTGGATCAGGAGGAGCTGGACAAAAAAGGCGGAGCAGACCGCCGCCGCCAGCACGACGGCCAGCGCCGCCGCGAGAAAACGTCCTGTCTGCCGCGTCATGCTCCGCACTCCCCCTGTTTTTGTTCCGTTTCATTATATCCCGTTTCTTTCCGGAAGTACAGGGCCGCTTTTTGCAAAAGAGTTGTTTTTTGCCGGCCTCTGTGCTATAATAATTCAGATTTTTCAGAGCTTTTTCCACAAAACGACGGGAGGCGAAGGCATGAGGGGAGCGGAAAAAAAGCGCGCGGGCGTCCTGCCCGGACTTGTCTGCGCCTTCTCGCTGTGCTTCCTGCTGTTCATCTACGCCCCCTATGAGCTGTACCTGACCAACCAGCTCGAGTTCTGGTTCACCGCCGGCCAGCTTTTCAAGCCCGCGCTGCTGCTGTTCTGCGGCGTTTTCGCGCTGCTGATCCTGCTGCTGCTCCTGGCGCGCCGCCTCGGGCAGCGCGCGTATACGGGGCTTCTCGCCGCTTTGTGGCTGGCGCTGCTGTGCACCTGGATCCAGGGCAGCTATCTGGTCTTCGACCTGCCCGCCCTGAACGGGACGGAGGTCTGGTGGGGCGGCTTCCCGCTCGACCGCGCGATGTCGATCGGACTGTGGGTCGTGCTGGGCGCCGGGGTGCTCCTGCTGCTCAAAAAGCTCGGCGCGGCGCGCTTTGCGCGCATCGTGCTGTTCGGCTCGCTCGCGGTGCTGCTGCTGCTCGCGCTGACGCTCGGCGGCCTGTTCCTGACCACCGATCTCACGGCCAAGGAGCGGGCGGTCATCTGCACCGACAAGGACGAATTCGTCTATTCCCCGGACGAGAACCTGCTGATCCTGGTGCTCGACGCGGTGGACGGGCGCGCCTTTTCCCAGGTCCTCGCGCGAGATCCCTCCTATCCGGAGATCTTCGAGGACTTCACCTGCTACACCAACACGATGGGCGGCTACCCCTACTCCAAGTGCTCGATCCCGCTGATCCTCACCGGTAAGCGCTACGAGGCGGAGCAGGACTTTCTCGACTACGAGCGGCAGGCGGTGCAGGACGCGCCGCTGCTGACGCGCCTTGAACGGGAGGGCTGGAGCCGCCGCATCTATACCGACGATCCCTGGCTGCTGGCCTCGGTGGACGCGGAGGACTTTCAGAACCTCACGACCGACCAGCCGGAGTTCGGGTCGCTTGCGCACAGCTGCAAGCTCGTGCTCAAAATGATGCTTGTCAAGCACGCCCCCTGGGACCTCAAATTCCTGGGCTACGACCTGCCCGGCCGCCTGCGCGAGCATGTGGTCTACGGCGGGGACGGCGCGAAATACTTCGACTGGTCGGACCTGCTGTTCTACCGGGCGCTGCGGGAGGGAAACCCCATCGTCACCGGGCCGGAGAAGTGCTTCAAATACCTCCACCTCGAGGGCGCGCACCAGCCGCACGTCTACGACAAGGACCTCAACGTGCTCGAGAGCAGCCCCTACCGCGACGTGATCGAGGGCAACCTCACGATGCTGAAGCTCTTTTTGCAGCGCATGAAGGAGGCCGGGGTCTACGACAACACCGCCATCGTGATTCTCTCCGACCACGGCAGCTCCAACACCACGGATCTGGTCACGCTCAACCAGCACACGATGCTGCTCGTCAAGGGGAAAAACGAGCGCCACCCCTTCCGGACCGACGACGCGCCGCTGTCCTATGACGATATGCAGCAGGCGCTGCTGAAGCTGCTCGACGGCGAGAGCTCGCAGGCGCTCTTCCCCTGGAAGGAGGGCGACGCGAGGGAGCGCCGCTTCCTCGACTACGCGCTGACCGACAGCGATATCCTGACCGAATACATCCAGACCGGCCACGCCGAGGAGATGGAGACCCTCCTGCCCACGGGCCGCGTTCTGGAATACAAGAAATAAAGAGGGCGTTTATGGATACTCTCTACCGGGCTCTGACCTGGGTCCTGCTGCGCTGCTATGCCCTGTGCGGGGACTTCGCCCTGGCGATCGGGCTGTTCACGCTGCTGAGCAAGCTCGTGCTGCTGCCGATCTCGGTGTGGCTGCATAAAAACTCCATCAAGATGGTCAAGATGCAGCCGGAGATCAACCGGCTCAAGGCCGCGCACTTCGGCGACCCGGACGCGATCGCCGAGGGGCAGGCCGCCATCTTCAAGCGCGAGAAGTACCGCCCGCTCGCCTCGGTGATCCCGCTGGCGATCCAGGTCGTGCTGCTGATGGGCCTGATCGGCGCGATCCGCGCCTGCATGGGCTACAGCTTCGTGAATATGAAATCCTTCGGCGTCGACCTGAGCCTCGTGCCGAACGAGGGCCGGGGGTGGCTCGTCCTCTCGCCCATCCTCGCGGGCCTGTCGGCCTGGGCCATGTGCGCCGCGCAGAACGCTGCCAACGTCCTGCAATCGGAGCAGAGCGCCTGGAACAAATACGGCATGCTCATCCTCTCGGTCGGACTGTCGCTGTATCTCGGCTGGTTCGTGCCGGTGGGCGTGGCGCTCTACTGGATTTTGAGCAACCTGCTGGCCATTGTGCAGCTCTACGCGCTCAACGCCGTCATCAATCCGAAGGACTATGTGGACTACGAGGCGCTGGAGGCCAGCAAGGCGGAGCTTGCGGAGCTCAAGGCCCTCGGCGGGAAAAAGCGGAAGCTCCTCGGCGACGCGGAGGCCAGGCGCGAGCGCGCCGACTACAGGCGCTTCTTCTCGGTCGTCAACAAGCATCTGGTCTACTACTCCGAGTCCAGCGGCTTCTACAAGTACTTCAAGGGCGGCATCGAATACCTGCTCGAAAACACCAACCTCACGATCCACTACGTCACGAGCGACCCGAACGACAAGATCTTCGAGCTGGCCGAAACGCACCCGGCGATCAAGCCCTACTACATCGGGGAGAAGAAGCTCATCACGCTGATGATGAAGATGGACGCGGACGTGGTGATCATGACCATGCCCGACCTCGAAAACTACCACATCAAGCGCAGCTATGTGCGCAGGGATATTGAATACATCTACCAGATCCACGGCGTCGGCAGCGTCAACAGCGCCCTGCGCAAGGGCGCGCTCGACCACTACGACACGGTGTTCTGCGTGGGCGAGCACCTCAAGCGCGAGATCCGGCAGATGGAGGCGCTCGACGGCCTGCCCGAAAAGAAGCTGGTGGAGACGGGCTATCCCCTGCTCGACGAGATGACCGCCGCCTATGAGGCCGCGCCCCATCCCGAAAAGACGCAGAAGCAGATCCTCATCGCGCCGTCCTGGCAGAAGGACAACATCATCGACACCTGCCTCGAAAAGCTGCTCGACGAGCTCCGGCAGACCGGCCACCGCGTCATCGTGCGCCCGCACCCCCAGCAGGTGCGCCACCAGAAGGCGTACTTCGAGCAGCTGAAGCTACGTTACGCCGCAGACGGGAACGTGGAGATCCAGACGGACTTTTCCTCCAACGCCACGGTGTTCGAGTCGGACCTGCTGATCACCGACTGGTCGGACATCGCCTGGGAGTTCTGCTACACGACGAAGAAGCCGGTGCTGTTCATCGACACGCCGATGAAGGTCATGAACCCCGACTGGCAGAAAATCGAGGAGCCGCCGATGAACATCGCGGCCCGGAGCGAGGTCGGCACGGTGCTGAAGCTCGACGAGCTCGACCGCGCCGCCGAGGCCGCCGAATCGCTGCTCGCCCAGCCCGAGCGCTACCGCGCGGCGATCACCGCCTCGCTCGAACGCCACGTCTACCATCCCGGCCACAGCGCCGAGGCCGAAGGGAAATACATCATTTCCGCCATCCAGAAAAAGATCCGCGAAAGAAAGGAAAGCAAAACGACATGAAAAGAAGCCTCCGATTCTCCGCACTCGCCCTCACCGCCTGCGCCGCCATGCTGCTCTTCGGGGCCAACGGCGAGGCCTATATCGACCCCTCCGTCATGACCTACATCATCCAGGCGGTGGCCGGCATCATCATCGCCGTCGGCGCGGTCGTCGGCATCTACTGGCGCAAGGCGCGCAAGAAGGTCAACGACACCCTGGGCATCGACGAAAACCGCAACAAGGAGGTCGAATCCGACGAGCTCGTGGTCAGCGAGGCCGCCGGGGAGAAGCCCGAAGAAGAAGCGAAAGAATAAGAAACGCCGGAAGCGCCTGCCCGAGAGGGCAGGCGCTTCCATGTGCAGATACCCCTCTGCGCGTCATTCCGGGCAAGCTTTGCACACCGGCGCTTTTTTGCGCCCCGCCTACCCGATGCACGTCATTGCGAGCCAATGACCGACGTCACGGGTGTGGCAATCCGTTTTCTCTCGTAGGGGCCAACGCCTCGGCAGCCGTTCTGCGGGCGGATGGTATCCGCCCCTACGCTGCAATCTCCCCGTTTCCTCTCGCAGGGGCGATAAATCGAAAAGCAGCAGCTCGGTTGAGCTGCTGCTTTTTCGTATGTTCTGCTTTTACGCGGCGGGGGCGAGGGCTTCGGCCTTGGCGAAGTCCGTGGCGCTCTGGCCCGCGATGCGGCCGAAGACGATGAAGTCGCACACGGCGTTGCCGCCCACACGGTTGCCGCCGTGGATGCCGCCCGTGGTCTCGCCGGCCGCGAAGAGGCCGGGGATCACGTTGCCGTCGGTGTCGATGACCTCGGCGCTGGTGTTGATCTTGATGCCGCCCATCGTGTGGTGGATGCCCGGGGCGATCTTGATCGCGTAGTACGGCGCGGTGCTCAGATCGTCGTCCATGCCGTTGTTGCGGCCAAACTCCTCATCCAGACCGTTGGCGACGGACTGGTTCCAGGTGTCCATGGTGTTGACGAAGTTCTGCTGCGCCTCGGCGCTCAGGCCCATGTTCTTCGCAAGCTCCTCATAGGTCTTGCCGGAGATGGTGTAGCCGCCGTCGATGAAGCGCTTCGAGAGGGCCAGATGATCCACCAGATTCTGGTCGAAGATGATGAAGCAGTAGCCGTCGGGCTGCTTGAGCTCGGCCTGCGAGACCACGTCGCGCCCTGCGAGGTCGTTGACGAAGCGCTTGCCCTGGGTATTGACCACGATCGCGCCCAGGCTCCGGAAGGACTCGGACACCAGGCTGCCGTCCGACTGGATGACGGTCGGGTGGAGCTGGATCTGGTCCATATCTACGGTGTCGGCGCCGATGGCCTGGGCCATCATGATGCCGTCGCCCTGCGCGCCGGAGTGGTTGGTCGTGACCGCGTTGGCGAGGGAGGGATCGAAGCTCGCCATCAGCTCGAAGTTCGCGCCGAAGCCGCCCGTTGTGAGCACGACGGACTTGGCGTTGATGGTGTAGATGTGCTCCGCGTCCTCGGCCAGCACGCCGACGGCCTGCCCGTTGTCCATGAGGATCTCGGTGGCCTTCGTGTTCACGCGCACGTCGATGCCGAGCTTCTCGACCTGGGCCTTGAGCTTGGCGACCAGATATTCGCCCACAGCCACGCCGCCTTCCGGCTGATGCAGATACTTGCGGCCCTCGCAGCCGCCGGTGGCCTTGACGCCGGTGAACGAGGCGCCGACGGTCTTGAGCCATTCGATCGCGTCGGAGCTGTTCTCCGCCAGCGTCCGGACCAGCTCGGGATCGGCCAGGTAGTGGCCGAGACGCAGCGTGTCCTCCGTGAAGTTCTCGACCGTGCTGTCGTCCAGACCGAGCTCCTTCTCAAGATTGGTGCCCGCGGCGTTCATGCCGCCCTCGGCGCGCAGGCTGTTGCCGCCGACGAAGGGCATCTTCTCCAGCAGGATGACCTTCTGCCCCTGCTGGGTGGCCAGCACGGAGGCGGTCAGACCCGCGCCGCCCGCGCCGACCACGACCACGTCGCAGTCCAGCGTCACAGGCGTCCGCTCGACCGGGGCCGCAGCCGCGACCTCGACCATGAAGACCTCGGGATCAAAGCCGCCGGAGCTGAGGGCGTTGACGATGGCCTCCTTGATCGCGTCGGAGCTGATGGTCGCGCCGGAAATGCTGTCGACCAGCAGGCTCTGGCTCTCGTAGATCTTGCCGGGCAGCAGGCGCGCGGCCTCGGTGCCGATGCCGTCCGACTCCTGATGATTGAGCACGCGGATGCCGTAGATCCTGTCGGCGGTGGCGGTGATCTCGACCTCGACCGGGCCGTTGCGGCCCTGACCGACGCCGGTCAGCACGACCGCCTCGTCCGGGGTGTCCTCCGCGACGATCTCGCCGGGGTTGCGCAGATTCTTCAGCAGCACGATGTTGAGCAGCGAGCCGAGGATCAGAAGCACAACCAGCCCCAGGCGGGCTTTGTCAAACGTTTTGTTCATTTCTGCAATCCTTTCCTTCCGGGTGTTCTTTTTCCGTGTGCGCCCGGTCGCTCTCCTGTACAAAATTGTACAGGAAAAAGGAAGAAAAAGCAAGCAAAAGAAACGCCGGACGCCCGTTTCAGCGCTTGTCCCTGAAAAAGTCCCGCAGAGCCGCGGCGCATTCCCCGCACAGCACGCCCGGATAAACCGCGGGGCGGTGGCCGTAGCGTTCGGAAAAGAGGTCGATGACGCTGCCGCAGGAGCCGAAATTCGCCTCGCGCGCGCCGAAGACGACGGTCGGGATGCGGGCGTTGATGATCGCGCCCGTGCACATGGGGCAGGGCTCGAGCGTCACATAGAGCGCGCAGCCCTCGAGCCGCCAGTCCCCCAGCGCCCGGCACGCCTCGCGGATGGCCTCGAGCTCGGCGTGGGCGGTGGCGTCGCCCGTCTCCTCGCGGCGGTTGCGGCCGCGGCCGATCACCGCGCCGTCGGGGCCGGCCACCACGCAGCCGACCGGCACCTCGCCGTGCGCCGCGGCCTCGCGCGCAAGGGAAAGCGCGAGGGCCATATAGTCTTCTCTGGTCACGGGCAAACCTCCATCAAATAAGGCCGCCGGGAACGGCGGCCTTATCAATCAAATCCGTTTTTTCCGGGGGCGTGTACCTCGGAAAAAACACTTCTCGCCCCGCAAGTGTGCGAGCGTCTCCCGCAAGCGAGTGCGCGCGGCGGGGTGCAAATTCAACAAAGTGCTTGCACTTTGTTGAGGCCGTCAGGCCAGGGCTGCTGTGATGATGCTCATCTGGTAGACCTCTTCGGCGTTGCAGCCGCGGGAGAGGTCGTTGATGGGCGCGTTCAGGCCTTGCAGGATGGGGCCGTAGGCATCGAAGCCGCCGAGACGCTGGGCGATCTTGTAGCCGATGTTGCCGGACTGGATCTCCGGGAAGATGAAGGTGTTGGCGTAGCCGGCGACCGGGCTGCCCGGGAACTTGAGCTGGCCGACGACCGGGGAGACGGCGGCGTCGAACTGCATCTCGCCGTCGACGCTGATCTCGGGGTGGGTCTCCTTGACGATGGCGGTGGCGGCGCGCACCAGATCGGGGCCGGGGCCCTTGCCGGAGCCCTTGGTGGAGTAGGACAGCATGGCGACCTTCGGGTCCATGCCGAAGACCTTGGCGGTGCGGGCGGTCTCGACCGCGACCTCGGCCAGCTTCTGGGCGCCGGTCAGCACGACCTCGCCGGTGGCCTTGTTGACCGTGTCCTCATAGGAGATGTTGATGGCGCAGTCGCCCATGGCGAGCATCTCGTCCCCGCGGACCATGATGAAGCAGGAGGAGACGAGGTTCGCGCCCTTCTTGGTCTTGACCAGCTGAAGCGCGGGGCGCACGGTGTCCGCGGTGGAGTAGGTGGCGCCGCCGAGCAGCGCGTCGGCGTAGCCCTGCTTGACCAGCATGGTGCCGAAGTAGTTGCCCTTGAGCAGCGAGGCGCGGGCCTCCTCCTCGGTGGCCTTGCCCTTGCGCAGCGCGACGAACTCCTGCACCATCTGCTCCATGCCGGGGTAGGTGGCGGGATCGAGGATCTCGAGCCCTTCGATATCAAAGCCGCCCTTCGCGGCCGCGGCCTTGACCTCCTCCACGTTGCCGACGAGGATGGGCGTGAGGAAGCCCTCCTTCTTCAGACGCGCGGCGGACTCCAGAATGCGGGCGTCGGGGCCTTCGGTGTAGACGATCTTGCGGGGATTGGCTTTCAGAATTTCTACCAGATTTTCAAACATGGTTGTTCCCTCCGGTGTGTATTTTGGTTTACCGCATCCATTCTACTCCCTGTGCGGCGCTTTTTCAAGAATTTTGCGAACTTTTCTATTTACAAAGCGCCCCGGCCCGGATATAATATACGAACTGTAATCAAACCGGACAAGAGGGATCAACCATGGAACGCAGCTTTCCCGAAACGCTCTCGGCCCTGCGGCGGGAGCGGAACATCAGCCAGCGCTGTGCGGCGGTCGAGCTCGGCATCAGCCAGGCGCTGCTGAGCCACTACGAAAACGGCGCGCGCGAGCCGGGTCTCGGCTTCGTCTGCCGCGCCTGTGATTACTATGGGGTCAGCGCCGACTACCTGCTCGGCCGGAGCGAGCGGCCCGACGCCGCCGCCAGCGCCGCCGGCACCGCCGCGGCCTTCCTCGAACAGATGCAGACGCTCATCACCGACGCCCGCGCGGCGCTCGGGGAATACGCGCAGAAGGAGAAGGACGCATGATACGCCAGGAAAATATCCGCAACTTCTCCATCATCGCGCACATCGACCACGGCAAGTCCACGCTCTCCGACCGTCTCATCGAGAAATGCGGCGCGGTCGAGGAGCGCATCATGGAGGATCAGATCCTCGACAACATGGATCTCGAGCGCGAGCGCGGCATCACCATCAAGGCCCGCGCCGTGGGCCTGAACTACAGCGCCGCCGACGGAGAGAGCTACACCTTCAACCTCATCGACACCCCGGGCCACGTGGACTTCAACTACGAGGTCTCCCGCTCGCTGGCCGCCTGCGAGGGCGCGATCCTCGTCGTGGACGCCTCCCAGGGCGTCGAGGCCCAGACCCTGTCCAACACCTATCTCGCGCTGGACAACAATCTGGAGATCCTGCCGGTCGTCAACAAGATCGACCTGCCCGCCGCCGACCCGAAGCGCGTCAAGGAGGAGATCGAGGAGATCATCGGCCTGCCCGCCATGGACGCGCCGGAGATCAGCGCCAAGGCCGGCATCAACATCGACGCCGTGCTGGCGATCCGGACGCGCCGCTCAAGGCCCTCATCTTTGACAGCCAGTACGACAACTACCGCGGCGTCATCGTCCTGATGCGCCTCATCGACGGCCGCATCCGCCGCGACAGCGAAATCAAACTCATGGGCACCGGCGCGCGCTACAAGGTCGTGGAGGTCGGACACCTGCGCCCGATCGGCCTCGAGCCCTGCGACGAGCTCGCCGCGGGCGACGTGGGCTACTTCACCGCCAGCATCAAGAACGTGTCCGACACCCAGGTGGGCGACACCGTCACCGACGCGCTCAACCCCACTGCCGAGGCTCTGCCCGGCTACCGGCCCGCGCGGCCCATGGTCTTCTGCGGCATCTACACCGAGGACGGCTCGAAGTACCCCGACCTGCGCGACGCGCTCGACAAGCTCAAGCTCAACGACGCCTCCCTGTCCTACGAGCCGGAGAGCTCGGTCGCCCTCGGCTTCGGCTTCCGCTGCGGCTTCCTCGGGATGCTGCACATGGAGATCATCCAGGAGCGGCTCGAGCGCGAGTTCGACCTCGAGCTCGTCACGACCCTGCCCTCGGTCATCTACAAGGTCGTCAAGACCGACGGCAGCACCGTCATGGTCGACAACCCCCACAACTACCCGGACGTGGCCTCGATCGCCGAGGCCTACGAGCCCTATGTCAAGGTCTCGATCATCACGCCCAACGAGTTCGTCGGCAACATCATGCCCCTGTGTCAGGACCGCCGCGGCGAGTACAAAAACATGCAGTATCTCGACCAGCGCCTCGTGGAGCTGCACTACGAAATGCCGCTCAACGAGATCATCTACGACTTCTTCGACACGCTCAAGGCGCGCACGAAGGGCTACGCCTCGCTCGACTACGAGCTTTCGGAGTACAAGAGCTCGGATCTGGTGAAGGTCGACATGCTCTTGAACGGCGATCAGGTCGACGCGCTCAGCTTCATCGCCCACCGCGAGAAGGCCTATCCGCGCGCCCGGAAGCTGTGCGAAAAGCTCAAGGAGAACATCCCGCGCCAGCTCTTCGAGGTGCCGATCCAGGCGGCCATCGGCGGCAAGATCATCGCCCGCGAGACCGTCAAGGCCATGCGCAAGGACGTGCTGGCCAAGTGCTACGGCGGCGACATCACGCGCAAGAAGAAGCTGCTCGAAAAGCAGAAGGAGGGCAAGAAGAAGATGCGCCAGCTCGGCACGGTCTCCATCCCGACCGAGGCCTTCCTGGCCGTCCTCAAGCTCGACGAATGAGCCTCGGTCGTTTCATACAAATGCCTTGCGGGCATTTGTATGAAACGAGAGGGGTTTGCAGCCTGCTGCGCGCACTCGCTTGCGGGGGACGCTCGCACACTTGCAGGCTGAGAAGTGTTTTTTGCGAGGTACACGCCCCCGCAAAAAACGGATTTCATTTGTTTTTCGCCTTCCGAGGCGAAAAATCAGAGGGAGTCCCCTCTGAACTCCCCGGCGCGCGTTTTATGAAACGGCCGTGGGGTCCTGTTCATCTTTTTCTTGTCATCCGCGCATATTTATAGTATAATAAACAGCCGGTTTGCCGTAGGGCAAACGGTTTCAACCCGTTTTTTCCGGAAAGGGGGCGCCATTTCGTGGTAAACATCAACACCGATATGGGGCGCATCAGCATCACCAGCGAGGTCCTGACCTATCTGGCCGGCGTCGCGGCCACGGGCTGCTTCGGCGTCAAGGGCATGATCGGGCGCAGCAAGGACGGCGGCGCGTTGCAGCTTCTGCGCAGGGAGTCGATGCCCAAGGGCGTGACCGTCCACAACAACGACGACGGCTCGATCTCCCTCGAGCTGCACATCGGCGTGGATCACGGTGTGAACATGGGCGCCGTCTCCAAGAGCATCATCAACGAGGTCAGCTACAAGCTGTCCCAGTCCGCGGGCGTGCCCGTCCGCCGGGTCGATGTGTATATAGACACGATCATCGGGTAAGCGAGGTAATTTCACTTGAGAGATATGATCAACGCCGCAGCCTTCAAGGACTGTATGCTGTGCGCCTACGCCGCGCTGCAGGCCAACGTGCAGACGATCAACGATCTGAACGTCTTCCCCGTCCCCGACGGCGACACCGGCACGAACATGGGCCTGACCATGGAGCGCGCCGCGCAGGAGCTGCGGAAAAAGGAGTTTGATACGGTCGCCTCCGCGGCCGACTGCGTGGCCTCCGCCCTGCTGCGGGCCGCGCGCGGCAACTCGGGCGTGATATTGAGCCTGCTGTTTCGCGGGATCTCCAAAAAGCTCAAGGGCCTGCACGAGGCCGACGCGAAGACCTTCGCCGCCGCCATGCAGGAGGGCGTCGAGGCCGCCTACAAGGCCGTCATGAAGCCCGCCGAGGGCACGATCCTCACGGTCTCCCGCCTGGCCTCCGCCGCCGCGGCCGAGACCGCCGCGAAGGACGCGGGGCTGGAGAAGACCTTCGAGGCCGCGATCCGCGCGGGCGACGAGGCTCTGGCCGACACCGTCAATCTCAACCCCGTGCTCAAAAAGGCCGGCGTCGTGGACGCGGGCGGCATGGGCTACATGGTCATCCTCAAGGCCATGTTCGACTCCCTGCGCGGGACCTTCGTTCCGCCGGAGGACCAGATCCGCATCGAGGAGATCGCGGAGAACCCCGTCGGCTACGATCCGCGCGAGAACATCACCTTCGCCTTCGACACGGTCTACATCGTGCGCAAAAACGCGCCGGACGTCGATCTCGAACCGCTGCGCGCTTATCTCGGCGGCGTGGGCGACAGCCTGGTCATCAACGAGGACGACGAGATCTTCAAGGTCCACGTCCACACCGACACCCCGGGCCAGGTCCTGACCGAGAGCCAGAAGTATGGCACGCTGGAGCTGGCGAAGATCGAGAACATGGTCATTCAGGCCGACCAGCAGGCGAGCGGACAGAAGGCGATCAGCACCGACGATCTGGACAAAATCGAGGAGGAGCTGGAGGCCTCCGAGCCGGAGAGCGTCCCGCCCGAGAAGCAGTTCGGCGCGGTGGTCGTGGCCGCGGGCGACGGGATGCAGCAGCTGTTCCGGGAGCTCGGCGCGGACCGCGTCGTCACCGGCGGGCAGACCATGAACCCCTCCACCGACGACATCCTGCGGGAGATCAACCGCACCCCGGCCGAGACCGTGTTCGTGCTGCCCAACAACAAGAACATCATCATGGCCGCCGAGGCCGCGGCAGAGCTGTGCAGGGATAAGCGCGTCATCGTCATCCCGACCAAAACCGTGC
The DNA here is from genome assembly GCA_902802215.1 of Oscillospiraceae bacterium. GTDB lineage: Bacteria > Bacillota > Clostridia > Oscillospirales > Oscillospiraceae > Limivicinus. The sequence goes on from CADCLH010000070.1 coordinate 12,324, forward strand.
CCCAGGGCATCTCGGCGCTGCTGAACTTCAACATCGACGACAACGAGGAGCCGCTGGTCGAGGCCATGAAGGAGGCCGCCGCCAACGTGCACACCGCGATGGTGACCTACGCCGCGCGCGACTCCGATTTCGACGGCCATGAGATCCACGCGGGCGAGTATCTCGCGCTGCTCGACGGCTCGCTGCTCGGCAGCTACAGCAGCGAAAAGACCCTGCTCAGGGAGCTGGGCTGGGCCTTCAACGACTTCGACCCCGAGTTCATCACCGTCTACTACGGCCAGGACGTCGACGAGCACGACGCCCGCGAGGCGGCGGAGTCCATCGCCGGCTGCTTCCCCGACGCGGAGCTGAGCGTGGTCGACGGCGGCCAGCCGGTCTACTACTATATGATCAGCGTGGAGTGAGGCGCGCAAAGCTAAAAGGACTTCCCGAAAAGGGAAGTCCTTTCAGACTGTAGACAAACCCTTGCAAACCAAGTTGGTCTTGTAAGGGGGATCAGTGAAGGGGGACGGAGAGTCCCCCTTCACGTACAATCCATGCAAAAA
>CADCLH010000071.1 GCA_902802215.1 Oscillospiraceae bacterium
CGCGGGCGGGGGAGAGCCTTGACGTCATGCGCCGCTTCGCGGAGGCGGGCATCGTGATGAACTGCCAGATCGTCTGCTGCCCCGGCCTCAACGACGGGGCGGAGCTCGGGCGCTCGATGCGCGAGCTGGAGGCGCTCTGGCCCGCGGTGCACAGCGTCTCCATCGTCCCGGTGGGTCTGACGAGATTCCGCGAGCACCTCTACCCCCTCGCGCCCTTTACCCCGGAGCACGCGGCGGAGACCGTCGATCTGGTCGAGGCCTTCTCCGAGGGCTGCCTGCGCCGGCACGGCAGCCGCATCTTCTTCTGCGGCGACGAGCTGTATCTCAAGGCCGGGCGCGCGCTGCCGGACGAGGATTTCTACGAGGAGTTCACCCAGCTCGAAAACGGCGTGGGGATGCTGCGGCTTCTGGAGACGGAGTTTTGCTCGGCCATGAAGCTCGCGGACGCGCCGGATGGGAGGGACTTCACGATCGCGGCGGGCGTGGCCGCCGCGCCGCTTCTCGAAAAGCTGCTGCTTTTGGCGCGGGAGGCCTTCCCGACGCTGCGCGGCCGCCGCCTGCTGATCTCGCAGAACATGCTGCGGCGGCAGGAGATGGATTTTCTGGACGACGTGACCCTCGAGGGGGCGAGCGCCGCCCTCGGCCTGCCGATCTACCCGGTGGAGTGCGACGGCTTCGCCCTGTGCGACGCCATGTTCGGCATCCTGCCGCAGCTCCGTCTGCCCGAGCGGGGGGAGACGGGGGAGCAGTTCTACCGCTACAATCAGAATTGAGCTTTACAGGGAGGGTCTGAAATGTCAAGACCTCTTGTCGCCATAGTGGGCCGCCCGAACGTGGGCAAGTCCATGCTCTTCAACCGTCTGGTCGGCCAGCGCCTGAGCATCGTGGAGGACACGCCGGGCGTCACGCGCGACCGGCTCTACGCGCCCTGCGAGTGGTGCGGCCGCACGTTCGACATGGTCGACACCGGCGGCATCGAGCCGACGACCGACAGCGAGATTTTGCTGTTCATGCGCGAGCAGGCGCAGATCGCCATCGACACGGCGACCGTGGTCGTGCTCGTGACCGATATCCGCACGGGCGTCACGGCCGCGGACAAGGACGTGGCCAACATGCTGCTGCGCGCGCGCAAGCCCGTGGTGCTGGCCGTGAACAAGGCCGACTCCACCGGCGCGGAGGACCCGGCGATCTACGAGTTTTACGAGCTCGGCCTGGGCGATCCCATCGCGGTCTCGGCCGTCCACGGCCACGGCACCGGCGACCTGCTGGACGCATGCGTGAAGCACTTCCCGCCCGCGGAGGAGGACGAGGCCGAGGGCGACTGCATCAAGGTCGCAGTCATCGGCAAGCCGAACGTGGGCAAGTCCTCGCTCATCAACCGCATCCTGGGCGAGAAGCGCCTGATCGTCAGCGACATGGCCGGCACGACGCGCGACGCGGTGGATACGCTGTTTGAGAACGAGCACGGCCGCTACATGTTCATCGACACGGCGGGCATCCGCCGCAAGTCGAAGGTCGAGGAGCGCGTGGAGAAGTTCTCGGTCATGCGCGCGCAGCTGGCCATCGAGCGGGCGGACGTCTGCCTGATCCTGATCGACGCGCGCGACGGCGTGACCGAGCAGGACACCAAGATCGCGGGGCTGGCGCACGAGGCGGGCAAGGCGAGCATCATCGTGGTCAACAAGTGGGATCTGGTCGAGAAGGAGACCGGCACGATGGAGAAGATGCGCAGGGACGTGATGCGCGACCTGAGCTTCATGAGCTACGCGCCGGTGCTGTTCATCTCCGCCCTGACGGGCCAGCGCGCCGACCGCATCTTCGAGCTCATCAACTTCGTCAACGACCAGAGCAGCATGCGCATCTCGACCGGCATGCTCAACAACGTCCTGGCGGACGCGCAGGCGCGCGTGCAGCCGCCGACGGACAAGGGCCGCCGTCTCAAGATCTACTACATGACCCAGACCGGGATCAAGCCGCCCTGCTTCGTCATCTTCTGCAACAGCCGCGAGCTGTTCCATTTCTCCTATCAGCGCTATCTGGAAAACCAGATCCGCTCCGTGTTCGGGCTGGAGGGTACGCCGGTGCGCATCGTGATCCGCCAGAAAGGAGAGAAGGAATGATCGTCTACTGGGTTCTGCTGCTGACCACGGCGCTCTTCGCCTACCTGATCGGCAGCCTGGACACGCTGGTGCTCGCGTCGAACTTCGTCTTTCACCGCAACCTCCGCCGTCTGGGCGGAAGCGACGTGTGGCTGTCGAATTTCTACCGCATCTACGGCGTCAAGGGCTTTTTGAAGCTGCTGGCGGTGGAGCTTGTGAGGGACGCGCTGCCCCTGCTGATCGGCTCGGTGCTGCTGGGGATCAAGGGCCACGCTGACGCGGGCCGCGCCTTCGCGGGCTTCGTGATGGTGCTCGCCCGGCTCTGGCCGGCGATCTACGGCTTTCACGGCAGCGACGCCTCGATCGCCTTCGCGGTTGCGGCCTTCGCGGTGCAGCCCTCGGTGGGCGTCGCCGCGGCGATCATGATCCTCACGGTCACGGTCCTCACGCGCTACATCTCGCTGGGCACCATGGTCGGCGCGCTGATGAGCCTGCTGGTGGCGGTGCTGGTCATCGACGACGCGCTGCTGCTGCGCCTGACGCTGATGACCGCGGGTCTGGTCATTCTCCGGCACATCCCCTCGATCGTGCGGATTTTCCGCCATACCGAGCCGCGTTTGAGCTACGAGAAGGACATCACCTATAAACTCGACGAATAAAGAGGCGACTGATTGTGAGTCTGTTTGAACTGATCCTGATCGCGGTCGGACTGAGCATGGACGCCTTCGCGGTCTCGGTCTGCAAGGGCCTGAGCCTCAAGGAGCTCAAGCCGAGACACGCAGCCCTGGTCGGCCTGTATTTCGGCGGCTTTCAGGCGCTGATGCCGGTGCTCGGCTGGCTGCTCGGCTACCGCTTCGAGCATTTCATCACCAGCATCGACCACTGGATCGCCTTCGTGCTGCTGACGGCCATCGGCGTCGGCATGATCCGCGAGGCGAAGAAGGCCGAGGAGCTGGACGACGATCTGAGCTTCCGCACGATGCTGCTGCTGGCGATCGCCACGAGCATCGACGCGCTGGCCGTCGGCATCACCTTTGCGTTCCTGTCGGTGCGCATCCTGCCCGCGGCGGGCCTGATCGGCCTGACGACCTTCCTGCTCTCGGCCCTCGGCGTGTACATCGGCCACGTCTTCGGCCTGAAGTACAAGGCGAAGGCGGAGCTCGCGGGCGGCGTGATCCTGATCTTCATCGGTCTGAAGATCCTGCTGGAGCATCTGGATCTGATCTCATTCTGACGGAGGCGAAACCGCTTGGAACTGGACACCAAAAGCCGTATCGGCGTCGTGACGCTGCTCGTTCTGATCCTGTTCGGGCTGCTCGGCATCTACACGCTGCTGGCCACGGACTGGACGCTGCTGTATGAAAAGGCCGCCGAACCGCTCCCGCCGCTCCCGACCGTCGAGCCGACCCCGGAGCCGACGCCCGCGCCCACGCCGAAGCCGACGCCGAAGCCCACCCCGACGCCGGAGCCGACCCCGCCCCTCCGGGAGCGCAGGCCTCTGCTGATCCTCGTCAACCCCTGGCACGAGGTGCCGGACGACTATGAGCCGCGGGGATTGCAGCAGGTGACCTGGGGCCAGGAGGAGGATCAGTACATGGACGCGCGGGCCGCGGGACCGCTGCTGCAAATGATCGACGACTGCATCGCCGCGGGCAACGACCCGCTGGTGGTCTCCGGCTACCGCACGATGGAGAAGCAGGAGCTGCTCTTCCACAACAAGATCCTGCGCCTGGTGGAGTATGACGGCGTGCTGTGGGACGACGCGCCGGAGATCGCGGCCCGATCGGTGGCGCGGCCCGGGACGAGCGAGCACCAGCTGGGCCTCGCCGTGGACATCATCGACTACAACTATCCGTACTTAAACGAGGAGCAGGAGACCATGCCGACGCAGCAGTGGCTGATGGAGCACTGCTGGGACTACGGCTTCATCCTGCGCTATCCCAACGACAAGAGCGAGATCACGGGCATCATCTACGAGCCCTGGCACTACCGCTATGTCGGCGTGGAGTACGCGCGGGAGATCCGCGAGCTCGGCCTGACGCTCGAGGAGTACCTCGATACATACTTCGAGCCCCTGCCCTGAAAAGGCTGAACGCCCGGGAATGGCATAATGCCCATTCCCGGGCGTTCATTTTGGTCAAATCTCCACAAAAAGGAAATCCGGCGGGAATTGTTCCTTGCCAGGCTTTGCGTTCCATGATATAGTGAAATCGGTTTTCGGAAGGCGTTTCCGAAGGAAGACGTCCACATTTTTTACGGAGAATACAGGAGGAACAACATGAAAAAGCTTCTTGCTCTCGCGCTCGCCCTGTGCATGATCTTCGCGCTGGCCGCCTGCGGCGGCGGAGGCACCAGCGCCGCACCCGCGGCGTCCGGCCCGTTCAAGCCCGACGGCCCCGTCACGCTGATCGTCGCCTACAAGGCCGGCTCCGGCACCGACGGCCCCGCCCGCATCCTCGCCCAGTTTGCCGAGAAGTACATCGGCCAGACCGTCGTCGTCGAGAACGTGGACGGCGGCTCCGGCTCCATCGGCTGGTCCCAGCTCGCCGCGGCCGATCCCGACGGCATGACCATCGGCGTCATGAACCTGCCGAACTTCAACAACTCCATCGTCAACGAGCTCGGCACCTACACGACCGCCGACTTCAAGGCCATCTGCAACCACGTGACCGAGACCTCCATCGTCATCGTCCGTGCCGACGACGACCGCTTCCCCGACCTCAAGAGCCTCGTCGAGTTCGGCAAGGCCAATCCCGACACCCTGAAGGCCTCCACCAACGGCGCCAAGGCCTCCAACCACATCGGCGCGCAGGCCTTCGCCAAGTCCGCCGGTTTCTCCTACATTGACATCAACGCCGGCGGCACTGCCGACCAGCTCCTCTCCCTGCGCAATACCGAGTCTGACTTCACCGTCGTCAAGCTCGGCGACATCGCCGGTCAGGAGAGCGCCTACCGCGTGCTCGGCATCTTCGGCGCGGAGCGCGACTCCCGCATCCCCGACGTCCCGACCCTGGGCGAGCTGGGCTACTACAAGGATTGGCTGGGCTCCTCCCGTGCCATCGTCGCGCCCGCGGGCGTGAGCGACGAGGTCATCGCCTTCTACGAGGAGGCCCTCAAGAAGACCATGGAGGACCCGGACTACATCGCCGCGGCCTCCAGCTTCGACACCAACTTCCTGGATCACACCGCCACCGCCGCTCTGATCGAGCAGCAGCAGGCCTTCGCCGAGAGCCTGGGCGACGACTTCTGGAGCTTCTGATCCCGGCAGCAAACACCGTGAAAAAAGGGCAGGCTTCCACCTGCCCTTTCTTCAAACAAGGAAAAAGAGAGAACGATCCGTAAAGGAGGGATTGCCCCTTGAAAATGAGGAAGACGGATATCGGTGTGGTGGCCTTCATGTACCTCGTCTGCGCCTACTTCTACAGCCAGACGATCACCTTCAAGGCCGACAGCCAGACCTATCCCAAATTCACCATCGTCCTGCTGTTCGGGCTGACGACGCTGTACCTGCTGCAGATGGTCGCCGCGGCGAAGAAGCACGGCGTGGAGAGCGGCGTGGACAAGGTGTTCGCGGATGTGCAGCCTGTCCAGCTGCTCGTGTGCCTCGTCGGCGCGATCGCCTACGTGGTGCTGATGTATTTCTTCGGCTTCTACATCTCCACGGTGATCTTCATGGCCGCGATCCTGCTGTACCTGAAGGTCCCCTATCTGCACTCCGCGATCGCGATCGTCGCGATCCTCGCGCTGGTCTACTTTGCCTTCGGCAAGTTCCTCGGCGTGAGGCTCCCGGTCGGCACCGTCATCAAGGCGCTGCGTTAAAGGAGGACGAAGAAGATGCTTGAAACCTTATCGCTGATGGGCGCGGGCTTTGTCAACGCCCTGACCCCGATCAACCTTCTCATGATGGCCGCGGGCGTCGCCATGGGCATCGTCATCGGCTGCATGCCGGGCCTGTCCGCCGCGATGGGCGTGGCGCTGATGCTGCCGCTGACCTTCACCATGAAGGCCGAGACCGGCCTGATCGTCCTCGGCGCCATCTACTGCGGCGCGATCTTCGGCGGCTCCATCTCCGCCATCCTGATCCACACCCCCGGCACCCCTGCCTCGGCGGCCACCGCCATCGAGGGCTACCAGATGACGCTGAAGGGCAAAGCGGGCAAGGCGCTGTTCACCGCCTGCTACGCCTCCTTCTGGGGCGGCCTTCTCAGCTGCATCTCGCTGTATTTCTTTGCCCCGCTGCTGGCCCAGCTGACGCTGAAGTTCCGCTCGGCGGAGTATTTCTGGCTGAGTATCTTCGGCCTGACGATCATCGCGGGCGTCTCCGGCAAGTCCATCACCAAGGGCCTCATTTCCGGCGCGTTCGGCCTGCTGCTGTCCACCATCGGCCTTGACCCGGTCACCGGCGCCAAGCGCGTCATGTTCGGCCAGGCCTACTTCGCCGAGGGCATCAACACCACCTGCGCCCTGATCGGTCTGTTCTCCATGAGCCAGGTCTTCATCCTCGCCGAGAAAAAGATCGTCGAGCGCGCCCAGGCCACGAAGTTCACCGACAAGATGAGCCTGACCCGCGACGAGCGCAAAATGATCCGCCCGACCATCGTCCGCTCCTGGCTGATCGGCAACATCATCGGCATCCTGCCCGGCGCGGGCGCCGCCATCGCCTGCTTCCTGGGCTACAACACCTCCAAGCAGTTCTCCAAGCACAAGGAGGCCTTCGGCCACGGCTCCATCGAGGGCGTGGCGGGCTCCGAGGCCGCGAACAACGCCGTCACCGGCGGCTCCCTGATCCCGACCCTGACCCTCGGCATCCCGGGCGAGTCCGTCACCGCGGTGCTCATGGGCGGCCTCGTGATCCAGGGCCTTGCCCCGGGACCTGAGCTCTTCGGCAAATACGCGGCCATGACCTACACCTTCTTCGCGGGCTTTGTGCTGGTCCAGTTCTTCATGCTGGGCATCGGCCTGCTGGGCTGCCGGGGCTTTGCGCAGATCTCCCGCCTGTCCGACGCGATCCTGATCCCCTGCGTGACGGTCCTGTGCTGCGTCGGCTCCTACGCCATCCACAAGAACATCCTCGACATCGTCGTGATGATGACCTTCGGCGTGATCGGCTACCTGATGCGCAAGTTCGATCTCAACACCGCCGCGGTCGTGCTGGCCCTGATCCTCGGCCCCATCGGCGAGAAGGGCCTCCGAAACGCCCTCAAATCCTCCGGCGGCAACCCGATGATCCTCTTCTCCTCCGTGGTCTGCTGGGTGCTGATCGCCCTGTGCGTCGTCGGCATCCTCTCCCCGATGTTTATGGGCAAGCTGGAGAAGAAGGCCGAGAAGGAGGCCACCGGCGCCGACCCCGAGAGTCCCGACGAGGTCGTGGACATCGACGTCGAGAACGACTGATCCCAGCCAAAACCCAATAACGAAAAAGCAGCCTTCGGGCTGCTTTTTCGTTATTGGGGCTCTGCCGCGGGGGTCGGGGAGGCCGGGAGCGCCGCGCCCTCCTGCCAGTCGTTGATCTCGACGACGACGGTGACGCGGCCGTCGGTCACGAGCTCGGCCCGGACGGGGCGCATCGGGTCCTTTTCAAACCAGACCGTGCACAGGAGCTTGTCGTCGGGGGCGAGCTGCACCACCGTCTGCCCGTCCTCTTCGCGGAAGCTCTCGGCGTGGCCGACGCGCATGGCGTGCAGCAGCACCGGCAGCGAGGACATGGGCGACAGCCCGAAGGAGTCGAGCGAGCCCGTGTCGAGCACGACGCTGTCGTACTCGAGCGTCGTGCCGCCCGGCGCAAAGCGGGCCGAGACGCCGCGGATCAGCTCGGGCGCGACGACGGTGACGCGCCCGCCCTCCGCGTCCTCCTCATAGGCGAGCGTGAAGCGGGCGGTCTTGTGCTCATACTCGGCGCGTACCTTGGCGGTGAAGCGCAGGGACTGCGCCGCGTTGAGCCGCGCGGAGAAGCTCTCGAAATCGCGCTCGGCCCTGTCCTTGCCGCAGCCTGAGAGCAGCAGGCACAGACAGAGCAGCAGGGGCAACAGCAGTCGTTTCATGGTGACCTCCGATGTGTTGTGGATTGCTTCACCCTATGCCCGGCGCGCTCGCAAAATGCTCAAAAAGAGCTTGCATTTTCTGTGAAAATGTGATAACTTTCTTTCTGTCATGGCGAAGAACGGGAAAATAGCGCACACTGTTTTTGGCAGAGACTGGGGGTCGGCGGCTGAAAGCCCCCGGGAAAAGCAGGCGCTTGGTTCGCCCGGGAGCTCCGGCCAATCACCGGCGTGCGCCGCGCGTTAAGCGGCGGGAGCGCGGCCCCGTTTTGCGGGCCGAATCTGGGTGGTACCGCGGAAGTCCGGCTTTCGTCCCTTTTCGGGAGGAAAGTCTTTTTTATTTGCAAGTTTTTGTTTACAGGAGTGAGCGTATGAAAGAACTCATGCAGAGCCTCAGGGAGGCGTCCCTGAAGGCGATCAGCGAAACCGACACCCCCGAGAGCGTGGAGGCCCTCCGCGTCCGCTATCTCGGCAAGAAGGGCGAGCTGACGTCCATCCTGCGCCAGATGGGCAAGCTCAGCGCCGAGGAACGCCCGGTCATGGGCCAGCTGGCCAACCAGCTGCGGGCGGAGATCGAGCAGGCCATCGAGCTGCGCAAGACCATGCTCGGCAAGGTCATGCTGGAAAAGAAGCTCGAGGCCGAGGCCGTCGACGTGACGCTCCCGGGCGTCGAGCAGCCGGCCGGCCACAAGCACCCGATGTACAACGTCCTCGACCAGATCAAGGACATTTTCATCGGCATGGGCTATGAGATCGTGGACGGCCCCGAGGTGGAGCTGTCCGAATACAACTTCACCAAGCTCAACATCGAGGAGAGCCACCCCTCCCGCGACTGGACCGACACCTTCTACTTCACCGAGGACGGCAGGGTCTGCCTGCGCACCCAGACCTCCCCGATGCAGGTGCACGCGATGGAGACCCGGCCCCTGCCGATCCGCATGATCGCCCCGGGCCGCGTCTACCGCAAGGACGAGGTGGACGCCACCCACTCGCCGATGTTCCACCAGATCGAGGGCATGGTCATCGACAAGGGCATCACCATGGCCGACCTCAAGGCGACGCTGAACCTCGTCGTGGAGCAGATCTACGGCAAGGGCACGGTCACCCGCTTCCGCCCGCACCACTTCCCCTTCACCGAGCCGAGCTGCGAGCTGGACATCCAGTGCCACAAGTGCGGCG
>CADCLH010000072.1 GCA_902802215.1 Oscillospiraceae bacterium
GCAGCGTTTCCACCACAGACCGTCGTTGGGCAGGTACCATTCAAAGTATTGCATCATCGTCTTATTATTACTCAACCAATCCCTTCTTTCTCTGTTGAGCTTGGCATGTTATAGCACAAGTTTTTCCGTTTGTCAAATCGGGGAGGGAGAATAAATATGCATAGGGCTTGAAAATGGCCGGAAATGGTGGGGCTGAGCAAAGCGCCCCCGGCAGAGCCGGTGATTCAAATCTCTTCCGCACGCCGGTTTGCTTTGCCTGTTATCTTAAACAGGGGTCATTTTCGGCTCTTCCTCGCCAGTTGGGTCATTTGTTCCGGAAATGTGGACTCTTCATTTATATTTAGGTCTTTCTTTGCATTGAAACACGAAGAACCATATGTTATAATCGCTCCGCTGCCGACACCTCGCAGTGAGGGAGGTGAAAGGCCTGTGTACATCCTCGAAATGTTTCTCCTCTCCGTCCTGGCAAGTGTTGTGGCATATTACATTTGCAAATGGCTTGATGGAGAGTAAGGCAGCAAAGCCTGCCGGTAAACCGTCCGGCCCATAAAAACGGAAGAATCCCCTGGGAGGTGGCTCTCCCAGGGGATTCGTTCTGCGGTGAAGGTAATGTACATCCTCAATACACTGCCTTTCGGCAACACCATTATATGCGAGACCCCGGGAAAAATCAATATTGAGCGGCATGTTTTTTATAAAAAGGCCCTCCGGCGGCTTCGTTGATCCGCTGCGCTCAAAAAACGCTGCGCGTTTTGGTGTCCGGGGTTCGAGCCAGCGGAAAAAGAATGAAGCAGCCACCCCGGGTGGGGTAACTGCTTCATTGGTGCTCCAGCGGGGACTCGAACCCCGGACACCCTGCTTAAAAGGCAGGTGCTCTACCTCCTGAGCTACTGGGGCGGATTGTGTGTTTCGCATCTGATGAACCGCAAGCGCGCCTCCCAAATCGAAAGCCGCAAAGCGCTTTCGATTTGGAAAGGAAGAAAGAAGTCGCGGAATGGAGCAGCTTTCTTCCGACGCCCTGGCTGGGATGGCGGGACTCGAACCCACTATATCGGAGTCAAAGTCCGGTGTGTTACCATTACACTACATCCCATCGTGATGAACAAGCGAGGCCGGCACTGCCGGCCCCGGTCGTTTTTGTGGGGTGGGATATGGGGCTCGAACCCACGACACCCGGAACCACAATCCGGTGCTCTGCCAACTGAGCTAATCCCACCAAATCGTCCAAGCAGGCTTTACCGCTTGTCCTGTCATAAACTCAAAGCATGGCTTTGAAGTTGTTTTCCTGCTGCCCTCCTTGCGGAGAGGCTATCTGAAAACCGCCCGAAAGCGGTCCCTCGCTGATTCAAACACAAGGCCCAGCGCAGCGGGCTTGTGTTTGAGAGGAAGAAGGAGCCCACGGAGGTGGAGCTTTCGCGGCCCCCTCGGAAACCGCGGAAGCGGAACGGAGTGAGCTTCTTCTGACGTCCTGGCACGCCAAGAGGGATTCGAACCCCCGACCTACTGCTTAGAAGGCAGTTGCTCTATCCTGCTGAGCTATTGGCGCAGATGCTGCTGCCCCGTTCTCAGCACTTTGACGGAAGCGGATGACTTCCCGCGCTGGAGCGGGTGATGGGAATCGAACCCACGTATCCAGCTTGGAAGGCTGGTGTTCTACCATTGAACTACACCCGCACGTCGTCCCATTCAGCCATGAGATAATATCATAAGGAGCGGGCGCGTGTCAACTGCTTTCTGAAACTTTTTTGCCGGGGACTGTAAGGGCCGGAGACGGGGGAGAGCGCAGGGGCCGGGCTTTGCGCTTTTCCTCTTGTGCGCGGGGCGAATCTGTGGTAAAAAGAAAGAGAATACTGCCAGCAGGAGTAGGTCCATGCATCCCATCGAGCATTTCAAAACCATCACGCGGCACCGCCATCTGGTGTGCCGCTACTGCGTTCGCCTCGGCCTGTGGCGGCAGGGGCTGACGCACGATCTTAGCAAATACAGCCCGACGGAGTTCCTGCCGGGGGCGAGATACTGGCAGGGGACGCGCAGCCCCAACGACGTCGAGCGGCGCCGGACCGGCGTCTCCCTCGCGTGGCTGCACCACAAGGGCCGCAACCGCCACCACTTCGAGTACTGGATCGACTATATCATCCGGGACGACGGAAGGATCGAATACGGGGGCAACAAAATGCCCATCCGCTATGTTGCCGAGATGTTCTGCGACCGTGTCGCCGCGAGCCGGGTCTATCTGGGGGACGCCTATACCGACGCCTCCGCCTGGAACTACTACGTCAACTCAAAGGACAGGATCCTGATCCACCCGGAGACCGGCGCGGAGATCGAGGAGATGCTCCGCGTGCTCAAGGACGAGGGGGAGGAGGCCGCTTTCGCCTATGTGCGGCGGCGTCTGCGCGAGGAGCGAAAGCGCGCCCGGCATGAAAACGGCCGGGAGACGGTCGGCGGCAGTCCGCAGGGCTGGCTCTGAGAGACCCGCGGACTGGGCCGGGGGATACTTACTGGGGAGAAAAAGAAATGACAGGAGCCCGAAAACGGAAATACCCGCTGCTGATGACGGCGCTCACGCTGCTTGTGATCTGGAAGATCCATCTGGGCCTGTTCCATGATGAGGTCCAGGTCGTCAACCTCGGGAAGCTGCTGGTCGAGGGGGACAGCTTTGTTCAGTTCACGGGCCTCGGCATGTCGCACTATCTGCTCTGGCCGCTGATGGCCGTCTATCATCGCATCGTGGGGAGCTACGACGGGGTCATCCTGTATCTGCGCTGCTGGTATGTGCCGATCCAGCTCCTGATCGCGATCTATACCTATACGACGATCAAGCTGTTCTGGAGCGAAAAGCAGGCGACGGCGGCGTCATGCCTCGCCATGCTCTTTGTTTTCAACTTCTATTCGATCACCTACAAGACGGCGCTGTTCTGGTGCACGATGCTGACCGTCCTGTTCCTGCTGCGCTGGGAAAAGACCCGCAAGACCCGGTATCTGATCCTCTCCGCGCTCGCATTGTCCGCCGATGTGCTCGGGTATCCGCCGTTTCCGGCTTTTCTTCTCATCCCGGTGACCCGGCTTCTGCTGAAGGACCGCTCTTCCGCCCGCCGCACGATCGCGATCTTCTGGGGGACCTGCGCCGTCGCCGCGCTGGCATTCCTGCTTTCGATCTTCCTGCGCTACCCGCTCTCGGATGTGATGAACGTATACGTCGGCGGGGACATCTACAAGACCTCCTTCATCAGGCCGGCGGCAGTAAAAATGGGGAAGATCGCGGCCATCTGGATTGTTATAGAGGCGGCCGTCCGGATCGGAGAGAAATGCGGCCTTCTCGCCTCATACGGCAGACGGCTCTGGGATGCGCTGAACATCCTGTTCTGGTGCGCGCTCATCGGGATTGTGGCGCTGAAGCTGCGGTCGGTCCAGGCGTCCCGTTTCTGGTATGTTTTTCTCGGCGTCTACGTGCTTGCCGTTGTCCTGCGCAGACACGGCCTGCTTCGCATCCGGCACGGGCAGCTCGTCGATATCCTGTTCTATGAGGTCTCCGCATGGACGATGCTGGGGATCGCGCTGATCTCCGATCAGCGTATCGCGATCGTCGCCTACGGCGCCGTCTTCGGACTGATCGGCGCGTGCATGTCGCTTCTGGACGAGGACAACGACCGCTTCGGCCGCGCCCGGGTACTGGCGCAGAGCATCCTGCTGGCGATGCTGATCTGCGCGACGGTCTTTGTCTCGGATGAGAGCAGCATTCTCGGCTCCTCCAACATCTTCCAGCACCGGGAGAAGATGACGGACACCGCGGGCAAGGGGCTCTATGTGACAGCCTATACCATGCAGCGCTTTGATCCGCTGGCTCAGGCGTCCCGCAGATGTACCGACAGCGACGACAGACTCTTTGTCGTCTCGGATCTTCTGTTCCCGTTCGGCCCCATGAGCGCGGATGTGGTGGAGGCGATCCCCCGCGGCTATCAGAGCTACAGCTATCTCTATACCTCAAAGGGCATTGATTACTGCGCCCGCTTTCCGGAGCGGTCGCCGACCGTCGTGCTCGTGGACAGGGAGTATGTCGGAGACGTCGAGGCCTGGATGGAGAAGGCCGCCTTCGGCAAATGGATGAAAGAGCACTTTGAGCCGGATCCCCTGACCTCGGACGAGAGATGGCAGGTTTTCCGGCTCCTGCCGGAGTCCTGACCCCGGCGGAGAAGCGTGCGCCCTCCTCCGGGCGCGGCGCAAAATTCACGCGGATGTAACAACTCTCCCCTTGCGCCGGGGCGGAAATGATGGTAAGCTAAAGACAATCAAAGCCCCCCAAATATTCTTCAAAAAAGGAGTGTGGTCGTCATGGTCAAGATCATCATGGGACTGAAGGGGTCCGGGAAAACCAAGGAGCTCGTCGGCCTGGTCTGCAAGGCCGTCAGCGAGGGCAGCGGCGACGTCGTCGTGATCGAGAAGGAGCGCAAGCTCACCTATGATATCCCCTATCAGGCCCGCCTGATCGACGCGGGAAGCTATTCGATCGGCAGCTATGAATTTCTGAAAGGCTTTATCTCCGGCATCCACGCCGGGAATTACGATATTACGCATTTCTTCATCGACAACTTCTACAAGCTCGTCAACGACCGCGAGGAGGCCTCGGTGGTCGAGTTCGTCGGCTGGCTGGCCGAGTACGCCGCGCGCGAGAACATCGAGTTCGTGGTCTCCATGAGCTCCGACCGCGCCAAGTGCCCGGAGGAGATCCGGCAGTATCTGATCTGAATACGGCATAAAGAAGGCGGGAAGCTTGCGCTTCCCGCCCCATTTTACGGACGACCCCTTTGCATGTCATTGCGAACCAGTGACCGACGTCACTGGTGTGGCAATCCGTTTCTTCCCCTGGCCGCACAAAATCCGTGGAATACAGGGTTCCGAACTGGCCGCCGGGAGATGCGGATTCCCACGCCAGTGTGCGAAACTTGCTCGGAATGACGGGGTACCAACTCTGCCGACAGGAAAAGGCGGGAAGCGCAAGCTTCCCGCCTTCTTCGTTTATCTCTTACATCTTGCTGATGCGCTCGAGGATGTAGGGCTCGACCTCGGAGATGTCCATGCCCAGCGCGATGGAGAGCTCCCCGTGGAGCATGTCCCGCGCGCGCCGCATGGTCGATTCCGCCCGGCTGCTTTTGGTTTTCTTCTCGTTCATGCGCTCGCGCAGGCCCTTGACGATGGCGACCAGGGCCTCGCAGCTGTGCTGCCGGAACAGCTCCTTATAAAACGCGTCGACGTGGTTGAAGCGGTTGTCCCGACAGACGGCGGGCTCGATGGAGGGCATGGCGTCGATCAGCGCCTCCGCCTCCTCGCGGCTGATGACGGGGCGCATGAAAGCCCCGGAATCGACCGGCGTATAGTAGGTACCGCTGCCGATCAGCGGCTCGAGGTGATAGAACAGCTTGCCCGGGGAAGTGCCCGCATGATCCAGCGGCGCGACCTTCGCCACGGTGCAGACGCCGTTTTCACCGTAAACGATTTTATCTCCAACCGAAAACATCCAATATTTCCCCAATCATATTACTTATGGAACTATCATACAACAAAACGGGGAAAATTACCAGTCGGAATTTACAAAAATTTTTTGAAGAATCGGCCTGCCATGCGCCTTCACGGCTTTTTGCCCCAAATGACGATTGCCATTTCAGGCGTATTCTGCTATACTCTCTGTAATGAGAACGAGGGGGTGAGCGGATGCGGCTGTATCTGTCCGGACACGATTACAAATACGCGGTCGAGCAGATGCTGCTGACGCTCTTTCCCGACGAGCGGCCGGAGTATCCCGAGGGCAGCCCCGAGGGGAAGCGGATGGAGATCCGGCTCAGCCGCACCGACGCCACCACGAGCGCGAGCTGCTCGTACTGTACGGGCAGGAGCGTCTTTCACGGCGCCGCCCGGGCCTCGAACGATAAGCTGAGCGACCCGCTCGAGCGCGACAGGATCTGCCAGCGGCTCGTCAAGAACGCCATGTACCGCGCGGCGCTCAAGTCGGGCGCGGCCAAACCCGCCTGGGGCGCGCTCACCGGCGTGCGGCCCGGCAAGCTGATGGCCGGACTTGTCGCCTCGTGCCCGGACGAAAAGACCGCCCTGCGCCGCTTCGTGTCCGAATTCGACGTCAGCCCCGAGCGCGCGGCCCTGTGCCTCGCCACCACGCGCGAGACCCTGCGCGCGGAGGCGTCTCTGGACGCGCGGGACGTCTGCCTGTACGTCGGCATCCCCTTCTGTCCGACGCGCTGCGCCTATTGCAGCTTCGTCAGCCAGTCGGTGGAGAAGAGCATGCAGCTGATCGAACCCTTCCTGCGGGCGCTGGAGCGGGAGATCGCGGCGACCGCGGAGCAGGTCCGCGCGCTTAAACTGCGGCCCGTCTCGCTCTACATGGGCGGCGGCACCCCGACCACACTCACGGCGTCGCAGCTCGGGAGGCTCTGCGCGGCGCTGGAAGCGAGCTTCGACCTGTCCGCCCTGCGCGAGTACACGGTGGAGGCCGGCAGACCCGACACCATCACGGAGGAGAAGCTGCGCGTCCTGCGCGCGCACGGGGTCGACCGCGTCAGCGTCAACCCGCAGAGCATGTCCGACCGGGTGCTCGAGGCCATCGGCCGCCGGCACACGGCCGCCGACATCGTCGCGGCGCTGGATCAGGTGCGCGCCGCCGGGGGCTTCTCGGTGAACATGGATCTGATCGCGGGGCTGCCGGGCGACAGCGTGGCGGGCTTTCGCGATACGCTGGAAAAGGTGCTGACCCTCGGGGCCGAGAACGTCACCGTCCACACGCTGGCGCTGAAAAAGGGCTCGCGCATCACGACGGACCGGACGCCGCTGCCGTCGGCGCGGGAGGTCGCGGCGATGCTCGACTACGCGCAGGGACGGCTGCGCGCGGCGGGCTACGCGCCCTATTACCTCTACCGCCAGAAGTTCATGTCCGGCGGCTTTGAGAACGTCGGCTGGCAGAAGGGCGGCACGGTCAACCTCTACAACATCTGCATCATGGAGGAGCTGCGGAGCGTCCTCGCCATGGGCGGGGGCGGCTCGACCAAGCTCATCCGGCCCGACGGCGGCCGTAACATCCGCCTGTCCGCGCCGAAGTACCCGCTGGAATACATCGCGCAGATCGACAAAACCTGTGCCGACAAGGCGCGGATCGGCGCGTTCTATCGTGAGTTTTTGAAGGAGGAGTAGAGCATGGCATACAGTCTCACCGAGATCAACTACCGGACCGTGGCGGACCCCGCGGCGTTCGTCGCCGAGTGCGACGAGGGCTACCAGAAAAAGGTGGCCGAGGCCGCGGACCTGATCCTGGAGAACCGGAAGAACAGCCCCATCGTCCTGCTGTCGGGCCCCTCGGGCTCGGGCAAGACCACCACGTCCATGAAGATCGCCGAGGAGCTGCAGCGGCGCGGCATCGGCACGCACTACGTCGGCATGGACGACTACTTCAAGACCGTGGACCACACGACGCCCCGCACCGAGAGCGGCGAGCTGGATCTCGAGTCCCCGCTGTGCCTGGACATGGAGCTGCTCAACCGCCATTTCTCGCAGCTGGAGAAGGGGGAGCGCGTGTACGTCCCGAAGTATGAGTTTTCCCGCCGCATGCGCATTCAGGAGCCCTCCAAGTCCATCAAGCTCAAGCCGGACGAGATCGTCATCTTCGAGGGCATCCACGCGCTCAACACCATCATCACCGCCAACCACCCCAACGCCTTCAAGCTCTACATCTCCGCCCGCAGCGACGTGGAGTTCCAGGACAGCATCGTCTTCAAGCGCACCTGGTTCCGTCTGGTGCGCCGCCTGGTGCGCGACTACAAGTTCCGCGGCTCCGACCCGAAGGAGACCATGAGCATGTGGGCCAACGTCCGCCGGGGCGAGATGCTCTACATCTCCCCGTTCAAGCGGCATGCGGACTTCCAGTTCGACACCTCGCTGGCCTACGAGCTCGCGGTCTACAACCACACGGCCACCAAGCTCTTCCAGTCCGTGCCCGAGGGGATCGAGCGCTTTGACGAGCTGCGCGCGGTGTTGCCCGCCCTGCAGCTGTTCGGCGACATCGACGAAGCGCTCGTGGCCGACGACTCGCTGGTGCGCGAGTTCATCGGCGGCGGCGTCTACGAATACTGAGCAGACAGCGCCCGGGAATAGCCGGGCGTTGTCTTTTTATACCAAAGCGGCCCGGGACGGGCATGGAATTTTGTACGCGCGCCCCGGTGAAAAACCTTGTTGCGCCGTGTCGTATGCGGTATAATGCTGCTATCAAATACAGATACAGGAGGAGTCTTCACGATGAACAGATACAGAGAGCAGATCCATGAATGCATGGACGAGCTCGTCGCCTTCCGCCGCGAGCTGCACCGCCATCCGGAGCCCAGCCTCAAGGAGTTCGAGACCACGGACCGCATCTGCCGCGAGCTGGACAGGGCCGGGATCGCCTACCGGCGCATGGAGCCCACCGGCGTCGTCGGCGAGCTGAAGGGGACCAGGGCCGCGAGCGACCACATGGTCCTGCTGCGCTCCGACATGGACGCGCTCGAGATCCTCGAGCAGACCGGTCTGGATTTCCCGAGCGAGAATCCCGGCGTCATGCACGCCTGCGGCCACGATACGCACATGACCAACCTGCTCGGCGCGGTGAAGTTCCTGCACGCCCATCCCGAGGAGTTCGCGGGCACGGTCCGCTTCGTCTTCCAGCCTGCCGAGGAGATCGGCGCGGGCGCGAGACTGATGATTCAGCAGGGCGTGATGGAGGGCGTGGACCGCGCGGTCGGCATGCACATCACGCCGATCCTGCCGCTCGGTCAGGTCTCCGCCATGCCCGGCGAGTGCTGGGCCGCCTGCGACCGCATCAAGATCACGGTCCACGGCAAGGCCGCGCACGGCGCCATGCCCCAGAACGGCCACGACGCGCTGGTCGCGAGACCGATCCGAACACCGCGCTGGTGCTGACCGTCGGCTCCATCGTCTCCGGCTCCCGCTTCAACATCGTGGCGGGCGACGCCGTGATGATGGGCACCTGCCGCACCTTCTCCCGCGAGGTGCACGCGGCCCTGCCCGAGAAGCTCCGCCGCGTCGCGGAGCATGTCGCCGAGGCCTACGGCTGCACCGCGGAGCTCGAGTTCGAGGTGCTGGCCGAGGTCCTGTACTGCGACCCCGAGACGACCGCGCTCGGCCTCAAGAGCGTCGCCAAGGTCGTCGGCGAGGAAAACGCCGTCGTCTGCGGCCCGCAGATGATCGCCGAGGATTTCTGCTACTACACCGAGCACGCCAAGTGCGTCTTCTTCAACCTCGGCGCCCGCGTCGAGGACGACAGCAAGGTCTTCCCGCTGCATTCCGACCATGTGCTCTTTGACGAGCGGGCGATGGAGATCGGCGCCTCCGTGCTGGTCCAGACCGCCGTCGATCTGCTCGACGCGCTCAACGCCTGAAAGGAGAAACAACAATGGACAGACGTCCCGAAAGCATGGAGAGAATCACCACCCCCGCGCTGGCGCAGGCGTTCATTGACGAACAGATCGAGGCGCTGCGCGCCCAGATCGGCGGCAACAAGGTCCTGCTCGCCCTGTCGGGCGGCGTGGATTCCTCGGTCGTCGCGGCCCTGCTGATCAAGGCCGTCGGCAAGCAGCTCGTGTGCGTGCACGTCAACCACGGCCTGCTGCGCAAGGGCGAGCCCGAGCAGGTCATCGAGGTCTTCCGCAACCAGATGGACGCGAACCTCATCTACGTCGACGCGGTCGACCGCTTCCTCGACGCCCTCGCGGGCGTGGCCGATCCCGAAGCCAAGCGCAAGATCATCGGCAAGATCTTCATCGACGTCTTCGCCGAGGAGGCCGCGAAGCTCGACGGCATCCGCTTCCTCGGTCAGGGCACGATCTACCCTGACATCCTCGAGTCCGGCCCGGTCAAGTCCCACCACAACGTCGGCGGCCTGCCGCCCGAGCTGAACTTCGAGCTGGTCGAGCCGGTCAAGTTCCTGTACAAGGACGAGGTCCGCGTCGTCGGCAAGGCTCTCGGCCTGCCCGACTCGATGGTCTACCGCCAGCCCTTCCCGGGTCCCGGCCTCGGCGTGCGCTGCGTCGGCGCCATCACCCGCGACCGGCTCGAGGCCGTGCGCGAGTCCGACGCGATCCTGCGCGAGGAGTTCAAGAAGAACGGCCTCGAGGGCAAGGTCTGGCAGTACTTTACCATCGTGCCCGACTTCAAGTCCACCGGTATCACCGACGGCCTGCGCACCTATGAGTGGCCGGTCGTGATCCGCGCCGTCAACACGGTCGACGCCGTCACCGCCGAGGTGGCCGAGCTCGATTTCGGCATGATGGCCCACATCGTCGAGCGCATCACCCACGAGGTCAAGGGCGTCAACCGCGTCCTCTGGGACCTGACCCCGAAACCCACCGGGACGATCGAGTGGGAGTGATTGAATTCACCCAAACTGGCAGGCATCCATCACGAATGCCTGCCAGTTTTATCATTGTCGCTTGTGTTTTTGACGTTTTGTCGTATAATAGCAGCAAGCGAAAGAATGTGAGGTCTTGCTGATGGCAGATCAACTTGTGCCCTCGAACCAGAATATCAGTCTCGTCGTCCACGAGATCGGCGATCTGCTGGCCGCCGCCCGGA
>CADCLH010000073.1 GCA_902802215.1 Oscillospiraceae bacterium
GGCCGAGACGCAGGCGGAGCTCTTCCGCATTCCGGTATGGCCGAAGAGACTCCGAAAGCCCGTCCGGCATCAGCGTGCAGGCGACGTCAAATGGGTCCATCCATATCACTTCCCACGGACAATCTATGCGCGCCTCTTTCGGCCTATGACGCAAAAGACTCCGGCGCCGCAGTTTCTGCGGCGCCGGAGCGGGTGATTCGGTCAAGTCGGCCAGGGCAGGAGCTTGTGCTTTGAAACCAGAAAGGAGCGGTCCGCAAGCTCGGCCATCGGGGCGTCCGACAGGGAGTCGGAGTAAAAGCGCTCTATGTGCGCATCGGGATAGAGCGCAGAAAAACGTTTCGGCTTTTCCACATCGTGACAGTTTTCGCCGCTGATGCGGCCCGTCCGCGGGTCCATCTCCGTCGCGATCAGAGAGACGCCGAGCTTTTCACAGACCGGCGCGAGAAGAAAGCGCGGAGAGGCCGAGATGATCAAGTCGTCGTCCCGCTTCTGCGCAAGATACCAGGCGCCGATCCGATGCTCGTTCTCTTTCCAGAAGGCCGCAACGAGCACGTCGACGTCCCGGACCGCCGGGAGAAACGAAAAGAGCTGTTCCTTCAGTTCCTTTGCCCCCAGCCTGCCGCTGCGGTAGCGCAGCGCAGCGCCCAGGCTTCGCGGCACGGTCGGCCAGACGGCGCGCGGGATCGTCTTCAGGCAGTAGCGGTAAAAGGTCGCAGAGCTGTCCGGGTAGAAGATCGTTTTATCAAAATCGTAGACGTTCAAGCGCTCACCTGCCGTCGCTGCGGATGCGCAGCGTGTTGATCAGAACAGCCGCTGTGAGAAGGAAAGACATGATTTCGACCGCCAGCGGAGAAAAAACGCCGAGCAGGCCGAACAGCACCAGAACCAGACCGGACGCGGCGCCGCCGACCATGTTCTGCTGAGACACCAGGTAAATCATACGGGAGAGAGCCACCGTGCGGGGGACCTTCATGATGTCGCGGTCCATGATCAGCACATCCGCGGCGGCCAGCGCCGCATCCGAGCCGAGCACGCCCATGGCGATGCCGACGTCGGCAAGCGCCATGATCTTGCCGTCGTTCTCCCCGTCCCCGACGAAGCTCACGCAGGAGCGGTCGCCCTTGTTCTGCATCAGATAGTCGACCGCCTTCGCCTTGTCCTCCGGCTTCAGCTCCGCCCGCAGCATGTCAAAATTCAGTTTGGAGGCAAGCGGTCTGGCGGCGGAAAGCACGTCGCCGGTCAGAAGCACCAGCTTGTCGACCCCGTTGACACGCAGTCCCTCCAGCGCGTCGAAGGCGCGCCGCCTGACCTTGTCGGTCATCAGAATATGGCCGCAATACTTCCCGTCGAGCGCCACATGCGCCGCCGTACCCGGTCGGGCCGGGACCGCGCATTTGATCCCATGCTCGTACAGGAACTCCGCGTTCCCCACATAGATCTGCCTCTCGCCGACGAAAGCGCTTACGCCCTTGCCGGGGGTCTCCTGTACCTTGATGATATGCAGCAGGCGCTTGTCGAGCTCCCCCGCCGCCTCCCGGATCGCCTGCGCGACAGCGTGCCGCGAATAGCTCTCGGCCGCGGCGGCGATGGTGAGGAGCTGATGCTCGCTCATGTTGACCGGGACGACGTCCGTCACGGTAAAGCGGCCCTCCGTGATGGTGCCAGTTTTGTCGAACACCACCGTTTCCGAGCGCGCCATGGCTTCAAAACAATCCTCGCCCTTGGAGAACACGCCGTTTCCCGCGGAGATCGCAAGTCCTTTCCGGTAAGCGAGCGGGATCGCGAAAGCATCCGCCGCGGGACGGGCCGCGATCAGAAGCGCCGCCGCACGGCAAAGATGCGAGAGCCAGCCGCCCTTAAAAAGCGGGAAAACGAGCCCGGTCAAAACGGCGAGCGCGACGACGCCGAGGACATAGAAGCTGTTGAAGCGTCTGGCCTGAAGCTCCTGCTCGGAGGAAAAGCTCTCGGCCTCCTGCATGATGCGGCAGATGCTGCAGGCAGTCGACTGGTCAAAGGGCTTTGTGACCCGGACCTTGATATCGCTTGTCAGATTCATGCAGCCGGAATACACGCGGTAGCCCTCATTCACCGCCCAGGGAGAGCGCTGACCGGAGACGGCGGCCGTATCCACCGTGGTGATCCCCTCGACGATCACGCCGTCCAGCGGGATACGCTCTCCGGCGGAGACAAGCAGGATCTCTCCCGGCATGACGTCCTGGGGGGCACGCGGCTCCGGGCCCTCTTCTCCGATGACAAACGCTTTGTCCGGCATCATACTTAGGACCGCATCCATCGCCTTCCGGCTGTCATTGTGAAGAAAGCTTTCCATCAGTCCGGCGGCGCCGAACAGGACCGCCAGCAGGACGGACTCGGGATACAGCCCGCAGGCAAAGAGCAGGACGCCGGCGGCGAACGTGAGGATTTCGTTGGAGAAAAACTGCTTTTCCCGGACGCTCGAAACACAGGCGAGCAGGACCGGCGCATAAGCGATCAGGGCGGGAATGGCATAGGCGGTCGGGCGCATCCAGCCTTCAAGGGGCAGCAGCGCCGCCGCGATCAGCAGCAGCGCAGGGAGAATGACCGGAAGCCAGCGCGCATTCTCAATCGAGCTCAAAATCGCAAGCCCGCGTTCTCCCGCGTCAGATTCCTTCGCACGGCGCTCCCGCCTGATATTCTGTTTTTCCGCTTTCAACGGGCGCTTCTCCGACCGTGCGAGATGCTTTGCCATGGTGCTTCTCCTGCTCATCGGTTGTTTGTCTCTTTATGATACATCCAAAGCCGCACCGCTGTCAACAAACAATCCCCTCCCCGCAGAGCAGGGCATGAAAATGCAGGACAGTCATGGGACTGTCCTGCATCTCCGGCGCGAAGCCTTACTTCATGCCGTTCTCGTATGCCTCGATCATCTTTTTGACCATCTGGCCGCCGACGGAACCGGCCTGGCGGCTGGTGAGCTCGCCGTTGTAGCCGTCCTTCAGGTTCACGCCGACCTCGGACGCGGCCTCCATCTTGAACTTTTCCATCGCCTCACGGGCAGCGGGGTTGACAAGATGATTGCTGGTGTTGTTGGACATCGTTTCCATCTCCTTTTCTGGTTTCGGGACTCATTTGCCCGACCTTATCTTTTGCGGCTTTGCTGTTGATATGCGCAGACTCCGCAAGCATTTTTTTACAACGCAGGCACAAGCATTTTTTACAACGCAGGCAGCGTCTTGACAAGAAGTGGCGTTTTGCTATACTTGACAAAAAAGACGGAGGTATTGCCATGACGATCGAGGAAAGAGCCGAGCAGGCAGTCGCTTTGAAAAACAGCAGCTGTAACTGCTGTCAGGCTGTGCTTGCCGCGCTCCGGGATCAGACCGGACTCAGCGAGGAACAGGCGCTTATGCTTGCTTCCGGGTTCGGCGCGGGGATGGGCTCGATGGAGGGAAGCTGCGGCGCCCTGGTCGGGGCCGTGACGGCGGCCGGACTTCATTTGCAGGGTTCTGGTGCTCCGCGCACGGCCAGAAAGCTCTCGCTGGCCTTCAAGGACGCCTGCGGGGCTGTGGCCTGCAAGGATATCAAGGGCGTCGGGACGGGACAGGTCCTCTGCTCCTGCGACGACTGCGTGCGCAACGCGGTCATGATCTACGGCAGGATCATGGATCTGAACTGAAGCGGAACACGCAAAAAGACCGGGACTTCAAAATGAAGTCCCGGTCTTTTTGGAGCTGGTAATGTGACTCGAACACACGACCTGCTGATTACGAATCAGCTGCTCTACCGACTGAGCTATACCAGCGTCTGCCCTAAAGCATGTGGTACTATAGCATAAAACGAAGCGGAAGTCAACCTTTTTCCTGAGCCCCGTGGGCGTTGGCGAACAGAGGGGGCAGACTCCGTTTACAGACTGTATAAGCCTGACAGGTTGAGCGATCTGTCAAGTCGGAAAGCCGGTCAAACACGGGAGGAAAAGTGCCCGGTTATCCCGCATTTTTGAAGGAATTCAGCCCGCGCTGCACGCACAATGCGGTTTCTCTCGTGTTTACATAAGCTGAAAAGGGAAAATCTTTTCAAATAGTTATCAACACTTTCAACAGGTTTTTCAACAGCCGCTTTTCTTTTGGATTACAAGAAAAACACGAATTCTGGCGAAAGCTGTCAAACCCGCAAAGCGGTCTCAATTACGAAACAGAAACAAGAATCGCTTTACATAACCTAAAAGCGATACAAGCCCAGCATCCCGGTGTCCGCCAGGGATACATAGTCCTCCCCGGCGACGATGATGTGGTCGATGAAGCGCACGCCGACCGCCGAAAGCGAGCTGTACAGCGTCTTGGTGAACGCGTCGTCCTCCCGCGAGGGGATCGCGAAACCGCTGGGATGGTTGTGCGCAATGATCACGGAGCCGGCCTTGACCTTCAGCGCCTTCTCCACGATGCGGCGTACGCTGGTTTCTACGCCGTTCACAACGCCGCGGCCCATCTCGCAGCAGCAGATGATACACTTGCGCGCGTCCAGGCACAGCATCAGCAGCACCTCGTCCTGTTCGTTCTGGAAGCGCGGAAGCAGATACTCCCCCGCATCGGCCGACGAGCGGATCTGGACGATCTCACGGGTTTTGGATACCGCAGCCTTCTTCATGATCTGAGGCACCAGCGTCAGAAGCGTCGCCGCGTGCTCCCCGATCCCGGGAACCGCTTGCAGCTCCTCGACGGAGGCGTGAAACACCCCGTCCAGGGTATCGAACTGCTCGAGAAGCGCGTGCGCCAGCTCGTTGGTGTTCCTGCGCGGGATCGCATAGAACAGCAGGAACTCCAGGGCGTTGACGTCGCTCATCGGCTCGAGGCCGTGCTCCCGAAAGCTCTCTTTGATTCGTTCGCGGTGTCCGTCATGGACTCCCATGCCTGCCGCCCCCTGTCAAGATCAGATGTCCATGGTCGCGTATGCGTTCAGATCGCTCCCGGCCCGCGTTCCGGCCAGGTACTCATAGTAGCCCTGCGCGCCGATCATGGCCCCGTTGTCGCCGCATAGCCTGAGCGGCGGGATGAAGAGCTTCCGCCCCTCGCGTGCGGCGGCTTCGCTGAAATCCCGGCGGATGCGCGCATTGGCGGCGACGCCGCCGGCGACCACGATCTTGTCGTAGCCGAGCTCCCGCGCGGCCTGCATGGTGCGCGGCACCAGACTGTCGCTCACGGCCTTGGTGAAGGAGGCGGCCAGCGACGGGCGGTCCAGCTCTTCACCCTTCTGTTCGGCGTTGTGGACCAGATTGATGACCGCCGTTTTGAGGCCGGAAAAGCTCATGTCGTAGGGGCTGCCGTCCACATGGCCGATCGGGAAGACGTATTTGCTGTCGTCTCCGCCCTGGGAGAGCTGCTCGATCGGGCGACCGCCGGGATAGGGCAGGCCGAGCACGCGGGCCGTCTTGTCAAAGCACTCCCCTGCCGCATCGTCGCGCGTGCAGCCGAGGATCTTCATATCCGTGTAATCGCGCACATCCACCAGCAGCGAGTTGCCGCCGGAGATAGCCAGGCAGAGGAAGGGCGGCTCCAGCTCCGGATAGGCCAGATAGTTTGCCGCGATGTGCCCGCGGATATGGTGGACCGGGATCAGCGGCACGTCCAGCGCCGAGGCGCAGGCTTTGGCAAAGTTGACCCCCACCAGCACCGCGCCGATCAGCCCGGGCGCGTAGGAGACGGCGACCGCGTCGATGTCCTGCCGGGTGATCCCGGCCGCATCCAGCGCCTGCCGGGCCAGCAGGGCGATCGCCTCCACATGGCAGCGGGACGCGATCTCCGGCACGACCCCGCCGTAGATCGCGTGCAGCTGCGCCTGCGAGCGGATCTGGTCGGTCAGGATCTTTCTGCCGTCCTCGACCACGGCGACGGCGGTCTCGTCACAGGTGGATTCAAATGCAAGTATTTTCAACGCTTGACGCCTCGTTTCCAAAGGTTTTTGTCATCAGCAGCGCGTCTTCCTTCGGCTGCGTGTAATAGCCGCGCCGCAGTCCGACCGGGAGAAAGCCGTGCTTTTCGTACAGGGCGATCGCGGGACGATTTCCCGCGCGTACTTCCAAAGTCACAAAAGACAGACGCCGCTCCGACGCGGTCTCAAGCAGCCGTTCGATCAGCCTGTCCGCGATCCCCTGTCTGCGGTAAGCGGGGTCCACGGCGACGTTGGCAATATATCCCTCGTCCAGGACCGTCATCATCCCGACATAGCCGAGAAGCCTGCCGGCGTCGTCCAGCGCGGCGAGGAATTCGTGCGTCTCATCCTTGAGCTGGGATCGGATCTGCTCCGCTGTCCAGGGGACGGAGAAGCACGCTTTTTCGATTGCCTCGATCTGAGACACATGCGTGTCGAGCGCATCGCAGATGTGCACGTCCATCAATGCGCCTCCGCCCAGCTGTGGCCGATGTGCGCGTCCGCGGTGAGGGGAACGGACAGCTGCACCGCGTTTTCCATCTCCTCCGCAAGCAGCTTTTGCACCGTCTCCGCCTCAGCTTCGGGGCATTCGACGATCAGCTCGTCATGCACCTGGAGGATCAGACGCGCTTCAAGCTTTTCCTCCCGCAGCCTGCGGTGGACGTTGACCATGGCAAGCTTGATGACGTCGGCCGCCGTGCCCTGCACGGGCATATTCAGCGCGACGCGCTCGCCGAAGGAGCGGACATTGAAGTTGGAGCTCTTGAGCTCGGGCAGCCAGCGGCGGCGGCCGAAGAGCGTGGCCACATAGCCGTCCTCCTTCGCCTTCGCCACGACGCGCTTCATATAATCGCGCACCCCGTGGTATTTGTCAAGATAGGCGTCCATATACGCCTTTGCCTCGTTGGGAAAGACGCCGATATCCTGCGCCAGCGAGAAGGCGGAGATGCCGTATACGATGCCGAAGTTGACCGCCTTGGCGCGGCTGCGCATCAGCGGCGTGACCTCCGCGATCGGGACGCCGAACACGCGCGAGGCCGTGACCGTATGGAAGTCTTCACCGCTCAGAAACGCCTCCCGCATGGCCTCGTCGCCGGAGATATGGGCCAGCAGGCGAAGCTCGATCTGGCTGTAGTCGGCGTCCACCAGCACCATGCCGGGGCCGGCGACAAACATCTTGCGGATCTCGGCGCCGAGCTTTTTGCGCACGGGGATGTTGAGCCTGCCCGTGGCGGTGACGGTCATCTGAAAGCTCGAATGGATGCGTCCGTCCGGGCCGATCACCTTGAGCAGTCCGTCGGCGTAGGTCGATTTGAGCTTGGTCAGGGTGCGGTATTCAAGGATCTCGTCTATGATCGGGTGCTTGTTGCGGAGCTTTTCCAGCACGTCCACATTGGTACTCCAGCCGGTCTTGGTCTTCTTTCCGGAGGGCAGCATCAGTTCTTCAAACAGCACCTCGCCCAGCTGCTTCGGGGAGTTGATGTTGAAATCATGTCCGGCGTGCTGCCAGATGCTCTCCTGCAGGCGGGCGATGTCCCCGTTCAGGCTCTCGCCGAAATCATACAGGGCCTTGCGGTCGACGTAGAAGCCCGCCTTCTCCATCTCAGACAGGACCTCGCACAGCGGCAGCTCGATCTCCCGGTAGAGCTTTGTCATGCCGAGCTCCCCGAGCTTTTCCTCCAGCACGGGGGCAAGCGCGAAAATCGCCTCCGCGCCGTCCGTCTCCCGTCCCAGATAGCGGGCGCTGAGACGCGGCAGCGCGTAGTCGCTGTCGTTGGCGTCCAGAAGATACGCCGCCAGCGCCGTATCGAACACAAAGCCGTCATGGCAGCGCCCCTCCTGCGAGAGGACGTTCATCATATCCTTGACGTTGTGGCCGAGCTTTTTCCTGTCGGGGCTGAACACCAGCTCCAGCAGCTTGTCATAGTCCTCGCCGCAGGCGTTCCACGAAGCGCCGTAGACGGTCTTCCCGTCGCAGAGCTCGATCGCGTCGAGATTGTCGACAAAGCGGACGGCTATGTTCTCCGCGTCCTTCAGGGCTTGCAGCAGCTTATCCATGGCTGCGGCGGAATTGACAAGGATATGCGGCAGCCCTTCCGATGCGGGCTCTGCGGCTGCGGCGCTCTCGGTAAGGCCCCACTTCTCGATGAACTTCTGAAAGCCGAGGCGCTTGAACAGGCCGTACAGGGCGTCGGTGTAGTTCCGGTCCCAGACGGCGTCCTCCGGGTTCAATTCGAGCGGCACCTCCCGCAGGATGGTGGCGAGCCAGTAGGATTTGCGGGCGCTCTCCTCCCCCTCCGCGAGCTTTTTCCGCACGCCCTCCTTGACGTCGAGGGCGGGCAGCTGACGGTAGATGTTGTCGATCGTCCCGTATTTGCGGATCAGCTCCATCGCCGTCTTCTCGCCGATCCCCGGCACGCCGGGGATGTTGTCGGAGCTGTCGCCCATCAGGGCCTTGAGGTCCACCATCTGCGGCGGAGCAAAGCCGTATTCCGCTTCAAAGACCTCCGGGGTGTAGTCGATCGTCTCGGTCTGCCCCATGCGGGATTTGACGTTGCAGACCGTGGTGCGCTCGTCGATGAGCTGGAGACTGTCCTTGTCGCCCGTGACGACCGCGCAGTCCCAGCCGCGCTCCCGGCAGATGCGGGAAGCGGTACCGAGAATGTCGTCGGCCTCGTAGCCTGCGAGCTCATAGCGGCGGATGCCCATGGCGTCGAGCGTCTCCTTCAGAAGCGGCATCTGTACGGCGAGCTCCTCCGGCATGGGCTTGCGCTGGGCCTTGTACCCGTCGTAAGCCTTATGGCGGAAGGTCGGCTCCTTTCGGTCAAAGGCGACGCAGAGCGCGTCCGGCTTCTGCTCGTCCAGCATGCGCTGAAGGATGTTCAGAAAGCCGAAGATCGCGTTGGTCGGCGTCCCGTCGGGGGCATTGAGCATGCGCACCCCGTAGAACGCGCGGTTCACAATGCTGTTGCCGTCGAGTATCATCAGTTTCACGGCGGTTCCTCCCTGTCATTTCTCGCCCCTGAGGCGAATGATCTCGTCGCGCAGCTGGGCTGCGATCTCGTACTCGAGCATCTCGGCCGCCTTGCGCATCTTGCTCTCCAGCGAGGCGATCAGCTCGCGCTTTTCGCGCTCGGTCATCTTCACGCCGTGCGAGGTGAGCCTGGCCGAGGGCTCCGAGGAGATCTCGATCAGCTCGCGCACGCTCTTGACGATGGTCTTCGGCACGATGCCGTGGGCCTCGTTGTAGGCCATCTGCTTCGTGCGGCGGCGGTTGGTCTCGTTGATGCAGGCGCGCATCGAGGGCGTTATCGTGTCTGCGTACATGATGACGATGCTCTCGGCGTTTCGCGCCGCACGGCCGACCGTCTGGATCAGGCTGGTCTCGCTGCGCAGGAAGCCCTCCTTGTCGGCGTCCAGGATCGCGACGAGCCCGACCTCGGGAATGTCCAGACCCTCGCGCAGCAGGTTGATGCCGACCAGAACGTCGAATTCCCCGAGGCGCAGATCGCGGATGATCTCCATGCGCTCGATGGTGTTGATGTCGTGGTGCATGTACCGGCAGCGGATCCCTGCGCCGGTCAGGTAGGCGGAGAGGTCCTCGGCCATTTTCTTGGTGAGCGTGGTGACAAGGCTGCGCTGGCCCTTTTCGATCTTGGCGTTGATCTCTCCGATCAGATCGTCGATCTGCCCCTCGACGGGCCGGACGAAGATCTCGGGGTCCAGGAGCCCCGTCGGCCGGATGATCTGCTCGACGATCTGCCCGGCGCGCTCGCGCTCGTATTCGCCGGGCGTCGCGGAAACGTAGACGCGCTGGTGGATGCGCTGCGTAAACTCGTCGAATTTGAGCGGGCGGTTGTCAAAGGCGGAGGGAAGGCGGAAGCCGAAGTCCACCAGCGCCTCCTTGCGCGCGCGGTCGCCGCGGTACATGGCCCGCACCTGCGGCAGCGTCACATGGCTCTCGTCCACGAAGAGCAGAAAGTCCTTCGGGAAATAGTCCAGCAGCGTCATCGGCGGACTGCCGGGGGCGCGGTTGGAGATCACGCGGGAGTAGTTCTCGATCCCGGTACAGTAGCCGAGCTCCTGCATCATCTCGATGTCATAGTCGGTGCGCTGCTTGATGCGCTGGGCCTCGAGCAGCTTCCCGTTCTCGGTGAAATACCGGACGCGCTCGTCGCATTCCTCCCGGATGCGTCCGATGGCCTCGGCCATCTTCTCCCGGGTCGTGACATAGTGGCTCGCGGGGTAGATGGCGACATGGTTGACGATGCGCGTCACCGTGCCGGTGACGACGTTGATCTCGCTGATGCGGTCCACCTCGTCGCCGAAAAACTCCACCCGGATCGCCTTGTCGTTGGAGTAGGCCGGGAAGATCTCCACGGTGTCGCCGCGGACGCGGAACATGTTGCGCTCAAAGGCGACATCGTTTCGCTCATAGCGGATCTCCACCAGCTTCCTGAGCAGCTCGTCAAAGTCCCGGGTCTGGCCGGGGCGCAGGGAGATGACCATGTTGGCGTAGTCGATGGGGTCGCCCAGACCGTAGATGCAGGAGACGGAGGAGACGACGATCACGTCCCGGCGCTCAAAGAGGCTGGAGGTCGCGCTGTGGCGCAGCCGCTCGATCTCATCGTTGATCGAGCAGTCCTTTTCGATAAACGTGTCGGTATGGGGGATGTAGGCCTCCGGCTGATAATAGTCGTAGTACGAGACGAAGTACTCCACCGCGTTTTCCGGGAAGAACTCCTTGAACTCGCTGCACAGCTGCGCGGCAAGCGTCTTGTTGTGGGCGAGGACCAGCGTGGGCCGGTTGAGCCTTGCGATGACGTTGGCCATGGTAAAGGTCTTTCCGGAGCCGGTCACGCCGAGAAGCACCTGCTCGTCGAGTCCGTTTTCGAGGCCCATGACGAGACTGTCGATCGCCTCGGGCTGATCGCCCATCGGCCGGTAGGGAGAGACCAGTTTGAATCTGTCCATGACGCGCTCCAATCCTGCATGCAGAGATATTATATTATAGCATAGCTTCCGTCTTTTAACAAGGACGCAGAGATGTTCTCCCAAACAAATCAGGAAGCCGGAGGAGTCTCGTCCCCCGGCTTCACGGATCTCTTATAGCTTTCCCATTGCGCTGACAAGCATTTGGGCAGCCTCCTCACGGCTGAGCGTCTCCGCGCTCGGATAGTCGGCGCTCACGATCCCGGCAGAGCGCAGATTCATACAGGCTTGCAGGATCTTGTCCGGCGCTTCCTCCTCAAGCGCGACGTCGGAAAGTCCCAGCGCCGCGTTCAGCATGGCGGCCGCCTCGCCCTTTGTGATCGGGGCGTCCGGCGAAAAGGCCCCGCCTTTGCGCTCGATCCCGGTCAGGGCCGCGGTGGCGACGACCTGCCGCATCTGCGGGGACAGGCTCTCATCGTCGCTGCACCCGCTGCGCATCACGCCCTCCAGCAGCGGCTGGTCGGCGGCGAGCATGCACAGGCGCAGGAACTCCCCCTTTGTGACCGCCCGGTCGGGATGAAAGCAATAGCTGCCCCCGATCTGATCCCCGACGAAAAGGCCGGACTCGCACAGCTCGGCCGCCGCGTAGGCTCCGGCGCGGCCCTCCATATCCTCGTAGGAAACGGGCTTGCGCTGCTTTTCGATGCGGATCAGCACCGTCGCCTCCTGAGAAAGATTGCCCTCCGCGTCCTTCGCTTTATAGCCGAAATAGTCTCTGCCGCGCTTTTTCTCCTTCGGCGTATAGACGAAGCTGCCGTCCTCTTCCAGCACGATGCTGCCCTTGACCGGCTGTGTCGTGATCTCATAGGCGACGGCGTCCCCGTCGGGGTCATAGGCCGACAGCCTGCCGCCGACCGAGACGCCGCGGTAGGTTTTCAGCTCCAGGTTCTCGGCGACCGGCGAGGCCCCCAGCGCAAAGGCCGGGTTGGCAAGTCCCATTCCCATCAGCAGCATCAGGGTGTTCCTCCCTTCGTGTCGTACTGCTAGTATGTTCAAAAACAGGGGATGTATGCAAAAGCAGGTAGACTTTTCCGGGAATTCTATGGTAGAATCAAGAAAAACGATCATCGGGAGAAACATCATGGAACTGACCGCATCAGCCCAGTGGATCAACGCCACCTTTGAAACCTTCGACCAGAGCATCACCTCCGCGGTGCATGCGCTCCACACCGCCGCGGGCGGCTTCTTCACCCCGTTCTTTGAACTGATTTCCTTTTTCGGAAAAGGCGGCATCTGCCTGATCCTTCTCTCCCTGTGCCTGATGTTCCTCAAACCGACGCGGCGCTTCGGGACCGCCATGCTGCTCGGCCTCGCCATCGGCGCGATCATCACGAATCTGGGTCTCAAGATCTTTATCGCCAGACCCCGCCCGTACGCGGATCAAAACAGCATGTTCCATGACCTGTGGCTGACCGTCGGGCAGAACGTGGAGAGCGACAAGAGCTTTCCCTCCGGCCATACGACGGCCGCCTTTGCCAGTATGACGCCCGTGTTCATCATGGGAAAACCGAAATACAAGATCGCCGCGCTGTGCTTTGCGGTCCTGATGGGCATCGCAAGGATCTATCTGGTCGTCCACTTCCCCAGCGACGTGCTCGCCGGAATGATCGTCGGCATCTTCGCGGGCTGCGTCGCGGTTTTGATCGCCGCAAAGCTGCCCCGCCGCTGGTACCAATGGGACGCCCTGCCGAAAGGAAAGCACGCGAAAAACTGAGAAAAGATCAAGGCTGCTGAGATTCCGTCAGCAGCCTTGATCTTTTCTGTTATTTGCAGCGGAGGCGTTTGACGAGTTCCTCGTCGCTCTGCACCAAAAGGGTCCTGTACTCCGTGTAGATCACCTTGCCCGGAAGCGACCCTGCCGGCTTTCGGACGTTTTTCACCATTGTGTAGTCGACCGGGATCTTGCCCGCGCCGCGTCCCTGAGAGAAGTGGGCCGCGATCACCGCCGCCTGTTCGATGCTGCCCGGCGGCGCTTCCTGCCCCTCACAGCGGAGAAGGACATGGCTGCCGTGGATCTTCTGCGTATGCAGCCAGAGGTCGGTGCGGCGCGCCTGTCTGGTCGTCAGCTCGTCATTTTGCAGGTTGCTGCGCCCGACCAGGACCTCCAGGCCGTCGTCCGTCATGAAGCGCAGCGGAGCCTGCGGCTTGCTCCTGTCCGGCTTCCGGCTCCCCTTTTCTTTGAGTATCCCGCCGGCAATCAGTTCTCTGCGCAGATCGGCCAGATCTTTTTCCGATTCCGCCGAAGCGATCAGCGCCAGAACGCTGTTGAGATAGTCCAGATGCGCCTCGCCGTCCGCGATCAGCCGCGTCAGATGCTCGCGCGCGGCCTTCTGGCGGGCGTACTCGCGGAACAGCTTCGCCGCATTCTGCTGCGGGGATTTGAGCGGATCGAGCGGGATCTCGATCTCGGGGCAGCCCTCCGCATAGTAATCCTCGCAGCTTAGCGTTGTGTCGCCCTTTCGGATGCGGTACAGGTTTGCCGTGATCAGCTCTGCGGTTTTCCGCAGCGACTCCCGGTCTTCGGTACGCTTGAGCTCCTCCTGCTGCAAGGCGAGCTTGCGCGCCTGCCGGTCGCGCAGAAGGCGCACGCTTTTGTTGAGCGTCTGGGCGCGCCGCCGCTGCTGTTCCAGCCAGTCGCGGCCGGAATAAAACCGGTCGAGCATTTCGGAAAAACTCGTTTGGCGTACGCAGATCGCCGCCTCGCCGTACTGACGCAGCGCCATGAAGCTGTAATCCAGCGGCTTTTCCTCCTTGCAGACCATCCACGGCGCGAGCTCTCCCGCCCGTACGCTCTCCGTAAAGGCGTTCAGAAGCGGAGCAAGCAGCGTGTAATCGCCGCCGCAGCGGAAGGCCAGCTCCCGGCAAACAAGCGGGGAAAGCCCGGAAAAGCTGTCCAGCAGCCATTTCTCGATCGGTTTTGACGGATCGGCCCGGGAAACCATGTCCTCGATTTGATCCGCGGAGAGGCTCACGGGAAACGGCTTGCCCTGACCGGGCGGCAGACGGTAGAGCATGCCGGGGAGCATCCGGCGCTCCAAGCTCCCGCCGAAATCCATCCGGCGCAGACAGTCGATGATGCGCCCCTCGGCGTCGACCAGGATCAGGTTCGCGCTGCGGCCGATGAGCTCTGCGACCAGCTTCTTCTGTGCCTCGATCCCCAGCTCGTCCCGGGTGTCGAGGCTGAAAACCAGCATGCGCTCCCCTTCCGGCTGCGTGACGCCGGTAATGCGCGCGCCGAGCAGATGCTTGCGCAGCAGCATGCAGAACATGGGCGGCTCCGCGGGATTCTCAAACGAGGCCTGCGTCAGATGGACGCGCGCGTTGCCCGTGCCGACCGCGCAGAGAAGGCGCAGCGTCTCGCCGCTTGAGCGCAGCGTGAACAATACCATATCCCGCTCGGGCTGCTGGATCCTGTCGATCTTTGCGCCCGTCAGTTTTTCTTTCAGCTCCCGCGTCACGCCGGAGAGACAGATCGCGTCAAGCGGCATCTCTATTCCTCCGTAAGCGCGGCGAAAAGCTCGCGGACGCGCTCCGTCCGGCCGAGCAGATACAGCCAGCCGAAGAGCGCCTCCAGCCCTGTCGCCGCGTGGTATTGGGCAATGTCCGCATGGTGCGGAACGGAGTTGACCTTCGCGTTTCGTCCGCGCTTGTAAAGGGCTGTCTCCTCCTCCGTCAGAAGAGGGAGGAGCTTTTTCATGTCCTCCGCCTGGGCGGAGGCGTTGACCTGCGCGACCGTCTGCCGGTGGAGCTGGGCGACCGCGGAGGGACCGAGCGCGCACAGCCGCGTGCGAACCAGCAGCTCAAACACGGCGTCGCCCACATGCGCCAGCGCCAGCATGCTCAGCTTGTTGACCTGCTGCTCGGTCATCGGGTTTACAAGGTTTTCCATAGTGTCACCTCAAAAGAAAAGGGCGTTTGACACGCCCTTTTCACGGATCAGTTGTCGTAGTCGTTCCCGTCGCCGCCCTCGTTCATCTGCGCGGCGAGCGCCATGTCGCTGTCGTCGATCAGGCCGAGCTGACGCTGGATCTCCGTCCAGCCGTCGCGGTCGACGACCACGGACCGGGGCTTGGCGCCCTCGTAGGGGCCGACGATGCCGAGCTCTTCCATCTGGTCGACGATGCGCGCCGCGCGGGAGTAGCCGAGCTTGATACGCCGCTGGAGCATCGAGACCGAACAGGACTTGGTCTCCAGCACGACCTCGACCGCCTGCGGGAGCATCTCGTCATAGCCGCCCATCGCCTTCTCCTCCTTGTCGGAGGACGCGCTGTCGCTGTTCTTGTCCTCGGCGGCCTTGTTCATGTACTCCTCGATCTCGTCGTTCTTCTGGGTCTCGCCGGCGCCCTCCTTGATGAACTGGATGACCTCCTCGCGCTCCTCGTCGGAGACATAAGCGCCCTGAATGCGGATGGGCTTGCCCACGCCGACGGGAGAGAACAGCATGTCGCCCATGCCGATCAGCTTCTCCGCGCCGCCCTGGTCAAGGATGATGCGGCTTTCAAGCGTGGAGGAGACGGCAAACGCGATGCGGGACGGGATGTTCGCCTTCATGAGGCCGGTGATGACGTCGGCCGAGGGACGCTGCGTTGCGATGACCAGATGCATGCCGGCAGCGCGGCCCATCTGCGCGACGCGGCAGATGCTCTCCTCCACATCCTTGGAGGCGATCATCATGAGGTCGGCCAGCTCGTCGATCACGATCACGACGCGGGGCAGCGTCGCCTCGCCGGAGCTCTGGCAGTGGCGGTTGTACGCCTCGATGTCGCGCACGCCGATCTCCGAGAAAAGCCTGTAGCGCTTGAGCATCTCCACGACCGACCACTGCAGCGCGCCCGCCGCCTTCTTCGGGTCGGTCACGACCGGGACATAGAGGTGCGGGATGCCGTTGTAGACGCCGAGCTCGACCATCTTCGGGTCGATCATAATGAGCTTGACCTCGTCCGGGCGTGCCTTGTACAAAAGCGACAGGATCAGCGAGTTCATGCACACCGACTTGCCCGAACCGGTCGTACCGGCGATGAGCATGTGCGGGAGCTTGGCGATGTTGCCGACGATGCACTCGCCCCCGATGTCCTTGCCGAGCGCGAAGCTGAGCTTGGATTTGGCGGAGGTGAATTTGGGCGATTCGATGATGTCGCGCAGACAGACGGTGCTGACGATCTTGTTCGGCACCTCGATGCCGACGGTGGAGATCTTGTCCGGGATCGGCGCGATGCGGACGTTGACGACGCCCAGCGCAAGCGCAAGATCGCCCGCGAGATTCGTGACGCGCGCGAGCTTGACGCCCTGATCCAGCTCGATATCGTAGCGCGTGACCGTGGGTCCGCGCGTGACGCCGACGATGGTCGCGCCGATGCCGAAGCTGCGGATCGCGCCCTCCAGCCGTTCCTTGTTGACAAGGATCTCCTCCCGCGCGTCGCCTGCCGCGGCGGTCCCGCTCTTGAGCAGGCCGACGGGCGGGTAAACATAGTCCGGCTTGTCCTCCGTCGCGGAGATGGCCTCCGCCACGGCCTGGGCCTCGGCGTTCACCTCGTCGCGGCTCATGCGCTGCACCTTGGGAGGATCGGAGATCTCCGCCGAGACGGTGACGCGCGCCTTTCCCCTGCCCTTCCCGGCGGGCGGCTTTTCGGCCGGGTTCCGGTCCGCCTTGGCTTCGTCGTAGGCCTTGAGATCGATCCCGGCGATTTTGGCAGCTTCTTCCGCGCTCAAGGGCATCACGCCCTCGGCCGCGGTCTCCTTGACGACGCTGACCTTGGGCTTCTTGCGGGATTTCGGCTCCGGCGTCGGGAGGACCGCGGTATCGCTCACGCCCTGAAAGATGCTGAGCGCGTCGTCGTCATCCTCGCCGAGCGGGATATCCATGCTGGAGGCGGAGCGCTGCACGCGCTCGATCTTCCTCGGTTCCTGCCGGGAGGCCAGCGCGCCGGAGACGGCGTCGATGGGCGTGAGCGTGTTCTCGTACAGGGCGGGATCATACGGCGTCTGGACCTGATATCTGACCTTGCTTGCGGCCTTCTTGAAGCCGGTGCGGAAAATGCAGAACAGACTCAGGCCGAGCAGAACAACAAGGACCGGAAAAGCGCCGTAGATGCTGAAGGCCATCTCCAGCCCGACCGCGAGCAGGCCGCCGAAAACGCCGCCGGAATCGAGCTCCTTGCCCTGATCGAAGAGCAGCTCGGCAAGCCGCTTGGCGTCGGCGCCCGTGACGTCGTACTGGTAGACCAGCAGACTCACCAGCGCGGAGAGAAGGATCGGCACCAGCAGGCAGCAGAAAATGCGCAGCGAGACCGGACGGCCGCGGTGGAAAAAGAGGATGTAGCTGATGACCAGAAAGGCCGGTACGCACACCCAGTAGCCCCAGCCGACAAGTCCCTTGATGGTTTCGGAAAAGAAGCGGACAAAGGCGCCCTCGCTGCTGAAAACGCTCACGCCGGTAATGACTGCCAGAAAGAAAAACAGCACGCCGCCGAGCTCGCGCCGGATCGGGGGCGCGGGTTCGGGCGGATTGACGGGCTGCTTTCTGCCGCGGGAGGCGGAAGCGCCGGAGGATGTTTTCTTGCTTGCTTTTTTCTTCGTTGCCATGGAATCGGAATCCTTTCGATGCGGATCAGAAAATCAGATACAGGATGATGGAGAGAACGCCCACGACCCAGCAATAGTAGGAAAAGCCGCCGAATTTGCCCTTCTTGCCGATCATGCGCAGGATACGGATGGAGAAGATGCTGCTCAGGATGGCGACGGCCATGCCGATCAGATAGGCGGGGACGCTGTGCCAGTCGATCCCCTGCTCAAAGGCCTTGCCGAACGCCAGGATGCAGGCGCCGAAAACCGCCGGGATGCTGAGCAGCAGAGAGTAGTGGACCGCGAAGCTTGGTTTGAGGCCGACGGCGATCCCGGATGTAACGGATACGGCGGAGCGGGAGAGGCCCGGTATGGCGGAGACGGACTGGCACAGGCCGATCAGCAGCGCGTCCGTGACAGACATGTTCCCCGCGTTCTTCTTCCCGGGCGACATTTTGTCCGAGACCGCAAGCAGGCAGCCCGTCAGGATCAGCATCACGCCGACAAAGATGTTCCGGGAGGAAAGCGCGTCGATCTTCTCGTGAATCGGAAGCAGAAGAAACAGCGGGATCGTCCCGAGCACAAGCATAAAGAAGACCCGCGCCGCGACATAGCGCTCCTTCTGCTGCCCCGCATAGGGGCCCAGATTGGCAAAGGAGAGCAGCTCGTAAGCCATGGCGGACAGCTCCGGCCAGTAGACGATGACCACCGCGATCAGCGTGGCGAGGCGGAGAAGCGCGCCGAAAAGCATGTGCCCCTCCGAGACGTCAGACAGCTTGAACAGGTTATTGATGATAGACAGATGCCCGGAGCCCGAGATCGGCAGAATTTCCGCGATCCCCTGGACCAGGCCGAGAAGCACGGCGTTCCAAACCGTCATCGCCTCATACCCCCACAGCAATCGTGAAATTCAGTATACCATATTATGAAAACAAAAACAAGTGATTGCGCGCGTTCCCAGCGTGTTTTCAAGACCCGATCTGTCCGTGCAGCCATGAGAGCGCATCCGAAAGCGTGCCGATGGCGTCGATCAGCCCCTCCCCGACAGCCTCCCGCCCGGAGAGGATCGTGCCCACGTCGTTGGCGAGCTGTTCGGTGTTGTTCATCAGGGCGCGGTAGCGCTCCGCGCGGATATGGGAGTGCGCCGTGACGAAGTCCGTAACCCTGGCCTGCATGCGGGAGAGATAGTCGTAGGTCTGCGGCGCGCCGATGACGACGCCGCTGACCCGCACGGGATGGATCGTCATCGAGGCCGAGGCCGCGATCAGGCTGCGCTTCGCCGCGACCGCGAGCGGCACGCCGATGCTGTGTCCTCCGCCGAGCACCAGCGAGACCGTCGGCTTCTTCATCCCGGCGATCAGCTCCGCGATCGCAAGCCCCGCCTCCACATCGCCGCCCGCCGTGTTGAGCAGAATGAGCAGGCCGTCGATCTCCGGCGCTTCCTCGATCGCCGCGATGGTCGGGAGTACATGCTCATACTTGGTGCTTTTCATATCGTCCTGCAGGAGCTGATGCCCTTCGATCTGCCCGATGATGCTCAGACAGTGGATGTTTCCCTCCGTCTTCTGCCCCAGCTCTTTGATCTCGTCCACAACAAATCACCCCGCTGTCTATTGTTAGCAGCGGGGTGTGTGATTAGTCAGGGGATTCAGTTGTCGCTGTACGCGGCGAGAACGCCCTTGTAGGTCATATAGCAGTCAAGCTTTGCGACGACTTCAAAGGGCGCGTGCATGCACAGCAGCGGAACGCCGGCGTCGACGGTGTCGATGTTGCGGCCGGCCATGAACTTGGCGATCGTCCCGCCGCCGCCCTGATCGACCTTGCCCATCTCGCAAAGCTGGAAGACAACGCCGCTGCGGGCAAAGATGCGCCGCAGATAGGCCACGACCTCCGCCGAGGCGTCGCTTGCGCCGGACTTGCCGCGGGACCCGGTGAATTTGTTGATGCCGATACCGTAGTTCAAACGAGCGTTGTTGCTCTTTTCCGAGACCTCCGGGTACAGCGGGTCCATCGCTGCGGTCACGTCGGAGGACAGGCAGAAGCTCTTTTCATAGCAGCGCCGGAGCTCGACGCCCTGCGACGCGCAGAGGTCCGCCATGAAGGTGTCGAAGGCGTAGCTCTTTGTTCCGGTGACGCCCTCCGAGCCGATCTCCTCCTTGTCCGCAAGCAGGCACACGCAGGTCCTCACCGGGTCCTGCACATCGAGCAGAGCCTTGAAGACCGCGTAGGCGCAGACCCTGTCGTCCTGACCGTAGCCGCCGATCATGGAGCGGTCCAGACCGATCTCGCACACGTCAAAAGCGGGCACAGCTTCAAGTTCCGCGGACAGAAAATCCTCCTCGCGGATGCCGTACATGTCGTTGAGGATGCTGAGCACCGCGAGCTTGACGCGGTCCTTGCCCTCTCCCGCGTAGGGCACGGAGCCGATCAGAAGGTTGAGCGCCTCGCCGGTGATCCCCTCAGACATGACTTTTTTCATCTGATCCTGCGCCAGATGCGGCAGCAGATCGGTAATGACAAAGCGCGGCTCGTCGCTCTCGCGGCCGATGGACACGTCAATGCGCTCGCCGCTTTGCAGCACGACGACGCCGTGCAGCTCGAGCGGAATGGTGACCCACTGATACTTTTTGATCCCGCCGTAATAATGTGTGCGGAAATAACAGAGCTCGTCGTTCTCGTACATCGGATTCTGCTTCAGGTCCAGGCGCGGGGAATCGACATGCGCGCCTCCGATGACGGCGCCGTCGGCAAGGCTGTTGCGGCCGATGACCGCGAGCATCAGCGATTTGCCCCGGTTGCAGTTGTAGATCTTCATGCCGGGATGCAGCTCCATCCCCGGCGTGTATTCAACAAAGCCCTGCTCCCGGGCGAGCGAAATGGCGTTTCTGACTGTCTCGCGCTCGGTGCGGGAATCGTTCAGAAACGACATGTAGCCGCGGCAATAGTCCTCCGCGGCGATATGCTCCCGGGTGTCCACGAGGTCATATCCGTTTTTCTGCTCGTAAAACAGCTTCTTCTTCAGTTCATCCACGTGTCAAAATCTCCTTTATCAGCCGACGGCAGTCGTCCAGAAAGCGCTCCGGGTCGGCGTTGTTTTCCAAAGTGTAGTCACAGTTGCTTCGATAATACGCGTCCGGCTTCTGCGCCCGGATGCGCCTTAGCGCGGCCTCCCGGC
>CADCLH010000074.1 GCA_902802215.1 Oscillospiraceae bacterium
TCAGCGCGGCGGAGGCGCCGACGGCGGTGGTGCACAGCGCGCCGCAGGCGTTGGCAAAGCGCAGGGCCTCCGCCGGTCCCGCTCCGCGCAGGCGCTCTGACACAAAGGCCGCGACAAAGTTGTCGCCCGCACCGGTCGCGTCCACGGCGTTTACCGGCAGCGCGGGCAGGCGCAGGACGGTCTCCTTGTCCTTATACAGACAGCCCTTCGCGCCGAGCTTGACGATCACGCTCCCGACGCCGTAAGAAAGGAAGGCGTCGGCCATCGCCTCGGGCTCGTCCCTGCCGGTGTAGTACCGTGCTTCGTCCTCGTTGGGCGTGACGCAGTCGATCCGCCCCAGCGAGGGCGCGAGGTCCTCCAGCGTCAGGAAGCGGAAGTTCGGCAGCTTGGTGTCCGCGATCAGCAGGCTCCCCGCGGCCT
Organism: Oscillospiraceae bacterium; assembly: GCA_902802215.1. Classification (GTDB taxonomy): domain Bacteria; phylum Bacillota; class Clostridia; order Oscillospirales; family Oscillospiraceae; genus Limivicinus. Next base: position 421 of record CADCLH010000074.1, read on the forward strand.
TCACCGCGCCCACGACGGCATGCACGACCTCCGCATCGTCAAAGGGCGCGCGAAACAGCGAGCCCAGGATCACCGCCCGCGCTTCCCCGAGCCGTTCCGGAAAGCGCTCCGGGTGGAAGTTGTAGCGGTGCGCGCCGTTGGTGATCGAGCGGCGCGTCCCGTCGGCGTTGACGAACATGGTGGTGACCGGGGTGGCGTGCTCCTTCGACCACGCGATCGCCCCGGTGTCCACGCCGCAGCGGCGCAGGGCCCCGGCGACCAGCTCGCCCGCCCCGTCCTCGCCGAGAGAGCAGAGGATGCCCGTGCGCATGCCGAGCTTCGCCGCCGCCATGGCCTCGTTGACCGCCTCGCCGCCCACGCTCAGCGTGCCGGACTCCGCCCGGTAGCCGGAGGCGGAGACCGGCTCCGGGTCGAAGCCCCGGATCAGCGAGTCCACCAGCGCCGTGCCGACGCACAGGATGTCATATCGTTCCCTCATGGTCCGATCCTCACCAGAAATCGTCTCTGGTCTCGAAGCCGCGCTCCTCCGGGTCGACCGGGATGGTCCTCGCCTCCAGCGAGTCGATGCGGATGTAGCGGTCGTGGCCGAGGCTCTGGACGACGCGGTCGATCTGGGTATCGCTGCCTTGCAGCTCCATGGTGACGGAGCCGTCATAGTTGTTGCGCACCCAGCCCGTCGCCCCGGCGTTGTGCGCCGCGGCGCGCGCCCGCCAGCGAAACCCCACGCCCTGTACCCGGCCCCGGAAGACGAGGCGTTTGCGCAGCAGCTCCCGCCCGCTCATTCGCCGACGCCGCCGCGCAGGACCTTCCCGTGGTTCCAGAGGCTTGCGGCCATGCGCGCGGCCTCGACGCGCTCCTCGGGCGTTTTGAACTCCATGTGGGCGGTATGCGCACCGCAGTCCATGCACATCACATACCAGCACCAGCCGTTTTCCTCCTCCAGCAGGCCCGCGCCGCCGCAGTAGGGGCAGTCCTCGAGCTCCAGCTCTCTGTGCAGATCCATCGTGTTTTCTCCTTTATCGGTTTTTCGTGTACAAGATCCAAAGGCCCCTGAGCATCAGGTCGGGATCGACAAGGATATCCCGCCGCGTGCAGCAGGGGATCACCTCGCGCGCGAGCCCGCCCGTCGCCACGGCCTTGCAGGGATAGCCGAGCTCGGCCTCCATGCGCTCGAGCATGCCGTCGATCAGGGCGGCGGTGCCGAAGACCGCGCCGGAGCGCATCGCGTCGACGGTGTTGGCCCCGACGACCTTCTTCGGCGGCAGAACGGCGATCTCGGGCAGCAGGCTGGTCCCGTCGGCGAGCGCGCCGTAGCCGAGCTTCACGCCCGGGAGGATCGCGCCGCCGCGGAAGGCGCCGTTTTTGTCCGTCACGACGAGGGTCGTGGCGGTGCGCAGGCTGATGACGATGACCGGCGCGCCGTAGGCCGCGACTGCGGCGACGCTCCCGACCACGAGGTCGGAGGCGACGCTCGCCGGCTCGTCGATGCGCAGGTTCAGTCCGGTCTTCATCCCCGGCCCGACCACCATCGCGCGCTTGCCGGTCAGCGTCTCGACCGCCGTCCGCATCGACTCCGTCACCCGCGGCACGACGGAGGAGAGGATGCTCCCCTCGAAGGCCGTGGGGTCGAGGCCGTAGTAGTCCGTGATCTGCCGCAGCTTGATGATGAGCTCGGTCGCGGTCTCCCGCGGATCGGTGTGCAGGCGGACGACGCTGCGGATCTCGCCGTCCTCGATCATGCCGATCACAATGTGGGTATTGCCCACGTCAATGGCAAGGATCATGTCGTTTCCCCTCAGTTGTTGATCCCGTGGTGCATCGCGGGACTGTCGAGCTCGATCGCCCGGAAGGTGTAGCCGTTGTCCAGACCCCACTTGATGACCGGCTCCACCGCCGCGACGCTGTAGTCCTTGATGTCGTGCTGGAGGATCATCGAGACGCGGTGCTCCGCGCAGCCGTCCTTGATGGTCTGGACGATCTCCTTGGTCTTGTTGGTGCCGCCCGCGTCGCCCGAGACGATGTTCCAGTCGTAGTACTGGTAGCCCATGTCGTTCATGGCCTGCGTCAGCCGCGTCATGATGCCCGGATTGATGCGGCTGACCGTGTTGGAGCTGCCGCCGGGAAAACGGAACAGCTTCGTATGCTCGCCGGTCTGCTGATAGACGATCTCCTCCATGGCGAAGAAGTCGCTGAAATAGTTTTCCTCGCTGGCGTAGATATAGTCGTAGTCGTGCAGCTTCGTGTGCACGCCGATGCTGTGCCCCTCGCGGAAGGCCCGGCCGATCAGGTCGATATAGTCCGGCTGCTGGTCGGTGACGAAGAAGGTGGCCTTGACCTTGTACTTTTTCAGCAGGTCCAGAAGCTCCTCGGTATAGGGGCCGGGGCCGTCGTCAAAGGTAAGGTAGATGGTCTTCGCCGGCGGCGTGTTCTCCTCCGGCAGCTCCTTTGCCGTGACGGTGACGCGGCGCAGGGCGCTGACCTCCATGCCCTCCTCGCTGACGATGCTGTAGCGGATCGTGTACTCCCCGGCAAGCCACGGGACCACGTCGCTGTCGACCTGGATATGCCCGGTCAGATCGTTGCCGAGGTTGTCCTCGGCCGTGCAGCCCGGGTCCTCGAAGCTCAGTCCGGCCTCCGCCGTGATGTGCTCGTCGCCCAGCAGGGTCAGCACCGGCGGATCGTAGTGCAGATCGGGCAGCTCGCGCACGACCGTGGTGCTGTTGCCCGAGGAGTCGCTGACGGTGTAGATGATGCGCTCGGCCTCCGACGTGCGCCTGACCTTGCCGGTCAGGTCCCCGTCGCAGGCGTCGGTCGCGGTGTAGCCCTCCTCGGCGTAGCCGGTCATCCAGGTGGGCGTGTAGCCCTCAATGGTCTTGAGCTCGATGACGGGGGGCGTGGTGTCGACAATGACGACGCGGCGCTCGGCCTCGTAATCATTGAAGAGCCAGCGGGTCTTGTAGCGCAGGACGTAGGTCCCGAGCTTTTTCGTGTCGACGCCGCCCAGGGTCTCGACCGGCAGGCGCTCCGGCAGCTCGCCGAAGAGCCGTCCGGTCGTGACGGCGTAGACGCCCGGGTCCTTCCACTCTGTTCCGTACTCGAGGGTGATCTCCTCGTCGCCGGTCATGTAAAAGCGCACATAGCGCGCGTCGAGCAGCGTCAGCACGGACGCGGTCAGCAAAAGCAGCGCCAGGACCGCCAGCAGGAAGACCCAGCCGCGCCCCCGATGCTTTTTCCGCTCTTTTTTCTCTTTCATCGCATCATGCTCCTGCTTCGTTTTCTTTCCCGGCTGTATAGTATACACCATTTTGTCCGGAATGGGAATCCGCTTTTTCGGAAAGCGCCGAAAAGGCCTCGGCGCTTTTCAGAGGTTTTCGGAACAAACCGGGATTTTCTGGTTGAATCCTTGTCCCGATTATGATAGAATTTGAGTTTGTCAGACGACAAATATCTCTCCGCGGCTGCCAGCCGCGGGAAAGGAAGAAACGAATGAATCAGAAAGACAAGACCATGGACAAGATCGTGGCGCTGTGCAAAAACCGCGGCTACGTCTACGCCGGGAGCGAGATCTACGGCGGCCTCGCCAACACCTGGGACTACGGCCCGCTGGGCGTGGAGTTCAAGAACAACGTCAAGAAGGCCTGGCTCAAGAAGTTTGTGCAGGAGAGCCCCTACAACGTCGGCCTCGACGCGGCCATCCTCATGAACCCCCAGACCTGGGTCACCACCGGCCACGTCTCCAGCTTCTCCGATCCGCTGCTCGACTGCCGCGCCTGCAAGGCCCGCCACCGCGCCGACAAGCTCATCGCCGAGGCCCACCCCGAGGCCGACGTCGACGCCATGAGCTTCGACGAGATGGACGCCTTTATCGCGGCGCATGAAGATATCCTCTGCCCCGTCTGCGGCAAGCACGACTTCACCCCCATCCGCAAGTTCAACCTCATGTTCAAGACCGCCATCGGCGTGACCGAGGACTCCTCCAGGGCATCTTTGTCAACTTCGCCAACATCCAGCGCACCACCCGCCGCAAGCTGCCCTTCGGCGTCTGCCAGGTCGGCAAGGCCTTCCGCAACGAGATCACCCCGGGCAACTTCACCTTCCGCACCAGAGAGTTCGAGCAGATGGAGTGCGAGTTCTTCTGCAAGCCCGGCACCGACCTCGAGTGGTTCGCCTTCTGGAAGGACTTCTGCAAAAACTGGCTGATGTCCCTCGGCATCAGCGAGGAGCACCTGCGCCTGCGCGACCACTCCCCCGCGGAGCTCGCGTTCTACTCCCGCGCCACCACCGACATCGAGTACGCCTTCCCGTTCACCGACTGGGGCGAGCTCTGGGGCATCGCCGACCGCACCGACTACGACCTCGGCCGTCATCAGGAGGCCAGCGGCAAGGACCTGAGCTACTACGACCAGGAGTCGAACGAGCACTATATCCCCTACGTCATCGAGCCCTCGCTCGGCTGCGACCGCGTGGCCCTCGCCTTCCTGTGCGAGGCCTACGACGAGGAGGTCGTCGGTCAGGACAAGAAGGGCAACCCCGACGTGCGCACCGTGCTGCACCTGCATCCGGCCCTCGCGCCCTTCAAGTGCGCCATCCTGCCGCTGTCGAAGAAGGAGGTCCTCACGGGCCCGGCCATGGAGCTCTACCGCGAATTGAGCAAGGACTTCATGTGCGACTACGACGAGACCGGCTCCATCGGCAAGCGCTACCGCCGCGAGGATGAGATCGGCACGCCGTTCTGCATCACCTTCGACTTCAACACCGTCGGCACCGAGACCGACGTCGCCGACCATTGCGTCACCGTGCGCGAGCGCGACAGCATGCAGCAGGTCCGCATCCCCATCAGCGAGGTGCGCGACTACATCGCCGAGCGCGTGAAGTTCTGAGAAAGCCCGTCATCCGGGTCTGCGACTGCGACTACAACGCGGAGCAGGTCGTCGCCTGCATCGAAAAGGCGGACGCGCTCGGCGTCAAGGTGCTGGCCTTCCCGGAGCTGACGCTGACCGGCGTCACCTGCCGTGACATGCTCGCCCACCGCGTGCTGCTCGAGGGCGCGAAGAGGGCGCTTTCGCGCGTCGCGGAGGCGACGGAGGGGAAGGACATGCTGGTCTTCGTCGGCCTGCCCTGGGCGGAAGGAGCGGAGCTTCTGAGCGTCGCCGCCGCTCTGTATGACGGCGAGGTGCTCGGCCTTGTTCCCCGCACGGAGACCGAGGGCTCCCGCTTCCAGAGCCCGGACGCGGAGCTGCTGTCGTACGGCCCGGTCGGATACGCGGATTTCCGCCACGCGGCGCTGCCCGAGCTGCGCGTCGCGGTGGAGCTCGGCGCGGACATGGACGCGGTGATCCCGCCCTCCGCGGAGGCCGCCCTTTGCGGCGCTACGCTGATCGTGCAGATGGCCTCCTTCCCCCAGACCGTCCGTTCCACCGCGGACGCGGAGCTGAGCATCCGATCCCAGTCGAAGCGTCTGGCGGCGGGCGTCGTCCTCGCCGCCCCCGGCCGGGGCGAGAGCACGACCGACCACGCCTACTCCGGCCTGTGCATGGTCGCGGAAAACGGCGAAATCCTTGATGCGTGCGAGGGTGAAGACAGCCTCGCCGTCAGCGAGATCGACGTGGAGCTGCTGGTCCATCAGCGCAGGGCCCGCGGCGGCTTCCGCTCCTCCGGCGCCGGACTCTCCTGCGTCTGGGGACGGGAAACGCTCGGTGAGACCGCCCTCACGCGCAGCTTCTCCAAGTACCCCCACCTGCCCGATAAGGCCGAGGACCTGCCCGCGGCCTGCGAGCGCATGCTCGACATCCAGGTCTCGGGCCTCGTCAAGCGCATGACCTACGCCCATCTGACCCACTGCGTGGTCGGCATCTCCGGCGGCGTGGACTCGACGCTCGCGGTCATGGTCTCGGCCATGGCGGTGCGGCGCATGGGCCTGCCCTCCACCAACGTCGTGGCCTGCACCATGCCCTGCTTCGGCACCTCGAGCCGCACCAAGTCCAATGCGGTCGTCGTGGCCGAGCAGTGGGGCTGCGAGGTGCGCGTCATCGACATCAGCAAGTCCGTCTTGCAGCACTTCGACGACATCGGCCACGCCCATGACGACTACTCCGTCGCCTTTGAAAACGCCCAGGCGCGCGAGCGCACGCAGGTCCTCATGGACATCGCCAACAAGGTCAACGGCCTCGACGTGGGCACCGAGGACCTCAGCGAGTTCGTCGACGGCTGGTGCACCTACAACGGCGACCACACCAGCATGTACGACGTGAACCTCGGCCTGACCAAGACCCAGGTGCGCGCGAACGTCGGCCACATCGCCGCGACCACGGAGGACAAGATCCTCAAGGCCGCGCTCTACGACGTGCTCGACTGCCCGGTGACCCCGGAGCTGCTGCCCATCCACGACGACATGATCGAGCAGAAGAGCGAGGACGCCGTCGGCTCCTACAGCTTGCAGGACTTCTTCACCCACAAGATCCTGATCTGCGGCTTCACGCCCTCCAAGACCTTCCGGCTGGCGAAGGCCGCCTATGGCGACGAGTTTTCGGACGAGGAGCTCAAGCGCTGGCTCACGAGCTGGTGCAGGCGCTGGTTTTCGCAGCAGTTCAAGCGCTCCTGCCTGATGGACGGGCCCGCGGTCGACGCCTTCACGGTCTCCCCGCGCGTCGGCTTCCTCACCCCCTCGGACGGCGAGGCCGCGCTGTTCCTCAAGGATCTGGAGACGCTGTAGACGAAAACGGAAAACCTGTTCTTTCCCACTTTTTTATGGGGAGGAACAGGTTTTTCTTGTATGTTTCCTTGTTCATGTTGTATAATTATTTTACCAATATAAAGGAGGCACTCTGTTTATGTTCAACAGTGAGTATCTCAACCGTGTATACGCCGAGGTCGAACGCCGCGACGCCGGCGAGCCCGAGTTCCTGCAGGCCGTGCGCGAGGTGTTCGAGTCTCTCGAGCTCGTGGTCGACAAGCACCCCGAGTGGGAGAAGGCCGGTCTGCTCGAGCGCTTTGTCGAGCCCGAGCGCGTGGTCGAGTTCCGCGTCCCCTGGGTGGACGACGAGGGGAAGACGAGAGTCAACCGCGGCTTCCGCGTCCAGTACAACAGCGCCATCGGCCCCTACAAGGGCGGCCTGCGCTTCCATCCCTCGGTGAACCTCTCCATCATGAAATTCCTGGGCTTCGAGCAGGTGCTCAAAAACTCCCTGACGACGCTCCCCATGGGCGGCGGCAAGGGCGGCAGCGACTTTGACCCCAAGGGCAAGTCCGACGGTGAGGTCATGCGCTTCTGCCAGAGCTTCATGACCGAGCTCTACCGCCACATCGGCCAGTTCACCGACGTGCCCGCCGGCGATATCGGCGTCGGCGCGCGGGAGGTCGGCTTCCTCTTCGGCCAGTACAAGCGCATCGTCAACCGCTTCGACGGCGGCGTGCTCACCGGCAAAGGGCTCAGCTTCGGCGGCTCCCTGGCCCGCACCCAGGCCACCGGTTACGGCCTGTGCTACTTCTCCGCCGAGGCGCTGCACTATCTGCGAAACGACAGCTATGAGGGCAAGACCGTCATCGTCTCCGGCTCCGGCAACGTGGCGCAGTACTGCGCCGAGAAGGTCACCCAGCTCGGCGGCAAGGTCGTCGCCATGTCCGACTCCAAGGGCTATGTCTACGACCCGAAGGGCATCGACCTTCCCAAGCTCTTCGACATCAAGCAGAAGCGCAGGGCCCGCATCTCCGTCTACGCCGACGAGGTCCCCGGTTCCGAATATGTCGAGGGCTGCAAGAACATCTGGAAGGTCAAGTGCGACATCGCCCACCCCTGCGCCAGCCAGAACGAGATGGACGCGGAGGGCGCCCAGGCCCTGATCGACAATGGCTGCATGGCCGTCTTCGAGGGCGCGAACATGCCGCTGACCCCCGAGGCCATCGCCCTTGTTCAGAAGAACGGACTTCTCTACAGCCCCGGCAAGGCCTCCAACGCGGGCGGCGTCGCCACCTCGGGTCTGGAGATGAGCCAGAACTCCATCCGCATGAGCTGGAGCTTCGACGAGGTCGACGAGAAGCTGCACGGCATCATGAGAAGCATCTACAAGGCCTGCTACGACGCCTCCGTGGAGTGCGGCAAGCCGGGCGATCTGATGCTCGGCGCGAATGTTGCGGGCTTCCTCAAGGTCGCCGAGGCCATGATGGCCCAGGGCGTCGTCTGAGCCCGCTTCCCTCTCAACGAAAAAGGCTTTCCCGTTTTCGGGAAAGCCTTTTTCAATGTTACATCTCCTCGTCGGTGATGGCGTCGCTGCGGAACAGCAGACTCACACACCACAGGGCCGAGAGGCCCACCAGCGTGTAGACGACGCGGCTGACGGTCGCGGTCTGGCCGCCGAAGAGCCACGCCACCAGGTCAAAACGAAACAGGCCGACGCTGCCCCAGTTGATACCGCCGATGATCGTCAGCACCAGCGCGATGCGATCCATAAGCATGTTGCCTTGCTCCTCTCTCAAAAGAAGTTTCCCTGCCAGTATGCCCGAAAGCGGACGGATTATTCCCGCCCGGAAAAAGTTTTTGCCGTTCGACAAAACTAGTCCCAATGCGGCTTTTCTCGCTCTTTACAAGGCGCTGCGCCTGTGCTATCTTTTAGGCACAGCTTATCCAATTGGCCTTCGGAAGGAAGGCCGCGGCTCATATCTTTATCCCACAACCCTGTCTTTGCGGTCCGGTCTCCGGACCGCACCTTTTTTATTTCGCATCGGAGGGCGTTTCATGGAAACGCCCTCCGATGCGAATTTCTCGCACTGATCGCGCTCGGCTTGCGGGGGGAACGCCTCGCTTGGTCGGTGCGAGGGCTCGCGCAGCTCGCCTCAGGGTGTGATTGCCGCGGCAAAGCTGCGGCAATCACGTTTTTTACCGCTATTTCCTGAAAAAATGACTTGTCAGGGGCGGGGATGTGTGAGATAATAAGGGGTGTCAACAGTATTATGTAAATAATTCAAGGGTGAAAACCATGAAAATCCTGTTTGTCAACGGCTCGCCGCGGGGGCGCTTCAGCGTCACGCTCCAGACCTGTCGGTATCTGGAAAAGCGCTTTCCGGGCCACAGCTACGAATACCTCAACGTCGGCGCCGGGATCGAGAGCTTTGAGCGCGACATGAGCGCCGCTGCCTCCGCCTTCGCCCGCGCGGAGCTGGTGATCTTCGCCTATCCCGTCTACTCCTTCCTGGTCCCCTCGCAGCTGCACCGCTTTTTCGAGCTGATGCATGAGCATAAGCTCGCCGTGAAGAACCAGTACGTCACGCAGCTGACGACCTCGAAGCACTTCTTCGACGTGACGGCCCACCGCTTCGTGGAGGAGAACTGCCGCGATCTCGGCATGCGCTTCATCCGGGGTCTGTCCGCGGACATGGAGGATCTGCTCAGCGAGCGCGGGCAGAAGGAGGCGGACGCCTTCCTCGCCTATGCCGTGTACTGCGCGGAAAACGGGCTGTGGGAAAAGGGACCTGTCCCGGCTGAGAAGGAGCCGCCGGTCTACGCCTGCACGATCGAGCCGCAGAAGAAAAAGGACGGCTTCGACACCGTCATCGTCGGAGACCTCCGCGAGGGCGACGAGAGCCTGCGCTCGCTCATCAAGGACTTCGACGCGGCCTATCCCTACAAGACGCGCTTTGTGAATCTGGCGGACTTCCCGTTCAAGGGCGGCTGTCTCGGCTGCCTCAACTGCACGTTCAGCGGACACTGCGTCTACAGGGACGGCTTCGAGGACTTCCTGCGCGACAGCATCCTGAACGCCGACGCCGTGGTCTACGCCTTCACGCTGCGCGGCCACAGCATGGGCTCGCGCTTCAAGATGTTCGACGATCGCCGCTTCTGCAACGGGCACCGCACCCTGTCCGAGGGCAAGCCCGTCGCCTATCTCTGCCTCGGCGACTGCGGGGACGAGCACAACCTGACGACCGTGCTCGAGGCCCGCGCCCAGGTGGAGCACGCCTACCTCGCGGGCGTGGCCTCGGACGCGGAGAGCATACGCGACACCGCGGCGCGCATGGCCTGGGCGCTGGAGAACGCCTACGTCCCGCCGCGCAATTTCTACGGCGTGGGCGGCATGAAGATCTTCCGCGACCTCGTGTGGCTGATGCGCGGCATGATGCGCGAGGATCACCGCTTCTACCGCAAAAACGGGCTCTACGACTTCCCGCAGAAGCGCTGGCCGCGTATGCTCGGCATCGGGCTGCTCGGCGCCGTCATGCGCAGCAAGCGCCTGCGCCGTCTGGTCGGCAAGAAGATGAACGACGGGATGCTCGCCCCCTATCAGGCCGTGATCGAGCGGACGGGAGGCAAGCCGTGAGCGCCTGCGTCCTCAAGCTCATCGCCGCGGCGGCCATGCTCTGCGACCATGTCGCCGTCACGCTCTATCCGCTGTGGCTAGGCAGGGCCGGCTACGAGCTCCTGCGCGGCGTCGGGCGCGTGGCCTTCCCGATCTACGCCTTTTTCATCGCCGTCGGCTATGACAAGACCTCGAACGTGCGCCGCTATCTGACGCGGCTGACCGCTCTGGCCCTGATCTCGCAGGTCCCCTTCGTGCTGGTTTTCAAACGCAGCGTCTTCTCGCCGGGCAGTCCTCTGACCGTCTCGCTGACCGTGGCCTGGCCGCTCGCCCTCGTACTGATCGCCTTCGTCGCGGCCGTCTGGCTGCTGACCGTGCGGCGGGACGGGAGCGTGCTGCTGCCGGTGCTCGCGCTGCTTCTGGGCGTGACGGAGCTCAAGGCCGCGGGCATCACGCTGCTGACCACGGAGCTCAACGTGTTCTACACGCTGGCCCTGGGCCTTGCCTGCGTGAGCGTCCTCGACCGCGCGCTCAAGCCCGAGCGCGATCTCCGCGCCCTGCTTCCGCAGGCGGCCGCCGTCGTGGCCTGCTTCCTGCTCATCCGCGACACCGCCGACTACCGCTATCTCGGCGCGGCCCTGATCGTCTGCTTCTGGGCGGGCAAGGACCAGCGCCTGAGCCAGCTTCTGCTGCTGGTGATGTGGGCGGCCATCGAGTATCTGCTCGGCGGCATGCAGATCGTGAACTTCCTTTGCGCGTGCCTGTCGGCGGCGCTGCTGTTCTTCTACAACGGCGAGCGCGGGAAGGACCTGCGGCGCTTCTTCTACTGGTTCTACCCCGTCCATCTGGCCGTGCTCGGCGTGCTGAGCCTGCTGATCTCGGCGTGATTCCGTGAATGCATGAATCCCTCCGTTTGTATGAACGGAGGGATTTTTCTTGCTTTATTTGGGATTCTTTTGTATGATGGAGTTACGAAAACAAACTATTTGAAATCGGAGGGACTCGTCATGGCGCTGCACATCGTCGCGGAGGCGAACCGCTGCCTCAACTGTAAAAATCCCCGCTGCCAGCAGGGCTGTCCGGTCCATACGCCCATCCCCATGATCATCCAGATGTTCAAGGAGGGGCGGCTGATGGAGGCGGGACAGAAGCTCTTTGAGAACAACCCCATGTCCGCCGTCTGCGCCATCGTCTGCAACCACGAAAAGCAGTGCGCGGGCAGCTGCATCCGCGGAATCAAGGATACCCCGGTCCACTTCTCCAGCATCGAGGCCTATATCTCCGACATGTACCTCGACCGCATGACGGTGGAGCGCCCCGCGAAAAAGGACAAAAAAGCGGCGGTCATCGGCTGCGGCCCCGCGGGCATGACCGTGGCGATCAAGTTGGCGCAGGCGGGCTACCCCGTGACGGTCTTTGAGTGGAAGGGCAAGATCGGCGGCCTGCTCCAGTACGGCATCCCGGAATTTCGCCTGCCCAAGAGCTTCCTCGACCGCTATCAGGCCCGCATGGAGGAGATGGGCATCACCATCCGTACCAACACCACGATCGGCTCGGTCCTGATGATCGACGAGCTGATCCGCGACGGCTATTCCAGCATCTTCATCGGAACCGGCGCGGAGAAGCCGCGCACCCTCGGATTGCAGGGCGAGAGCCTCGGCAACGTGCTCTTCGGCCTCAACTATCTGGCCAACCCCAGAGGCCATAAGCTCGGCGACACGGTCGCCATCATCGGCATGGGCAACGCCGCCATGGACGTGGCCCGCACCGCGCTGAGAAACGGCTCGCGCCATGTGACGCTCTACGCGCGCAGCAAGAACGTCACCGCCTCCTCCAGCGAGATCGCCTACGCGGAGCTCGACGGGGCCGAGTTCGTCTTCGGGATGCAGATCGAGAAGATCACCGACGAGGGCCCGGTCTTCAAGAAGGCCGTCTTCGACGAGAACGACAGGATCGTCGGCTATGAGGACGAGCCCGTGCAGATCCACGCCGACTCCACCGTCATCTCCATCAGCCAGGTGCCGCGCGCCAAGCTGGTGCGCACCACGGACGGCCTCGACGCGGGCGAGCGCGGGACGCTCACGGTGGACGAGAACTACATGACCACCCGCCCCGGGGTCTTCGCCGCGGGCGACGTGGTGACCGGCGCCAAGACCGTGGTCCACGCGGTCGACGGCGCGAAGCAGGCCGCCGCGGCCATGATCCGCTACATGGAGGCGCAGGCCGACTGACCGCCCGAACCCGTATCCAGCCCGCCGGACGATTTGTCCGGCGGGCTGGATCGTTACGCGAAACCCACCGCAAAAGCGGGTAGATTGTTTTCGGTACAAGTGTTATAGTAAAATTTAACAGTAACGTCGTTTTTCCCGCAAAGCGGGAATCCATTACGCAGATAATACGTCCCCCGCCGGATACAGATCAAGAAAGGCAGGACCGCCGCCATGAAACGCCGACTACCGATGCGTGCCCCTTTGTTCTCTCCGCGCACGAAAAGGATCCTGACCCTGGCGCTGTGCCTCGTGATCGTGCTGAGCCTCGCGCTGCCTCTCGGCGCATCCGCGCAGAAGGCGGAGCCCAAGACCGTGCGCGTCGGCTGGTATGAGTCGGCCTTCCACCGGACGGACCCGTTCGGGCGGCGCTCGGGCTACGGCTACGAGTACCAGCAGCGCATCGCCACCTACACCGGGTGGAAGTACGAGTATGTCGAGGGCAGCTGGTCGGAGCTGCTGGAAAAGCTGATCGCCGGGGAGATCGACCTGCTCAGCGACGTGTCCTATACCGAGGAGCGCGCGAAGAAGATCCTCTATTCCGCCGAGGCCATGGGCTCGGAGGGCTACCACGTCTTCATCGCGCCGGACAATACCGAGATCCGCCCGGACGATTTCTCCACCCTGAACGGCAAGCGGGTCGGCGTCAACAAGAACAGCATTCAGGAGCAGCTCTTCATCTCCTGGGCGGACAGCCACAACGTCTCCCCGGAGATCGTGGAATCCACGGAGAAAACGCCGGTGCTGCTAGAAATGCTCGCAAACGGCGAGTTCGACGCGCTCGTGACCCTGGACACCTACGGCAACACCGCCGATGTGGTGCCGGTGTGCAAGGTCGGCTTCGCCTACTCCTACTTCGGCGTGAACAAAAACCGCCCCGATCTCAAGCGGGAGCTGGACGTCGCCATGAACCGCATCTTCGAGGACAACCGCGATTTCAACCAGCAGCTGACGGAAAAGTTCAACAAGGGCAGCGCCGTCAACAGCTTTCTCCCGGCACCCTGCTGGACTTCCTGAGCTTCGCGGAGACCTGTGAAAAGAACGCCCAGCTCAGCTTCTCCACGCACGCCTTCGACACCACCGAGGCCGCCCTGCGGGCTCTGGCCGACGGGGAGATCGACTGCGTGTTCCCCCTGAGCCTCAGCGCCTACGACGGCGAGCAGCGGGGCGTCATCATCACGGACCCGCTCGTCAGCACGGAGATGTTCGCGGCGGTCCGCACCGCCGATCACCTGGGCGTCTCGCCGGAGCGGGAGATGACTGTCGCCGTCATCAAGGGCAACCCCAACTACGAGACCTTCCTGATGGACTGCTTCCCCAACTGGAAGAGCGCGTACTATGAGGACGGCTCGGCGGCCATGCAGGCGGTCGCCTCCGGGGAGGCCGACTGCGCGCTCATCAGCAACTACCGCCTTGACCGCATGAGCAAGCTCATCAACAAGTACCGGCTCTCTCCCCTCGCCACCGGTCAGGTCATGGACATGTCCTTCGCCGTGCGGCGCGCGGACGACTGCCTGTACTCGATCCTCAACAAGATCTGCCGCCTGATGCCGGATTCCGCGATCAATACCTCGCTGACCGGCTACTCCTTCACCCGGGAACGGGTCACCTTCACGGAGTTTCTGCGGGACAACCTGGCCTACGCGGTCGCCGGCATCGCCGTCACCCTCTCGATCATCCTCCTGCTGCTGCTCTGGAGCGTGCGGGCCGAGACGAAGGCCAGCGAGGGCCGCCAGCTCATTTCCGAGGCGGAGCGCGACAATCTGACCCGGCTCTACAGCCGGAGCTTCTTCCTCGCCTACGCCAACCGGCTCTACCGGGAGGACCCCTCCCGGCCCAGGGACGCGATCATTTTGAACATCGACCGCTTCCACACGCTCAACACCCTGAACGGGCGCGCCTTCGGCGACGAGGTCCTCCGCGCGCTGGGCACGGAGATCGCCGCCTTCCTCACGGAGACGGACGGCATCGCCGGGCGGATCGAGGGCGACCACTTCGATATCTACTGCGCGCATCTGGAGGATTATCAGGCGCTGCTCGACCGCTTCCAGGTGCGGATGAACGCGGTGTCCCGCAATACGGACGTCCGGCTGCGCATGGGCGTCATGCCCTGGCAGGAGGGGCTCACGCCCGAGCAGCTCTTCGACCGGGCCTGGGCGGCGTGCAGCATGGTCCGGCGCGACTTCAAGACCCATCTCATGGTCTACGACGAGGAGCTGCGCCGCCGCGACGAGTTCAGCCAGCGCCTGCGCAGCGAGCTCGGCCGCGCGCTCGAGGCGCACGAGTTCGAGGTATATTACCAGCCCAAGTATGCAATCCAGTCCGAGCCGCCGCAGCTGTCGAGCGCCGAGGCTCTGGTCCGCTGGCAGCACCCGGAGCTGGGCACGATCTCGCCCGAGGATTTCATCCCCCTGTTCGAGCGCAGCGGCCAGATCAGCGCCGTGGACCACTACGTCTGGGAGGAGGCCGCCCGGCAGATCGCCTCGTGGCGGGACCGTTACGGCGTGACGCTGCCGGTGTCCGTCAACCTCTCCCGGGTGGACGTGTTCGACGCCGACCTGTTCGACGTGCTGGACGGGATCGTGGAGCGGTACGGGCTGAAGCGCTCGGATCTCAAGCTGGAGGTCACCGAGTCCGCCTATACCGAGAACGCCGACCATCTGATCCGGGTCATCGGGCAGCTGCGCGAAAAGGGCTACGAGATCGAGATGGACGACTTCGGCTCGGGCTACTCGTCGCTGAACATGCTCTCGTCCATGCCCATCGACGTGCTGAAAATGGACATCGGCTTTATCCGGAACATCGAGCGCGACGAGCGCGATTTCCACCTTGTCGAGCTGATCCTCGACATCGCCCGCTACCTCAAGGTGCCCGTCATCGCCGAGGGCGTGGAGACGGAAAATCAGCTGAGGCTGCTGCGCGACGCGGGCTGCGATCTGGTGCAGGGCTACTACTTCTCGCGGCCGCTGCCCGCCGCGGAGTTCGAGCGGAAGATCCTCCG
>CADCLH010000075.1:0-8006 GCA_902802215.1 Oscillospiraceae bacterium
TTGGTCACGGCGATGCCGATGCCCATGATGAACGAGATGATCAGCGCGGTCATAACGCCCATCAGCGGGGGCATTTCGACGGTGAAGAGGCCGGAGAGCATGGTATCCTCAGCGTTCTGGGCGTTGTCCATGACGATGGAACCGATTTTGAGGAAGGTCGGGAAAATGGCGCTGTCCACGAGATAGGCGAAGGTGCCGGAGATCAGCGTGGAGAGATAGGCGATGCCGGCGGTGAGGGCGAGGGTCTTGCCCGCGCCGGAGCCGAGGTCGGCAATGCCGGGGGCCACGAAGCCGATGATGATCAGGGGGATGCAGAAGCCGAGGAAGTTGCCGAAGATGCTGTTGAAGGTGGCGCCGATGCGGATGATGACCGGGAGATTGGCCTTGCGCGCGAGCGTACCGACGACAAGACCGAGCACGATGGCGATGATGAGCTTGGGAAGCAGACCGAGTTTTTTCCGTGGAGCAGACATGAAATTTTTCGCCTTCCGCATTGCTTTCAGCGGGAGGCACCTCCTTTTTTTATGTTCTGCCGTGGTGCTTTCAGTATAATACGAAACGCGATTTTTATCAACCGCGCGGACGGCGCAGGGGCAACACCGCCGTACAGGCCCGGAGAGATTCCGCGTCGGGAAAGCGATGGACATTTCCCGGGGAATGTGGCATAATGACTATATGCCGGCGAAACGCCGCATGGCGTTCCGCCGGGCAATGATTATGATAAGATCGCCGTTGTGAAAAAAGCTCTTGTGACTTGCGGCGGAATACGGTATAGTTGATAAGAAAGAGAGGCCGCGAACCGGCGGCCCGACGGGGAAGGGATAGCATGAAGAAGGCACTGATCACAGGCGTTACGGGGCAGGACGGTTCTTACCTGTCCGAATATCTGCTCGAGAAGGGGTACGAGGTCCACGGGATCATCCGGCGCAGCAGCGTGGATTTCCGGGACCGGATCGCGCATCTGGAGGGGCATCCCCGCTTCTTCCTCCACATCGGCGATCTGACGGACTCCATGAGTCTCGTGAAGGTGATCGGAAAGGTGCGCCCCGACGAGATCTACAATCTGGCCGCGCAGAGCCATGTGCAGGTCAGCTTTGACGTGCCGGAGTTTACCGCGGACGTCGACGCGGTCGGCGTGCTGCGCGTGCTGGAGGCGGTCCGGGTCTGCGGCCTGGCCGATACCTGCCGCATCTATCAGGCCTCGACCTCCGAGCTTTTCGGCAAGGTGGAGGAGGTCCCCCAGTCGGAGACCACGCCCTTCCACCCCTACAGTCCCTACGCGGTCGCCAAGCAGTACGGCTTCTGGATCACGAAGGAATACCGCGAGGCCTATCACATGTTCTGCTGCTCGGGCATCCTCTTCAACCATGAGTCCGAGCGCCGCGGCGAGACCTTCGTCACGCGCAAGATCACGCTGGCGGCGGCCCGTATCGCCCACGGCCTCCAGGACAGGCTGGTTCTGGGCAATCTCTCCAGCCTGCGCGACTGGGGCTATGCGAAGGACTTCGTCAAATGCATGTGGCTGATTTTGCAGAATGAGAAGCCGGACGACTATGTGATCGCCACCGGCGAGCAGCACTCCGTGCGGGAGTTTGCGGCGCTGGCCTTCCGCCATGCCGGGATCGAGCTCATGTGGCAGGGCGAGGGCGTGGACGAAAAGGGGATCGACAGGGCGAGCGGACGCGTTCTCGTGGAGGTCTCGCCGGACTTCTACCGCCCGACGGACGTCGTGAACCTGCTGGGCGATCCGTCCAAGGCCAGACGCGAGCTCGGCTGGAACCCGACCGCGACCTCGTTCGAGGAGATCGTGCGCCGCATGGTCGAGCACGACATGAAAAAAGCGGCGGCGGAGCGCAGCGCCCGGTGCGCGCAGAACGCCTGAGAGGAGGACGGACGGCATGCTGCAAGTGGAAGCGACAAGTCTGAAGGGCGTCTATCTGGTCAAGCCCTCGGTGCATGAGGACAGGCGCGGCAACTTCTATGAGACCTACAACGAAAAGGAATACAAGGCCGCCGGCCTGACGGCCGCGTTTATCCAGGACGACGTTTCGACCTCTATCAAGGGCGTGCTCAAGGGCATGCACGGCGATCCCGGCACCTACAAGCTGGTCCAGTGCACCTACGGCAGCGTCTATGCGGTGATCCTCAACTGCGACGAGAGCTCGCCGGATTTCGGCAAGTGGGAGTCCTTCGTCCTCTCTGCCGAGAACCGCCATCAGCTCTACATCCCGCCGATGTACGGCAACGGTTACTATGTGCTGTCGGACCTGGCGGTGTATACCTACAAGCAGTCCACCTACTACGGGGACTACAAGCAGTTTTCCTACAAGTACAACGACCCCCGCTTCGGCATCGAGTGGCCGGCGGAGCCCGACATCACGTCGGAGAGGGACGGCTGAGATGGAACTGGTCCGGGTACTGCATACGGATTTTGAATTCGCCGACGAGCGCGGCACGCTGACGCAGCTCGTCCATGAGGGCTTTCGGCAGATCAACGTCCTGACGACAAATCGGGGCGTGACGAGGGGCGGACACTTCCACCGCTTCTGCCGCGAGGCCTTCTATCTGATCTCCGGCGCCGTCGAGGTCACGCTGAAAACCGCGGAGCGGACGGAGACGGCCGTCTTTTATAAGGGCGATTTCTTCGCGGTCGAGCCCTTTGTCTCCCACAGCATGTTCTTCCCCGAGGACTGCGTGATGGTGCAGATGTACGACCGGCCCGTCGAACAGCCGGACGGCGGGAAGGATATTTACAGTGAAACGCTCCTGTTTGCGGAGCAGAACGGAAGGTGAAGCGACATGCATATGATTTTGCTGTCGGGCGGCTCGGGCAAGAGGCTCTGGCCGCTTTCAAACGATACGCGCTCCAAGCAGTTCATCAAGATCTTCCGGCATGAGGACGGCTACGAGTCCATGGTCCAGCGGGTCTACCGGCAGATCCTCACGGCGATCCCGGATGCCCAGGTCACGATCGCGACGAGCAAATCCCAGGTCTCCGCGATCCACAACCAGCTGGGCTTTGACGTCGGGCTCAGCATCGAACCGTGCAGGCGCGATACCTTCCCGGCCATCGCGCTGGCGACGGCCTATCTGCACGACGTGCTGCATGTGGACGAGAACGAGGCCGTGGTCGTCTGCCCGGTCGACCCCTTTGTGGACGAGAGCTATTTCGTCTGCCTCAAGCGCTTGTGGGAGCGCGCTCAGGAGGGCGACAGCAGGCTGGTCCTGATGGGCATCGAGCCGACTTACCCCTCCGCCAAGTACGGCTATATCATCCCCGAGGGCGGCGGAGAAGGGAAGGAACGCTACGCCTTCCGCGAAAAGCCCAGCGAGGAGGTCGCGAAAAGCTATATCGCGCAGGGCGCGCTCTGGAACGGCGGCGTGTTCGCCTACAAGCTGCGCTATGTGCTGGAAAAGAGCCGTGAGCTGCTGGGCACGGCGGAATACGCCGAGCTCTTTGCCCGTTATGAGACGCTCCGCCGCATCAGCTTCGACTATGCCGTGGCCGAGCGGGAGCAGAGCATCGAGGTGCTGCGCTACGCCGGGCTCTGGAAGGACCTCGGGACCTGGAACACCCTGACCGAGGCCATGGAGGAGCAGACCGTCGGAGAGGTCATGCTCAGCGACAACTGCCGGAACGTCCACGCCGTCAACGAGCTCGGCGTCCCGATCCTGGTGATGGGCTGCTCCGATCTCGTGGTCGCGGCCTCGCCCTCGGGCATCCTGGTGTCCGACAAGGGACAGAGCTCCTACATCAAGCCCCTCGTCGACGCCATCGACCAGCAGGTCATGTTCGCGGAAAAGAGCTGGGGCTCCTTCCTCGTCCTTGACGTCGAGGAGAACAGCATGACCATCAAGGTCACGCTCAATCCGGGACATCGGATGAACTACCACAGCCACGAGAAGCGCGACGAGGTCTGGACCGTGATCGCGGGACAGGGCCGCACCATCGTCGACGGCATGGAGCAGCCGATCCGGGCGGGCGACGTCGTTACGATGGAGGCCGGTTGCCGCCACACGGTCATCGCGGACACCGAGCTGCAGATGATCGAGGTCCAGCTCGGTACGGAGATCAACGTGGCCGACAAGCGCAAGTATGAATTTCCCGAATAAGAGGGCCGGTCATGGGTAATCTGCCATTTCTTCTGACGCCGGCCGCAAAGGACTATCTGTGGGGCGGGAGCCGACTGAACGACGACTTCGCCAAGGGCATCGAGCTCAGCCCGCTGGCGGAGACCTGGGAGTGCTCGACCCACCCCGACGGCCAGTCGCGCGTCGCCGCGACGGGCGAGACGCTCGGCGATCTGCTCGCGGCGTATCCGGAGTATCTGGGGACGCATCCGATCGCCACGACCGGCGGCAGAGCCGAGCTTCCGATCCTGATCAAGCTCATCGACGCCTGCCGCGATCTGTCCGTACAGGTCCATCCCGACGACGCCTTCGCCCGCGAACACGAAAACAGCCTGGGCAAGACCGAGATGTGGTATGTGCTGGCGGCAAAAAAGGGCGCCGAGATCGTCTACGGCTTCAATCGGGACATGGAGCCCGGAGAGCTTCGCAGAGCCCTGCGAAACGGCACCGTCTCCAACTGTCTGAACCACATCCCCGTCCATAAGGACGATCTCTTTTACGTCGAGGCCGGGACGGTCCACGCGATCGGCGCGGGCGTGCTGCTGGCCGAGATCCAGGAAAACTCCAACATCACCTACCGCCTGTACGACTACGACCGGGTCGACAGAGACGGAAAGAAGCGCGAGCTTCACGTCGAAAAAGCCCTGCGGGCGGCAAAGCTCAGCTCGTCGAACGCGCCCCGACAGCCGTTGCGTACGCTGCGCTACCGCAAGGGCTGCGCCAGCGAGCTGCTGTGCCGCTGCAAGTATTTTCAGGTGGAACGCCTGCTGCTGAATACGGAGCTCCACCGCGCCCTCACCGACTATCGGACCGGGGCGAACAGCTTTCACGCCCTGCTGTGTGCCGAGGGTTGCGGCGTGCTGTTCGGCGAGGGCTTCATGCTGAATTTCTTCAAGGGCGACTGCATGTTCGTTCCGGCGGAGAGCATTCCGCTCAAGCTGCACGGCAGGGCGCAGCTCCTGGATGTGAGCTGCTGAGCCCGGAAAGGACCCGCGATCATGGACTACAGAGCAGAATACGAGAGATGGCTTGCCTGCGTCGACGACGGGGAGCTCCGGAGCGAGCTTGTCAGCATGGGCGAGGCGGCGATGCGCGACGCGTTTTGCCGGGAGCTCAGCTTCGGGACCGGCGGGCTGCGCGGCACGCTCGGCGCAGGGACGAACCGGATGAATACGCTCGTTGTCGCCAGAGCGTCCCAGGGCCTCGCCGACTGGCTCGGGAGCGGGGCGCGGGTGGTCATCGGCTACGACAGCAGACTGAAATCCGACGTTTTTGCCCGGACCGCCGCCGCGGTCTTTGCCGCAAACGGACTGCATGTGCTGCTCTTTCCGGAGCTTTTGCCGGTGCCGACCGTCTCCTTTGCGGTGCGGCGGCTGAAGGCCTCCGCCGGCGTGATGATCACGGCCAGCCACAATCCCTGCCGTTACAACGGCTATAAGGTCTACGGAAGCGACGGCTGCCAGATCACCTCCCGGGCCGCGGGGGAGATCCTGGCGGCGATCCGGAAGCTCGATCTGTTTCAGGACGTCCGCAGCGCGGACTTCGACAGCGCCGTCGCCGACGGCAGGATACGCTTCATCGGAGACGAGGTGCTGACCGCGTTTCTCGACGAGGTCAAGCGCCAGAGCGTTCTGTTCGGGGACGCGGTCGACCGGGACGTCGCCATCGTCTACAGCCCGCTGAACGGGACGGGACGCAAGCCCGTGACCCGCGTGCTGGCCGAGTCCGGCTTCACCAACGTCACCGTGGTGGCGGAGCAGGAGCAGCCCGACGGGCGCTTTCCGACCTGCCCCTATCCGAATCCCGAGGTCCCCGAGGCGATGGAGCTCGGACTTGAGTATTGCAGAAGGCTCAACGCCGACCTGCTGCTTGCCACGGACCCGGACTGCGACCGCTGCGGCATCGCGGTGCGGGACGGGGAGGGCTATCGGCTCCTCAGCGGCAACGAGACCGGACTGCTGCTGCTGGACTATATTTGCAGCCAGAAAGCAAAGCACGGCGCCATGCCGGTTCGCCCTGTCTTCATCAAGACCATCGTGACGACGGACCTTGCGGAAAAGCTCGCGGCGAAATACGGCGTGGAGACGGTCAACGTCCTGACCGGCTTCAAGTACATCGGGGAAGTGATCGGAAAGCTCGAAGCCGAAGGGAGAGCCGGGGATTTTATCTGCGGCTTTGAGGAGTCCTACGGCTATCTGACCGGAAGCTATGTCCGGGACAAGGACGGGGTCGACGCGGCCCTGATGATCTGCGAGATGTTCGCATACTATAAGACGCGCGGCGTATCGCTGGCCGACCGGCTGCGGGAGATCTACGCGGAATGCGGCTACTGTCTGAACACGCTCCGTTCCTACGCCTTCGAGGGGCCCGAGGGAATGGACAAAATGGCCGAGATCATGGCGCGTTTTCGCAAGGGGGTCCCGGAGCTCGGCGGCGAGACGGTCGTCCGGGTGCGGGACTACGCGGCGGGACTCGACGGGCTCCCGCCCTCGGACGTGCTGAAGCTGGAGACCGCGGACCTCTCCGCGGTGGTCCGTCCCTCCGGGACCGAGCCGAAGCTGAAGCTCTATCTCTGCGTGCGCGCGGCGGACCGTGCGGCGGCGGAGAGAAAAGAGGCGCGGATCATACGGGAGATCGAGGACATGATACGGGAAAAGCTCTGAGACCGTTTGGTTTCAGAGCTTTTCCCTGCCGCATGCCGCTATTGATTGTTTTTTCGGTCTATGGTACAATACCGTGGAAAGACGAAAGAAGGGAACACAAGCCGATGAATGTTCTGTTTGTAGTCGCACATCCGGATGACGAGGTCCTCGGCGCAGGCGCCACGATCCACAGGCTGGCCTCCGAGGGCCACCGTGTGGCGGTCGCCACCATGGTCAGTCAGGCCGAGGCCAGAGCGCAGCTTTCGCCGACGCTCCGGAGCGATCAGGCGCGCGCGCATGAGATCCTCGGGGTGCAGAGGGCGTTTTCCGGCTCCTTCCCCAACATCCGGATGAACACGGTGGCGCATCTGGAGCTGGTGCAGTTTATCGAATCGGCGATCCGGGAATGGGGGGCGGAGTGCATCTACACGCACCATCCCTCCGATACCAACAACGACCATGTGATGACGAGCGCCGCCGCGCAGGCAGCGTGCCGCCTTTTCCAGCGCAGGGAGGGCGTTGCGCCGCTGAGGCAGTTTGCGTACATGGAGGTCCCCTCCAGCACGGAGTGGTCCTTCGACGCTCCCGCCGCGCGCTTCACGCCTAATCTGTTTGTCGAGATCGGGAAAGAGGGGCTGGACGTCAAGCTCCGCGCGATGGAGGCCTATCCCGGGGTGATGCGCCCCTACCCGCATCCGCGTTCCGCGGAGGCGATCACGGGGCTCGCAGCGTTTCGCGGCGCGCAGGCGGGCTGCTGCTATGCGGAGGCCTTTGAACAGGTCTTCTCCAGACTGTGAGGCGGACGCGAATGAAAGCAAACCTTGCCTATCGCGTGCTCAAACGCCTGCTTGATCTGCTCGCCTCGGGGACGGCGCTGGTGCTGCTGCTTCCTCTGTGGATCGTCGCGATCCTCGGGATCGAGATCTCCGATCCGGGCCCGGTGTTCTATCTGGCCGACCGTGTCGGGAAGGACGACCGGCATTTCAAAATGCTCAAGTTCCGCTCCATGCGCGTGGACAACAGCGAGGACGAGCGCAGCCTGCGCCCGAACTACAGCCGCATTTTCCCCTGGGGCGGCTTCATGCGCGACACCAAGATCGACGAGCTGCCGCAGCTCGTGAACGTGTTCCTCGGCGACATGAGCGTGATCGGACCCAGACCCGCGAGCGCCGATCAGGTCTCGGTCACGCGGGGCGGGAAATACGCCGCGGTGAGCGCTGTTCAGCCCGGACT
>CADCLH010000075.1:8047-17901 GCA_902802215.1 Oscillospiraceae bacterium
GATCTCTACTATCTGAAGGCGCGGAGCATCGGCTACGATCTGAAAATGATCTGGTGGACGCTGCTGGCGATCCTCGCGCACGGAAAGCGCGAAAAGATCCTGGAGGAGCTGCGCGCATCGGCGGCGTCGGTGGCGTCGGTGGAGGACAAGACATGAGCGAAAAACTGCGGGTCGTCGTCATGACCCAGAACGACCGGTTCTTTATTCCGAAGAATATCGAGAAGGCCGCCGCGGTCTGCGACATGCTGGAGATCGTGGAGGTCGACTCCAAGTATTCGCTCGACAATCAGAAGGCCAATTACCTCAAATGGTTCGGGCCCTTTCAGTGCGCGAAGATGGGCTTTGTCACCGTCGGGCGCGAGCTGGAGAAAACCCTCGACCGCCTGTGCGGCTACCGCCTCCTTCACGGACACTGCTCGGTCCGGGACGTCGCAAAGGCCAACGGCATCGCCTTCCGCGTGATCACGAAGAGCAACGATCCGGACTTTATACAGCATATCCGAGACCTCAACACCGATCTGATCATCTCGTATTCCGCGCCGCAGATCATCAAAAAGGAGCTGCTCAACACGCCGAAGTACGGCATCATCAACGTACACGGCTCGCTGCTGCCGGACTTTCGCGGCACGCTGCCGTCCTTCTGGTATCTCTACTGCGGGGAAAAGACCGGCGGGGCGACCGTGCACTATATGAGCGAGAAGATCGACGACGGCGATATCATCGAACAGGGGAGCGTCGATATCTCGGACTGCCGCAGCATGTTCCAGCTCATCCGCAGAACGAAGGAGCTCGGCGGCGAGCTGATGGTGAAGGCGATCCGGGACATTCAGGACGGGACCGTGACGAGAAGAAAGAACGAGACGGACAAGGGACGCTATTTCACCTGGCCGACGGTCGAGCAGGCCCGCGAATTTCGCGCGAAAGGGAAGCGCCTGATTTGACATCTGAAAAGCCGAATACAGACTTGATCCCCGGCGGAGTCATCCGCCGGGGATCAGCTTTTCGGAAGCGACCATAAGGAAACGTTATCGATAAACGTCGAAAAATGGCATGTTGCTTGGACAAGAAGACCGTTCCGATAAGATCATACGTTTTTGTTATGGGTTTATCGAAAGGTTTAATTTGCTTTTTTCTCACAGATTTGTAGAATATACCTATATTAATGGGTGAGAGACGGAGAAGACTCCGCTTTTTTTATTGAATCTGACCATGAGGACGAGAGGGCGAGAGGCGAACCCCCTTGGGCCGATAACAGGCAGAACGGGCATCCGACCCCATCGGTCCGCGTTATGGACGGGGAAACAAAGCGGATGCAGCAACGGAGGTGAGATCGGAATGAACGCTGCCCGGGAAAACGAGCTCTTTGAGCACAGCAATGTCACGCAGGCGATCCTGCGCATGGCCGTCCCCACGGTCATCGGCCAGATCATTCTGGTCATCTACAACATGGCGGACACCTTTTTCATCGCGCAGACCGGCAACGACGCGATGATCACAGCCGTCACCATCTGCATGCCGGCGTTCATGTTCCTCTCCGCGATCTCGAACCTCTTCGGCGTCGGCGGGGCGAGCGTGATTGCCCGCCTGCTGGGGCTGCGGGCCGGGCACAAGGTAGGCCTCGCCTCCGGCTTCGCCTTCTGGGGCTGCCTGCTGACGACTGCGCTCTACTCGCTGCTCGCCTGGCTCGGGCGAGACGTGTTCATCGACCTGCTCGGCGGCACGAACCCCGAGGCGCACCGGGCGGCGGCGGATTATCTGTTCTATACCGTGATCTGCGGCGGGGCCGTGACCGCGACCGGCGTGCTGCTGTCGCATCTGATCCGGGCGGAGGGGCGCGCGCTGCACGCCAGCATCGGCATCGCGCTCGGCGGGGTCCTGAACATCGTGCTGGACCCGCTGTTCATCTTCGTGCTCCTCCCGCCGGGGAAGGAGGCGATGGGCGCAGCCGCCGCGACCACGCTCTCCAACCTGATCTCCCTGCTGTACTTTGTCGTGATCCTGTTGTATAATAAGAAAAAATCCTTCCTGTCCTTCCGGCCGACAAAGGAATTTCTGGGCCAGCGCATCCCTGCCTCCGTTTTTTCCGCGGGGGTCCCGGCCTGCGTGATGACGCTGTTTGAAAACATCTCGTACGCCGTGCTCGACAAGCTGATGAGCTTCAACGGCATTGAGATGCAGGCCGGCATCGGCGTGGCCAAGAAGGTCAACATGCTTGCCCACTGCACGGTGCGCGGGATCGCGCAGGGCTCGCTGCCGATGATCGGCTACAATTTCGCCGCCGGCAAATTCACCCGCATGCGCAGCGCCATCCGCGTCTCACACACTCTCGCCGTTGCGACCGCCTCGGTCTGTATGGCGGCAAGCCTGCTCTGGGCAAGGCCGCTGATCGGGATCTTTATCCGAAACGGCTCCGCCTCGCTGGACTTCGGCACGCTGTTTCTGCGCGTGCTCTGCGTCGGCGGCCCCTTCTCCGCCAGCGCCTATACCTACATCTCCTTCTTTCAGGCGACGGGCGAGGGCGGAAAATCCTTCCTGTTGGCCCTCCTGCGTAAGGGCATTGTGGATATCCCGCTCATGTTCCTGCTCCGGCGGCTGCTGCCGGTCATGGGCATCGTGATGGCGACGCCGCTGGCCGACGCGCTCTGCTGCGTCGTCGCCAATCTCCTGTTCGCCGCGTATATGCGTCACCTCAAGGACAGCGTTCTGGACAACTGGCATACGGAGCTTCTCGGCAGCCGGTTCTGATCCAAATAAGGAAAGGGAGAGCACCATGGTTGACAATCGTCTGTATTCTCTGCTGAAAGTCGTTGAGCTCGGCAGCTATACCAAGGCCGCCGAACAGCTGTCTCTGTCCCAGCCCGCCGTCAGCCAGCATATCCGCCAGCTCGAGGAATCGCTGAACGTCAAGATCTTTGAGCATGCGCACAACAAATTCCGTCTGACAGGCGAGGGGGAGATCGTCGTCAAGTACGCCCGGCAGATGATCGCGCTGGAGAACAATCTGGAGCTGGCGCTGAAAAACGAGAGAGGACGGACGCGCTCGCTGACCATCGGCATCACGCACACGGCCGAGAGCAGCGCCATCATTGAGGCGCTCGTCGCCTGTACGAACCGCTATGAGGGCCTGAACCTCCGCATCCTGACCAATACGGCCGATCAGCTCTACGCGATGCTGAAGAACTATGAGCTGGACTTTGCCTTCATCGAGGGGCGCAGCTCCGACCCCGACCTCGGCTATCTCATGCTGGACACGGACTGTCTTGTGCTTGCGGTCGCGCCGGATCATCCGCTGGCACAGAAGAGCATGATCACCATCGACCAGCTCAAAAGGGAGAAGCTTCTTCTCCGCCTGCCGAACTCCAACACCCGCAAGCTCTTTGAAGCGACGCTGAAAAGCCAGAATCTGGCGATCGAGGATTTCAATATCACGCTGGAGATCGACTCGGTCGCGTCGATCAAGGACCTGGTGCGGCGCGGCTTCGGCGTCTCGGTCCTTGCCAAAAGCGCCTGCCTGGACGAACAGCGCAAGAAAAAGCTCTGCCTGCTGACCATCGAAAACCTGAGCATGGTGCGCGAGACGAACATCGTCTACCGCAAGAGCTTTGAGCACACCGAGCTGCTGCGGGGCATCGTGGAGATGTACAACGAGATGCTTCACCGCTGACCCAATTATACCCATAAAAAATCCGCCGGTACCGGCGGATTTTTTATGGGTATTAGAATCGATTCATGCGGGGAAAGCGGCGCGGCCCAGGACCTGCCCCATGACGACCGGGGTTTCGATCCCGTTCGCCGTTGCGGTGAACAGCGCCTCGTCAAGCGCGACGCGGTCCTTCTCCAACAGCAGAACGACGGTGCTCCCGCCGTACAGGAAACGGCCCTTTTCTTCACCGCGCCGTATCGGACCGGCGCCGTCATGATTGTCGATCCGACCGACCAGCAGCGCGCCGACCTCGATCTGCGCGACGGTCCCGAAGCGCGCGGTCACCATGATCGTGTATTCGCGGCAGTTGCGCACAAAGACCGGTACGGACTCGAGCGCGATGGGGCGCACCGTGTGCAGGACGCCGGGGAGAAAGACATTCGGCCCCTTCTGCCCGTCGTCAATATAGCAGTAGCGGTGATAATTGTCCACGCACAGACGAAAGACCAGACACACGCCGTCCCGGAACCGGCGGGCGGCGGCGTCCATGCCGAGCAGCTCCGAGACGGAGTAACGGCTCTGTTTGATGGGAAGCACCATCCCGTCCGTGATGCGGTAGGCGCTGAGCAGCCCGTCACAGGGGGCCATCAGCTCCGCAGGGTCTGCGGGAAGCGGACGCCTCTCCGGCCGGATACGGCGGCAAAAGAAGTCGTTGAAGCAGGAATAATCCTCTTCGGCGTAGTCCGTAAGGTCGATCCCGTTCTTTCGGATAAAGGGAGCGATCAGCGGACGGGAGACGGGAGAGGAGAGGACCCGGCCGGCAGCCCGCGAGAGACCGCGGCCGATCAGCAGCTTCAGCAGCATGCGCCCGGGGACGGTCCGGTAGAGGAAAACGAGCGCCGCGCTTTCTTTCCCGGGCTGCGCGCTCATTTGATCAGAATTTTCCACAGCAGCATCAGCAGGAATTCCACCGCGCCGATGGCGACCAGCGTCATGACGCCGCGCATGCCGGGCTTTCGCACCTGGATGGGACTGATGAACAGCACCCCCACCAACAGAGCCGCGGCGAGATACGCGACGGTGATGTCCGCCTTGGTGATATATTGCAGCATCAGCACCAGGGGGAAGATCAGGGCCGAGGCCGTCACCGGCAGGCCGAGATAGCACTTGCGCACGCCGCCCTCCGTCTGCTGACGGTCCTCCTCGGTCACGTTGTAGTAGGCGAGGCGGATCATGGCGGCCAGCACATAGAGCACCAGCACCGCATGCAGCAAAATACGCTCCGACGCAAGCTTCCAGGGAACGGGCGCGCCCTCGAGGATCCGGGTCAGAAACGGCGAGACGCGGATCAGCGCGGTGCCGATGCAGGCCGGAAGCACACCGAAGGCCACCAGGTCGGACAGCGAATCGATCTGGATGCCGAAGTTCATCTCCTGCCGGGTCCTGCCCTGCTTGGTCCGGGCGACCTTCCCGTCAAAGGCGTCGCAGAAGCCGCAGAACAGCAGGAAGAAGCAGCCGTAGTAGGGATGCCCGCCTCCGCTGAGGCTGACCACGATCCCGGTCACGGCGGAAAGCAGGGAGAAATAGGTCAAAATGACGGTATAGTCATAATAACCGATCATATCTTTTTCCCCTTTCTGTCTCGATCGGTTTTCACAGTTTATCATGATAACACATTTCTGTTAAAATGACAACAAAGGATCGCGCTTTTTTGAAAAATAGTATGCGGGCGCTCTCCGGTCCGGAGATCGCAGCGTCCGGCAAAAGCGCGGCGGCGTTGATTTCTGCGCGGCGGTATGGTATAACTGGCATAGCTGAAACGGATCGGAGAGACAAGTATGAACGACAGCGAGCGGGAGAGAGCGGTCTGCGCGGCGATCTGCCGGGGCGGCGGTCTGCGCGCGCGGGAGGTCGCCGCGCAGCTCGGTCTTGACCGCGAAACGGTCAACCACATCCTGTACAGCTCCCCGCTGCTGCATGAGCTGTGCTGGCAGGACCGGGATTACCGCTGGCACGGGATTGTCCGGCAGGAGAGACCGCATGTCGGGCTTCAGGAATTCGCCGGCTGGTACGGCAGCGTGCGGGACTTCACGGCCCTGTCCGAAGAGGACTGGATGGCCGCGATGGCCGAGGGCTGCGGCAATGTCGGGCGGAGCCTCAGCGACGCAAGAGGCCTGCTCCACTCCTTCCGCGACTGTAGGGAGCAGATGCTGCGCCTGTTTGCAGACCTCGCCGACATGCTCGGTGAGGCGTGTCTCGACTGGGAGCTCGCCTTCGAGCTGCGGCTCAAGCGCTCGCGCCATGTGCGCATCTACGCGGACGTTCTGGTCATCACGGAAGACCGCGTCTTTTCTCTGGAATTCAAGATGAAAAAGACGATCGAGGCGGAAGAGGTCCTTCAGGCGGCCAAGTACTGTCCGTATCTCGAGATCGTCTTCGGCCCGTCCTATGAGATCATCCCCGTCCTGGTGCTCACCGCGGCGCGGGAGTATTTCTCCTTCGAGCCGATCGGGGGGCGGGACATGCTCCTGCCCGTCTGCTCGGGCGACATGCTGTTCAACGTCTTTGACGAGTATTTACGCTTTCTGCAATAGTCCAAACCACAAGGAGGCAATCCCTATGAAGACCCTGTTTCAAAACGGCGTGATCTACGACGGCAGCGGCGCAAAGCCCTTTCGGGGCGACGTGCTGATCGAGGACGACCGCATCCTCGCCGTGGGACCGGAGATCACTCAGCAGGCCGACCGAGTAGTGGACGTCGGCGGCCTCGCGGTCTGCCCCGGCCTGATCGACGCCCACTCGCACAACGATTTCTTCTATGACCGCGAGGATGCAGAGAAGTTTTACAAGCCGTTTCTGGAACAGGGCATCACGACCCAGATCACCGGCAATTGCAGCTTTTCGCCCTTCGGGGTCGACCCTGAGACGCTCTACCGGGACAAGATCGGCGGCGGCCTCTTCGACGCGAAGGCGCCGTGCAGCTTCGCCAAGTTCAAGGAGCGCGCGAAGGGCAGGCTCTGCGTCAACCTCGTGCCGCTGATCGGGCAGGGCTCGGTACGCGCGGGGATCGCGGGCTACGACCCCGCTCCGCTCACGCCCGAGCAGATCGAGCGGGAGCTTGCCCACGTCCGCGAGGCGATGGAGGGCGGCGCGTTCGGCGGCTCCTTCGGCTTTATGTACGAGCCCAGCCGCTACGCGAAGGAGGACGAGATCCTCGCCTTTGCCAAAGAGGTCGCCAAGTACGACGGCATCATCACCATCCACCCCCGCGCCTGCTCCATCGTCAGCGCCGATTACCCGCTGCTGACGAAAAAGTCCCATCTGGAGCTCGGCCTGGACGAAGCGGTGGATATCATGCACAAGTCCGGCTGCCGCCTCGAATACAGCCACCTGATCTTTACCGGCCAGCGCAGCTGGAAGCTGGTGGACAAGATGCTCGCGACCTTCTACCGCGAGCGCAAAAAGGGCTATCCCATCGCCTACGACAACTACGCCTTCCACTACGGCGCTTCGGTCATCACCGTGGTGTTCCCCGAGTGGTACGCGCAGCTCAGCCCCGGGGAGGCCAGAAAGCCCGTCAACCGCTTCAAGCTTCAGCTCACCATCCTCATGTACCGCAAGGTGCTCGGCATCGACTGGGACGACATGGTCGTGGCCTACATTTCGGACGAACACCCGGAATACGAGGGCAGGACCATCCCGGAGCTGGCTTCGGCGGAGGGCATGTCGAATCTGGACATGTATCTCAAGCTCGTCGATCTCTCCGGACGGGCGGGCAGCATCTACCTCGGCAAATACTACAGCGCGGAGATCGTGCGCCGTCTGATGGAGGACGAGCTGTCGGTCTTCATGACCGACGCCTGGGTGGAGGAGAAGGGATTGCAGAACATCGCGGCCTTCCAGACCTTCCCGCAGTTCTTCCTGCTGGCAAAGCGCTACGGCATCCCGGCCGAGACGGTCGTGCGCAAGATGACCGGCGCGACGGCCGACCGCTTCCGCATCCCGGAGCGCGGCTACCTCAGACCCGGGTACAAGGCCGATCTCACGGTGCTGGATCTCGATAAGCTCCGCGTCGACGAGAAGAAGCCGGATTTCAAACCCGAGGGGATCGTGCACGTCTATGTCAACGGACAGGCTGCGGTCGAAAACGGCGTCTATACGGGCGAGCGCGCCGGCGAGGTCGTGCTGAAAAAGAGATAACACAGGAAAAACGTACACCGCCGGGGCAAAGCCCCGGCGGCGTCGTTTGTTATGCGGTTCGTTTACTGCTCCGCGGGCTCGAAGTCCTCGCGGCCGTGCTTGCAGATCGGGCAGGTGTAATCGGCGGGCAGCTCGCCCTCGCAGGGCTCGAAGTGGCCGCAGATCTTGCAGATATAGCCCTTCTGCTTGGGCGTGGTGTCGGGCAGGACGTGCTCGAAGTCCTCCTTGCCGTGCTTGCACAGCGGGCAGGTGAAGTCGTCGGGCATCTCGGCGCCCTCGTACACATAGCCGCAGACCTTGCAGACCCAGCACTCCTTCTGCTCGGGCGCGGGGTTCTTCTTCGGCTTGATGTGCGCGTGGTAGTAGCCGTAGGTGCAGGACGGCGCGCTCGAGAGGACCTTCGCCTCGACCACGTTGGCGACGTACAGGACCTGCGTGTCCAGATCCTTCACGTCGATGACCTCGCAGGAGAGGACGGCGTTGGTGTACGTGGGGATGTAGCGGATGCCGTTGGACATGCGGACGTCATAGTCGACATCGGCGAACTTGTCCACGTCGCGGCCGCTCTGGAAGCCGAAGCGCTGGAAGAGGCTGTAGGGCGCGTCCTCGGTGAGGATGGAGATGTTGAAGCGCCCGGCCTTGCCGACCATGTCGCAGGTGTAGTTCTTCTTGATGCAGGAGATGGTGATCTTCTTGGGATCGCCGGCCGCGACCTGACCGGCGGTGTTGATGATGCAGCCGTAGTCCTTGCCGTCGACGCGGGTGGTCAGGACCTCCACGCCGTAGGAGAACTTGGAGAAGACCTTGTTGTCCACGGCCTCGGGGGTGAAGACGGCGGGCTCGGCCGGAGCGGCGGCGGGAGCCTCGAATCTCCTCCGCGATCAGATCGGCCAGCTCCGCAAGCTGTGCGAGCTGATCCTCGGCCAGCGCGGATTTGAGCGTAATGTTCTCGCCGATAAACTCGATCCCCTTGAGCGGAGCGAGCAGCTCGCGCATGATCTTGCCGCTGGTGGGCGCCCAGGAGCCGTTCTCGATGACGGCGACCTTGCGCTTCTGGAGATTGTGGGCGGCGACGTCGTGCAGCAGCTCCTCCATCGTCACGAACACGCCGGCGTTGTAGGTCGTGGCGGCGAAGACCAGGTGGCTGCAGCGGAAGGCGTCGGAGACGATGTAGCTGGCGGGGGTCACGGAGGTATCGTACATGCGCACGCGCACGCCGCGCTCGGCGAGCATGCAGGCGAGGATGTTGGCGGCGTTCTCGGTGTGGCCGTAGACGGAGGCGTAGGCCAGCATGACGCTCTTTTCCTCGGGCGTGTAGCTGGACCACATGAGATACTTCTCGAGGAAGTCGCCGAAGTGGCTGCGCGGGCCGTACTTGCCGACGATGTTGGTGTAGTAGCGCCGCGCCTCGTCCAGATCCTCGACGAAGAAATCGGTCTCGTCGTTGAACAGGCGGCCGTTGAGCGCGCCGAAGGTGCCGAAGGCGTCGGCGGAGAAGAAGATCTTGTCGGTCAGGTCGTAGCTCATCATGACCTCGGGCCAGTGGACCATGGGCGCCATGACGAACGTGAAGGTATGCTTGCCGGTGTTGAGCGTGTCGCCCTCCTTCACGAGAACGGTGCGCGCGGAGAGATCGCAGCCCAGAAACTGCTTCATCATCGTCTGGACCTTGGCGTTGCAGACGATCTTGCACTCGGGATAGCGGCTGAGCAGGAGCTCCTGCGTGGCGGCATGGTCGGGCTCCATATGCTGCACCACGAGGTAATCCAGCTTGCGCCCGTTCAGGGTGTGGGCGACGTTTTCCAGAAAGACGCTGTACACGGCCTTGTCGACCGTGTCGAAGAGGACGGTCTTCTCATCGAGAAGCAGATAGGAGTTATACGAGACGCCGTCGGGCACGCCGTAGACGCCTTCAAAGCAGACCAGACGCCGATCGTCCGCGCCTACCCAGGTCAGGTCGTCGGTGATTTTTCTTGTGCAGTACATACATGCTCCCTTCTGCCTTGCGGCA
>CADCLH010000076.1 GCA_902802215.1 Oscillospiraceae bacterium
CTGAAGCCCGATCTCCTCGGCGTGGTTTTCCGCGTCGTGCAGGAGCTCGTCGGCCTTCTGCCGCGCGTCCGCCACGATCTGCTCGGCCTGTGCGTTCGCCTCCTTCAGGATCTTTTCGGCCTGAAGGCGGCTCTGCTCCAGAAACTGATCCGTCAGCTTCCTTGCGGACGCCAGAAAATCATCCATCCCGGTCCCCGCGTCGCCCGCGGGCGCTTGCGAATAGCTGTCCTCCCGATAATCGCGATCCCAGTTCCAAGCCATGCTTCAACCCTCCGAAGTGATTTTTTTGTCATATCATAACACGAATCGAGCCTTTTGACAACCGGTAATCCGTCACCGGTTCAGGAGCAGCGCGCGGACGGTCTGCGCCATCTTCACCGCGAAGATGCGGTGGCCACGCTCCGAGAAGTGCACGCCGTCTCCCGCGGTCTGAACGCCCCAGCCGGCGGTGTCGACAAAGCCGACGCCGAGCTCTCCGGCATGCTCCGCATAGAGTCCGGCCAGTTCCTCGAAGGCAAACGCGTATCCCTCGCCGAAGTCCTCGACCGGCGGCGGAGCGACGAGCAGAACGGCGGTCTCCGGCAGCGTCTCTTTCAGCCTTGCAAGGAAGCGCCGCATACGCTCCGCCGTCTCCTCCGGCTCCGTGTCCGTGAGCAGGTCGTTGGTGCCGAGCAGCACGATCACGAGCGTACAGGGCGCATGCCGCCGGAGCAGGGCCAGATCGGCCTCGACCGTGCGGGGAACATGCGGGACCGTGCGTCCGTTCAGGCCGCAGTTGAGGCACTCGCAGCCGAGCATGCCGCCCAGCAGGTCCACCCAGCGCGCATTGGCCGGGAGCCGCCCGCCGAAGGGGTCGCAGCCGTCGTAGCCGTAGGTGTTGGAGTCGCCGTAGCAGACGATGCGCGGCGTCATGCCCTCCCCTCCTTTTCATGCTCAGCGGCGCAGATGACGCAGCATCTGCTCGCAGACCTCGTCCATATCGCCGACGATGCCGTAGTCGCAGTATTTGAAGATCGCGGCGTCGGGGTCCTTGTTGACCGCGACGATGCAGCCGGAGTCCTGCATGCCGGTGACGTGGTTGACCGCGCCCGAGACGCCGAAGGACAGGCAGAGCTTCGGCTTGACGACCACGCCGCTCTGTCCGATGACCAGCTTGAAGGGCAGCGCGCCCCGGTCGAACACCGGCCTCGTGCAGCCGAGCTTGCCGCCGAGCAGCGCCGCGAGCTCCCGGTACTTCGGCAGCGAGTCCACCTTCACCGCGTTGCCCACGCAGACGATGACGTCGGCGTCGGCGATGTTCAGGCTCTCGTCGAAGTCGTCGGCCTTGAAATCCAGCACGCGGGTGCGGATCTCGTCCTCCGGGAAGTCGACGATCTCCTCGATCACCGTGCAGGGGCGTTTCCCGGTCGGCGCGTACTTGAAGGTACCGGGCCGGATGGTGCCCACCTGCGGGCGCATGACCGGTACGGTGATGACCGCCATCATCTTGCCGCCGACGGCGGGCTCGATGAATTCGATGTCCGTGGTCTTCGGGTCCCAGACGAGCTCGGTGGCGTCGCTGGTGCAGCCGGTCGGAAGGCGGCAGGCAAAGCGCGGCGCGAAGTCGCGCCCGTTGATCGTGCCGCCGACAAAGACGGCGGTGGGCAGGTACTTCCGGCACAGCACCGTAAAGAGGTTGGCGTAGGCGTCGACGTTGAAGTAGCCGTAGCCCGTGCCGCCGACGTGCAGGATCACGTCCACGCCGCAGTCCAGAAGCTTCTCCTTCTCCGCCTCGGGCAGAGACCCGACCACGACGGCAACGAGCTTCTCCCCCGCCGCGTCCGCGATCTTCCGGATCTCGCAGCACAGCTCGAGCGAGACGGGCTGGATGCTCTGTCCGTCATGCTCGATGAAGACCCACATATCCCGATAATCGTTCTTGTTCATGGCGTCTCCCCCTCTCAAAGCACGTCGGCGATCAGCTCAAAGAGCGTGTCGACGTTCTTCTCCGTGCTGCCCTCGTCGATCATGTGTCCGGATTCGCCCACCACGGGCGGATAGGTGCGCGGCACCTTCGTGGGAGAGCCCGGGTCGCCGATCTGCGCGGGGTCGAGCCCCGGAATGTTCGCGGAGCTGAGCTTCGTGATGACCGCCGTGCGCGAGGCCTTCCAGCTTTTGAGGTTGGGAATGCGCGGGCGGTAGTTGGTCTTTTCCACGGTGAACAGGCAGGGCATCCGGGCCTCGGCGGTCTCCGTGCCCTTTTCGAGCTCGCGCTCGGCCGTGACGGTCCCGGCCTCCTCGTCCACCGAGAGCAGCAGGGACATGCTGCTCAGCTGGCTCGCGTCGAAGCGCTCGGCCAGCTGGGAGCCCATCTGCCCCGTCGCGCCGTCGAGCGACTCCTTGCCGCAGAAGATGAGGTCGAAGCTGCCGAAGAGCTTCGCGGCCGAGACGATGACATAGCTCGTGGCGAGGGTGTCGGCGTTGGCGAAGGCGCGGTCCGACAGGAGGATGGCCCGGTCGGCGCCGGCGGCCAGACACTCGCGCAGGGCCTCCGCGGCCTGATCGGGGCCCATGGTGATGCAGGTGACCGTGCCGCCGTACTTCTCCTTCGTGCGGACGGCGGCCTCGAGGGCGTTGGCGTCCAGCGGGTTGAGGATGGCGGGCACGCCCTTGCGGATCAGGCTCCCCGTGACCGGGTCGATCTTGACCAGATTCACGTCGGGGACCTGCTTGACACAGACAAGTATATTCAGCATTCCGCTCACCTCCTCAGACCGTGTGGCAGACCTTGCCGGGGTTGAGAATATGCCCGGGGTCGAACACGTCCTTGATCGCGCCCATCAGACCGTAGGCCGTGTCGCCCACGGACTCGCGCAGATACTCCTTCTTGGCGTGGCCGATCGAGTGCTCGCCGCTGACCTGGCCCTCGAACTCGGTGCACTTGGCGTAGCAGGCGTCCATCAGCAGCTTGACGCGGCGCTTGAACTCGGCCTCCTCCAGATCGTTGGAGCAGCAGTAGATGTGCAGGTTGCCGTCGCCCGCATGGCCGAAGGAGCGCACATACACGCCCTGCTTCTCCGCCTCGTCGTGGGTGTAGACCAGAAATTCCGCGATGCGGTCGACCGGGACGACGACGTCCATCTCGTCGAGCAGCCGGGTCTCGGCCTCAATGACCGTGAGGAAGGCGCTGCGCGCGGCCCAGACGTCCTTTTTGAGGTTGTCCGTCCAGACCACCAGCACGTCGTAGGCGCCGACCTGCTCGGCCACCGCGCCGAGGCGGTCCATCTTTTCGGTGAGCTGGGCCTCGCTGTCGCCCACGAGGGTGACGAGGATATATGCTCCGGCCTCCTTGCCGTTGACGACCGTCGGGAAGACGGCGTTGCCCGTGAAGGCCGCCGAGGAGTCGACGATATCGCGCTCCATGAACTCGATGGACTGGGGATCGAGGTTTGCCAGCTTGATCGACGGGACCGAGGCGATGGCGGCGGCGATATCCGCAAAGGGCAGGATGAGGCTGACGTCCATCAGGGGCTTGGGCACGAGCTTGAGCGTCAGCTCCGTGATGATGCCGAGCGTGCCCTCGGACCCGACCATCAGGTGCAGCAGGCTGTAGCCCGAGCTGGTCTTGCAGACCGTCTTGCCGAGCTTCATGATCCGGCCGTCCGGCAGCACGACCGTCATGGCGAGCACGTAGTCGCGCGTGACGCCGTACTTGACCGCGCGCATGCCGCCCGCGTTGGTGCTGACGTTGCCGCCGACGGTGGCGGTCTTCTCGCCGGGATCGGGCGGGTACATCAGGCCGTGGGCCAGCGCGTCCGCCGCGAGGTCGCACAGCAGGACGCCGGGCTGGGTGTGCACGACGAGGTTTTTCATGTCGTAGGAGAGGATCTTGTTCATCTTCTCCGTGGACAGGACAATGCCCCCGCAGATCGGCACGCAGCCGCCGACCAGACCGGTGCCGGCGCCGCGGACCGTGACGGGGATGCGCTCGGAAGAGCAGAGCTTCATGATCTCGGACACCTCTTCGGTGCTCTCGACGAGGCACACCGCCTCGGGCATGGCCCTGCCGTAGATGGGCATCTCATCGTGGGAATAGTCCTCCTTGACCGCATCCCCGCTGAAGAAACGCCGCTCGCCGACAATGGCGCGCAGTTTCCCGGCCGTCTCCGGTGTGAGCTTGTTGTATTCGGGCATATGGTTCCTCCTCTCTGCAAACGGAAATCCGTTTAAGAATCGCTTGGTTTCTTATCATATTATATCAGTCCGTCCGGCGCTTGAAAAGCGGTTTCCCGCAAAAGAAGCGCCCGCGCGGGAGCGTCGAAACGTAAAAAAACAGGTCCGGGATTTGTGCAGAAATCCCAAAAGCCGCGCGGACGCAGCTTGCTTTTGACGGCGACCGAAGGATGCGGTATACTGTTGATGAAGAGGATTGGAGGGATCTTCCATGAGTGAAAACAAGCAGGCCGCCTTTCAGCGGCTTTATACCCGCGAGGGGCGGACGCTGCCCGCCGTCCCGTGGGAGCGCTATCCACGCCCGCAGCTGGCGCGGAAGGAGTGGCTGTGTCTCAACGGGGACTGGGAGCTGCGCTTCGGCGGGCGTCAAACCCGCATCCGCGTGCCCTTCTGTCCCGAAAGCCTGCTGTCCGGCGTCGAACAGCCGCCGGAGCCCGGCGAGGGGCTGCGCTACCGCCGTTTGTTCGCCGTGCCCGAAAGCTGGCGCGGCAGGCGCGTGCTGCTGCACTTCGGCGCGGTGGGACGCGAGGCCGCGGTCTCGGTCAACGGGAAGGAGGTCTGCCGGCACTTAAACGGCTATCTCCCCTTCTCGGCGGATATCACCGACGCGCTGCGCGAGGGGGAAAACGAGCTGACGGTCACGGCCGTCAACGACCTTTCGCCGCGCCACCCGCTCGGCAAGCAGAGCAAAAAGCGCGGCGGCATGTGGTATACCCCCTGCTCCGGCATCTGGCAGACCGTGTGGATCGAGCCCGTGCCGGAAGCATATGTCAAAAGCCTGCGTCTGCGCTGCGGCGCAGACTTCTGCGAGCTCACAGCCGAGGGCGTGGGCGACGGCGTCGTCACCCTCGACGGGCAGGACTATCCGCTGCGGGACGGCCGGGCGCGCATCACGCTCATAGACCCGCATCTGTGGAGCCCGGAGGACCCGCATCTCTACCGCTTCACCCTCAAAAGCGGCGAGGACGCGGTCGAATCCTACTTCGCGCTGCGCACGCTGAGCGTGGAGACCGTCGGCGGCGTCCGGCGGCTGTGCCTCAACGGCAGGCCGTATTTCTTCAACGCCCTGCTGGATCAGGGCTACTGGAGCGACGGGCTCTACACCCCCGCCGCGCCGGAGCTGTACGAAAAAGACATCCTCGCCATGAAGTCGCTCGGCTTCAACACCCTGCGCAAGCACATCAAGCTCGAGCCCGAGCAGTTCTATTATGACTGCGACCGCCTCGGGATGATCGTGTTTCAGGACATGGTCAACAACGGCGTCTACCGCTTCCTGCGCGACACGATCCTGCCGACGCTGCGGATGGGAAAGCTCTCCGACTTGAAGCTCAACCCCGATCCGGAGACGCGCGCGGTCTTTCTCGACGCGATGGAGCGGACGGTCCGCTCCCTCTCCAACCACCCCTGCATCTGCCTGTGGACGATCTTCAACGAGGGCTGGGGCCAGTTCTGCGCGGACGACGCCTACCGCCGCCTCAAGGCGCTCGATCCCGACCGCTTCATCGACTCGACCTCCGGCTGGTTCCATCAGAGCCTCAGCGACGTGGACAGCCTGCACATCTATTTCGGGAAGCTGCGTCTCGGAAAGGAGCCCCTGCCTCAGCTTCTCAGCGAGTTCGGCGGCTATGTCTGGAAAGACCCCTCCCACAGCTTCAACCTGCGCAAAACCTACGGCTACCGCATCTATCCGACGCGCGAGCGCCTGGTCGCCGCCCTGCGCAGGCTCTACGGCGAGGCGCTGCCCCCGCTGGTGCGCAAGGGCCTCTGCGGCGCGGTGTATACCCAGGTCTCCGACGTGGAGGACGAGACCAACGGCCTCTTTACCTTCGACCGCGAGGTGTTGAAGCTCCGCCCCGAAGAGCTGCGCGACCTTGCCGAAAAGCTTCAGGAGGCCGTACGGGGCTGAAAAAGCAGCCCATAAACAAAACCCCGTGTCTTGTGACACGGGGTTTTGTTTACATAATGATGTTTACATATTGTTCTTTACATAATCGGTATCTTGATCTTCAGATCGCTCAGCGGCCAGGAGGAGCAGGCGTGGAACCAGCCCATCTCCTTGTCCATCTCGCGTCTGCCGTCGCCGATCGGGGAGACGAAGATCTCGCCCGAGAGCAGATGGCTGCGGCAGAAGCCGCACTCGCCGTTGCGGCAGTGGGTGTCGATGGGGATACCCGCGCGCTCGAGGGCGACAGCCACGGGCTCAGAGGCCTTCGCGTCGATCACGTCCTCATGGATGCCGCGCACGACCGTGATTTTGAAGGTCTTGGTCTCGGTGCCCTTGGGGTAGCCGGGGAGCGTGGAGATGTCGGCCGGGTTGTTGACCACGTCGTGGCGGAAGCGGCGGACGGGCACGCCCATGTCATCGAGCGCCTTCTTGACGAAGCGGAACATCGGCAGCGGGCCGCAGAACATGTAGGTGCAGTCCGGGGTCGAGTACTTCTCGATGATCTCGCGGGTGATGAAGCCCTTCTCGCCCTCCCAGTCGGGCTCATCGGACAGGACGTGGACGACCTTGACGTCGGGGCAGGCGGCCTCGAGCTCGTCGAGCTCCTTCTTGAGCACGATGTCGTTGGCCTTGACCGAGCCGTAGAGGATCGTGAGTTTGCAGCCCTTCATCTTGCCGTAAGCGATCTCCTTGGCCATGGAGTGGAAGGGCGTGATGCCCGAGCCGCCGGCCAGCGCCACGAGCTCCTTCGAGTCGCGCAGGGGCTCCCAGTAGAAGAAGCCGAAGGGCAGCGCGCCCTCGAGGATGTCGCCGATCTTCACGTTTTCAAAGAGGTAGTCGGGGACGAAATAGGGCACGTTGCGGCGCACGGTGATCTCGAAGAAGGGGTGCTCCCCTCTCGCCTCAAACGGCGCAGAAGAGATGGTGTAGGGCCTTGAAAGCACGCTGTCGCCGATCTTCAGGCGGAAGTTGACGTACTGGCCGCTCTGGAACGGGGGAATGTGCCCGTCGGTGGACTCGAAGCGGAACACGCGGGAGGTCGGGGACGCCTCGCGGATCGACACGACCCGGAAGACCATGTGTTTCGGATGCAGCAGGTCCGCGACCTCACGGATGGGGTCCTTGGGATCGGGGATCGGAGAGCCCTTGGCGAAGTTTTCCTCTCTGAGCTTGGTGACGCGGGAGGCGCCGCCGATGTCCTTCAGAAAGTCCTTGACTTTGATGCTCATTTCTTCGCTGCCTCCTTTTTCTTCTCCATATCTTCCTTGACGCCCTTGGCGGCCGCGCGGCCGTTGGTGATCTGCGGGCCCATGCCGTCGCCGGACATGCCGTGGGCCCCGGCAAACTCCAGACCCTCGATGAAGTGGTCCTTCTCCTTCATCTGCAGTCTCGCCACCGCGTGGTCCTCCATGGAGTGGAGGTAGCCGTAGATGTTGCCCTTCCAGGCGCCGACATAGTGGGCGACCGACATGGGCGTGGTGACCTCGATCTCGGTGATGCGCGGGCGGAAGTCTACCTTGGTGATCTTGATGCACTCCTCGATCATCTCATTGGCGAGGCGGCGCTTGAGATCGAAATACTCGTCCTCCTTGACGCTCTCAAAGGGCTTGGACGGCACCAGCGCCGTGATGGACAGCTGGGTGTAGCCCTGCGGCAGCGTGGGATTGGCGTAGTTGAGGCAGATCGTGGTGATGTAGTTGTAGGGCTCGGTGATGTTGGAGTAGTTCTCCCAGATCTTGTTGGTGTCCATCGTGGAGCCGGAGAAGGTGGAGTAGTTGGTGATGCCGTTTTCCTCGGGCGTGCCCTCGATGACCATGATGACGGACACGGGGACCACGGAGAGCTTGCGGTTGTTGATCATCTTGATCGCGCCGACGGGCACCTCGCTCAGCGGCTCGATCATCTGGGTGTAGACCCGGTTGGGATAGGGGCCGGAGATCACGTAGTCGCAGTGGATCTCGTCGCCGCGCGCGGTGCGCACGCCGGTGACCTTGCCGTCCTTGACCAGGATCTTCTCGACCTCCTGATTGAACTCGTACTGGGCGCCGTTTTCCTCGCACTTGGCCTGGAGCTTCATGCTCATCTCGTGGCTGAAGCCCCGGCAGACGTAGCTGCCGGTGAAGTAGTCGGCCATGAGGAAGGCGTAGATGGTGAAGGGCAGGTCGTCCATGCGGTTGCCGACATAGATCCAGTAGGGCGTCAGCATCTCGACGGCCTTCTTGGGCAGGTCGAAGGTGTTGATGACCTCGGTCGCGGTATAGCCGACGGTCTTGACAAAGTCGGGGTGCTTGAGAAGCATCTGCACCTTGCTCATCGGGTGGACGGAGAGATAGTTCATGCTGTCGTACACGCGGCGGCACAGGAGCATCAGCTCGTGCACCTTGTCGTAGGTGCCGGGGCAGACCTCGTCGATCTCCTTGGCGACGGTGGTATAGCTGTCGTCGTAGTCGTGGTGCAGGATCTTGTCGATGCCGGAGTTCGGCAGGGCGACGCGGTAGCACTCGTTGACGGGCAGCCAGTCGATATCGACG
>CADCLH010000077.1 GCA_902802215.1 Oscillospiraceae bacterium
AGCGCGTCCAGCCCGTCCAGCGCGGGGCCCCTGCAGGGGATGCCGATCACGGGCAGGGTGGTGTTGGCGGCGATGGCCCCGGCCAGATGCGCGGCCATGCCCGCCGCGGCGAGGATCACGCCGAAGCCTGCCTCGCGCGCGCCCGCGGCGAATTCGCGCGCCTCATCGGGGGTGCGGTGGGCGGAGTAGACGTGCGCCTCGAAGGGGATGTCCAGCTCGCGCAGGACCTTGACGGCCTTTTCGATCACGGGCAGGTCGCTGTCGCTGCCCATGACGATCCCGACTTTTTTCATCCCTGCGCCCCCCTTACTTGATCGTGGG
This sequence comes from Oscillospiraceae bacterium, assembly GCA_902802215.1. Lineage (GTDB taxonomy): Bacteria > Bacillota > Clostridia > Oscillospirales > Oscillospiraceae > Limivicinus. The sequence goes on from CADCLH010000077.1 coordinate 322, forward strand.
GGAGGTGTCCTTCTGGATGACGTCGTGCGCGCCGCCCTCGACGATGGAGGTCGGGGAGACGAGCGTCAGCACGGCCTTCTCCTGAAGCTCGGGGATGGACATGGCGCCGCAGTTGCACATGGCGTGGCGGACCTTGCTGAGCGTCAGCGCGACGTTGTCCTTGAGGGAACCGGCGTAGGGAACGTAGGAATCCACGCCCTCCTCGAAGCTGAGCTTCTTGTCGCCGCCCATGTCGTAGCGCTGCCAGTTGCGCGCGCGGGCCGAGCCCTCGCCCCAGTACTCCTTGTAGTAGGTGCCGCCGATGTTGACCTTGTTCGTGGGGCTCTCGTCGAAGCGGGCGAAGTAGCGGCCCAGCATGACGAAGTCCGCGCCCATGGCCAGGGCCAGCGTGATGTGGTGGTCGTAGACGATGCCGCCGTCCGAGCAGACCGGGACGTAGACGCCGGTCTCCTCAAAGTAGCGGTCGCGCTCGGCGCAGACGTCGATCAGCGCCGTGGCCTGACCGCGGCCGATGCCCTTGGTCTCGCGGGTGATGCAGATGGAGCCGCCGCCGATGCCGACCTTGACGAAGTCCGCGCCGCACTCGGCGAGGAAGCGGAAGCCCGCCGCGTCCACCACGTTGCCCGCGCCGACCTTGACGCTGTCGCCGTATTTCTCGCGGATCCAGCCGAGGGTGAAGCGCTGCCAGTCGTTGTGGCCCTCGGAGGAGTCGATGCACAGCACGTCCGCGCCCGCCTCCAGCAGGGCGGGAACGCGCTCCTCGTAGTCGCGGGTGTTGATGCCCGCGCCGACCACGTAGCGCTTGTGCGCGTCGAGCAGCTCGTTGGGGTTCTGCTTGTGGCTTTCGTAGTCCTTGCGGAAGACGAAATAGCACAGGCGTCCGGCCTCGTCGATGATGGGCAGGGAGTTGAGCTTGTGATCCCAGATGATGTCGTTGGCCTCCTTGAGCGTGGTGCCCTCCTTGGCCCAGACGAGCTTTTCAAACGGGGTCATGAAGCTCACGACCGGGGTGTCGGGGTCCATGCGGCTGACGCGGTAGTCGCGGCTGGTGACCACGCCGACGAGCTTCCCGTCGGGGGTGCCGTCCTCGGTGACGGCGATCGTGGAGTGGCCGGTCCGCTCCTTGAGCGCGAGCACGTCGCGCAGGCAGCTGCCGGGGCCGAGGTTGGAGTCGCTTCTCACGAAGCCGGCCTTGTAGCTCTTGGCCCGGCGGACCATGGCGGCCTCGTCCTCCACGCTCTGGGAGCCGTAGATGAAGCTGACGCCGCCCTCGGTCGCCAGCGCGACGGCGAGGCGGTCTCCGGAGACGGACTGCATGATCGCGGAGACCATGGGGATGTTCATGGTGAGAGGGGACTGCTCGCCCTTGCGGAACTTGACGAGCGGGGTCCGGAGACTGACGTTTGCGGAGCGGCAGCTGATGGGCGTGTAGCCGGGGATGAGCAGATACTCGTTAAAGGTATGGCAGGGTTCGTTGATGATGACGGCCATGGTATTCCTCCCTATCTTATATCAATTCGCTTTGGTTTCGCAGTAGAGACAGCGGTAGACCTTGTTTTTCCGGTCGGTGAGCTTGAACACGTGCTTCAGCTCCTGTTCGGTGGAGCAGATGCAGCGGGGGTTTTTGCAGAAGATGACGTTGGTGAGGGTCCCGGGCATCTCGATGCGGCGCTTCTCGACGAGCACGCCGTTTCGTATGGTGTTGACGCTGACGCCCGGGTCCACATACCCGAGCACGTCGAGGTCGACGGGGATGTCGGCGTCGATCTTGATGATGTCCTTTTTGCCGCGCTTTTCGCTGTGGACGTTCTTGATGATCGCCACCGAGCAGTCGAGCGCCTCGAGGCCCAGCAGCTCGTAGAGCTTCATCCCGCGGCCCGCGGTGATGTGGTCGATGACGATGCCGTTCTGGATTGCGTCGATGTTCACAGTCTTCCCGCCTCCTTCAAGAGCTTGAGGATCAGCGCCATGCGCATGTACTTGCCGTAGAGCACCTGCTTGAAGTAGCAGGCCCGGGGGTCGTCGTCGATCGCCACGCTGATCTCGTTGACGCGCGGCAGCGGGTGGAGGATGGAGAGGTCTTCGCGCGCATCCCGCAGCCTGTCCTTCGTCAGGATGTAGCTGTCCTTGAGCCGCAGGTAATCCTCCTCGTTGAAGAAGCGCTCGCGCTGGACGCGGGTCATGTAGAGGATGTCGAGCTCCGGCAGCGAGCCCTCGAGATCGGTGGTCTGCACATAGGGGATGTCCCGCGCCTTGAGCACTTCCTTTTTCACATAGCTCGGCAGCTTCAGTTCCTCGGGGGAGATGAGCACGAACCTCAGCCCCTCGTAGCGGCTGAGCGCGGTGATGAGGGAGTGGACCGTGCGGCCGAACTTCAGATCGCCGCAGAGGCCCACGGTCAGGTGGTCGAGCCGCCCCTTCTCCCGCCGGATCGTAAAGAGGTCGGCCAGGGTCTGCGTGGGGTGGTTGTGCCCGCCGTCGCCCGCGTTGATGACCGGGATGGAGGCGTTCATCGCCGCGACCAGCGGCGCGCCCTCCTTCGGATGGCGCATGGCGATGATGTCGGCGTAGCAGGAGATGACCTTTGCCGTGTCCGCGACGCTCTCGCCCTTGGAGGCGGAGGAGCTCTGCGCCTCGGAAAAGCCGATCACATGGCCGCCGAGCTCGTACATGGCGGCCTCAAAGCTCAGGCGCGTGCGGGTGGAGGGCTCGAAGAACAGCGTGGCGAGCTTTTTTCCGCGGCAGGCCTCGCTGTAGCTGCCGGGGTTTTCGATGATGTCGGAGGCGACGTCCATCAGCTCCGCGATCTCCTCGACGCTCAGGTCGAGAATGTCAATTAAATGTCTCATGTCCGCCCTCCGATCCAGCTCTCGTCCGCGGGATCGTCGCGGAAGGCGAGAAGCCTCTGCACATCCTCCGGCCGGATATAGCCCTGCTGGGCGGCGACCTTGGCGACGACGTCAAAGCAGCACAGGCTGTGGTTTTCGACGTTTGCCGCAGCGAGGCGTTCGATGCCCTTTCGCATCCCGTAGGTGAAGATGCTCACCACACCAAGGACGTCTGCCCCGACTTCCCGGAGGACGTTCACCACTTCTAAGACGCTTCCACCGGTGGAAATCAGGTCCTCCACCACCACGGTTTTCTGACCGGGCTCCAGCCGCCCCTCGATCTGATTCCTGCGCCCGTGGTCCTTCGCGCCGGAGCGGACATAGCCCATCGGCAGGTTCAGCAGGTGGCCGACGATGGCGGCGTGGGCGATCCCCGCGGTCGAGGTGCCCATCAGGCTCTCGGCCTCCGGGTAGTATGTCCCGACCAGCTCCGCAAGCCCGGTCTCAATATCGGTGCGGACCTCGGGGCAGGAGAGGGTCAGGCGGTTGTCGCAGTAGACCGGGCTCTTGATCCCGCTGGCCCAGACAAAGGGCTCATCCGGACGGAAGAACACGGCTCCGATCTTCAACAGGTCCTTTGCGATCTGAATGTCTGTCATCCCAGAAACTCCTTTACACATTGACGATAGGCTGCGACCGGGTCGTCGGCCTGCGTGATCGGACGGCCCACGACGATGTAGTCCGAGCCGAGCTCGCGCGCCTGCGCCGGGGTGGTGACGCGCTTCTGGTCGCCGCGCTCGCCCCCGGCAAAGCGCACGCCCGGCGTCACGGTGAGAAAGCCGCCGCCGCAGAGCGCGTGGACCTTGCCCGCCTCCAGCGGGGAGCAGACCACGCCGTCGAGTCCGGCGTCGGATGCGTTCTTCGCGTAAGCCATCACGACCTCGTCCATCGGCCGGTCGATCAAAAGCTCGTCCCGCAGCGCCTGCTGGTCGGTGCTGGTCAGCTGGGTGACGGCGATGAGCAGCGGGCGCGTCCCGTCCGGACGGGTCAGGCCCTCGAGCGCCGCCGTCATCATGGCCCTTGTCCCGGCCGCGTGGAGGTTGACGATGTCGACGTCCAGCGCGGAGAGCGAGCGCATGGCCTTTTTCACGGTGTTGGGAATGTCGTGCAGCTTGAGATCGAGAAAGATCCGGTGGCCGCGCGCCTTGATATGCCGCACGATCTGCGGCCCTTCGGCGTAGAACAGCTCCATGCCGATCTTGACAAAGGGCTTTTCCGTTTGAAAGCGGTCGAGAAAAGCGAGGGTTTCGTCGGCGCCGGGGAAATCGCAGGCGACGATCACGTCTTTAGCCATGGGCTCCTCCTATGATTTCGGTGATATTCTGCACTCCCATGCGGTCGAGGACCGCGGGGAGCTCGTCGATAATTGCAAGACAGGTGCGGGGATCGACCAAATTGGCGGCGCCGACCTGTACGGCCGTCGCGCCGGCCAGCATCATTTCGACCGCGTCCTCGGCGCTCTGCACGCCGCCGACGCCGATCACGGGGACTTTCACCGCCTGCGAGACCTGCCACACCATGCGCAGGGCGAGCGGGAAAATCGCGGGGCCGGACAGGCCGCCGGTGACGTTGGCGAGGACGGGACGCCGGGTTTTGAGGTCGATGCGCATGGCGAGCACCGTGTTGATGAGGCTCAATGCGTCGGCCCCGGCGTCCTCGCAGGCGCGGGCGATCGAAACGATATCGGTCACGTTGGGCGAGAGCTTCACGATGACGGGCTTTGCCGCGACGGCCTTCACGGCCCTTGTCACCTCCGCCGCCGCGGCGGGATCGGTGCCGAAGCTCATACCGCCGCCGTGGACGTTCGGACAGCTCACGTTGACTTCGAGCCAGCCGACCTGGGGGCACGCGTCGAGCTTCGCGCAGACCGAGGCGTATTCTTCAACGGAAAAGCCGCTGACGTTTGCGATGACCGGCTTGTGAAAGACCTTCGCAAGCTTCGGCAGCTCCTGCGCGATCACCGCGTCCACGCCCGGGTTTTGGAGCCCGACCGCGTTGAGCATCCCGGCGCTCGCCTCCGCGATGCGCGGGGCGGGGTTCCCGAAGCGGGGCTTTGCCGTCGTACCCTTGAAGGAGAAGGTACCGAGGCGGTCGAGATCGAAAAGCTCCGCGAACTCGTGCCCGTAGCCGAAGGTGCCGGAGGCGGGGATCACGGGATTGGAAAGCTCGACGCCGCAGAGCGTAACGCTCAGTCTTCCCATACGATCTCCTCCTTGTCGAACACGGGGCCGTCCCGGCAGACCCGCTTGGGACCGCTTTGCGTCATGCGGGTACAGCCCATACACACGCCGAAGCCGCAGCCCATGCGGGCGTCAAAGCTCAGCTGTCCGTCCGCTTCGCATTTTTCCGCGACCGCGCGGAGCATAGCCACCGGCCCGCAGGCGTAGAAGAAGCTCGGCTCCAAACCGGCTAACGCGTCCGTCACGAGCCCGCGCAGGCCGAAGCTGCCGTCGGCGGTGGTGAACAGCGGCGTGACGCCGAGCAGGCGGAAGTCCTCCCGCAGAATGACCTCGTCCCGGCTGGCGAAGCCGAGGACCACGGTCGGCTTCACCCCCCGCACCAGCAGGCGGCGCGCAAGGCCCAGCATCGGCGAGACGCCGCTGCCGCCGCCGACGAGCAGGGGAGAAGCCCCCGCGCGGTCGAGGTCAAAGCCGTTGCCGAGCCCCGTCAGCACGTCGAGCGTGTCGCCCTCCTTCAGCGCGCGCATGGCCCCGGTGCCTTTGCCGACCTGCTCATAGACGAGCTGTACGCCCGAGGCGTCCCAATCGCAGACCGAGAAGGGGCGGCGGAGGAAGAAGCCGGGCAGCGCGAGGGACACGAACTGTCCGGGCCGTGTGATGGCGCTGCTGTCGCCGAGCAGGCGCAGACGGCTCATGCGCGGCGACAGGGGCGTATTCTCTTTTACAATATATTTACTCTGTTTCATGCGTCGATGGTGGAGACGGTGATGGTGGTCTCTTCCAGCACGTCCAGCAGGACGCGCACGGTGTCGAGGGAGGTGAAGATGGTCACGTTGTTCTCGGCGGCGCTGCGCCGGATGGTGACGCCGTCCTCAAAGTGCCTGCCTCGCTGCAAACCGCGGGTGTTGATGATATACGAGACGTAGCCCGCGCGGATGGAGTCGAGGATCTCTTCGCTGCCCTCGCTGATCTTTTTGCGCACGCGGGTGCGGATGCCGTGCTGTTTGAGGAAAGCGGCGGTGCCCGCGGTGGCCTCGATGTTGAAGCCCATGTCGTAGAAACGGCGCACCAGCGGCAGGGCCTCGGCCTTGTCCTCGTCGGCCAGCGTCACAAAGACCGTGCCGTAGTTCAGAAGCTTCATGCCCGAGGCCTGGAGGGCCTTGTACATGGCGCGCGGCAGGCGGTCGTCGTAGCCGATGGCCTCCCCGGTGGACTTCATCTCCGGCGAGAGATAGGCGTCCAGTCCCTTGATCTTGTTCCAGGAGAAGACCGGGACCTTGACGTAGTGGCGCTTTTTCTCCTCGGGGTAGAGATCGAAGATGCCCTGCTCCTTTAAGCTCTTGCCGAGGATGACTTCGGTGGCAATATCCGCCAGCGACCAGCCGGTGGCCTTCGACAGGAAGGGGACCGTGCGGGAGGAGCGGGGGTTGACCTCGATGATGTAGACCTGCTCGCTGCGGTCCACGATGAACTGGATGTTGTACAGGCCCACAATGCCGATGCCGAGCCCGAGCTTCTTGGCGTACTGGAGGATGATGCCCTTGACCCGGTTGGAGATCGATACCGTCGGATACACGCTGATGGAGTCGCCCGAGTGCACGCCCGTGCGCTCCACGAGCTCCATGATGCCGGGGACGAAGACGTCGCGCCCGTCGCAGATGGCGTCGACCTCAACCTCCTTGCCGAGGATGTACTTGTCGACGAGCACGGGCTTGTCCGCGTCGATCTCCACGGCGGTTTTCAGGTAGTGGCGCAGCATCTCCTCGTTGGCGACGATCTCCATGGCGCGCCCGCCGAGCACGAAGCTCGGCCGCACGAGCACGGGATAGCCGATCCCGGCCGCGGCCCTGACGCCGTCCTCGATGGAGGTGACGGCGGCTCCGGGCGGCTGCGGGATGTCCAGCTCGAGCAGGACCTTCTCAAAGCTGTCGCGGTTCTCGGCGCGCTCGATGGCGGCGCAGTCGGTGCCGATGAGCTTCACGCCCCGGTCCATCAGCGGCTGGGCGAGGTTGATGGCGGTCTGTCCGCCCAGGGATGCGATCACGCCCGCGGGCTTTTCAAAGTCGACGATGGCCATGACGTCCTCGACGGTCAGCGGCTCGAAGTAGAGCTTGTCCGCGGTCGTGTAGTCGGTCGAGACGGTCTCGGGGTTGTTGTTGACGATGATGGCCTCATAGCCGCTGCGCTTGATCGTCTGCACGGCGTGGACCGTGGAGTAGTCGAACTCCACGCCCTGGCCGATGCGGATCGGTCCCGCGCCGAGCACGAGGATCTTTTTCTTCTCCGTGAGCCGGGAGTCGTTCTCCCCGCTGTAGGAGGAGTAGAGATAGGCGATATACTTACCGGTGTGCAGGGTGTCGACCATGCGGAAGACCGGCACGATACCGTGCTTTTTGCGCTTTTCGTAGATCTCCGCCTCGCTGAGGTTCCAGAGGGAGGCGATGTATTTGTCCGAAAAGCCCATTTTCTTGGCTTCGGCAAGGACGCGGACGGAGTTGACGTGCCCCATGAGCTCCCGCTCCATCGCCACGATCTTTTGAAGCGACTCGAGAAACAGCTCCGTGATGCCGGTGACCTCGTGCAGCTTTTCCACCGCGCAGCCGCGGCGCAGCAGCTCGGTGACGGCGAAGATGTTGTCGTCGCGGAATACGGAGATGTAGGTCAGCAGCTCGTCGTCGCCCATGGGATCGAACTTCGGGCTGTAGAGGTGGCAAACGCCGGTTTCCAGCGAGCGGACGGATTTGAGGAAGCACTCCTCCAGCGTCGAGCCGATGCCCATGACCTCGCCGGTGGCCTTCATCTGGGTGCCGAGCGTATTCGGGGCGTCGGGGAACTTGTCGAAGGGGAAGCGCGGGAACTTGGCAACAAAGTAGTCCAGCCGCGGCTCGATGGCGGCGGTGCCGCCCGCGACAGGGATCTCCTCAAGCGCCATGCCCATGGCGATCTTGGCGGTCACGCGGGCGATGGGGTAGCCGCTGGCCTTGGAGGCCAGAGCCGAGGAGCGGGAGACGCGGGGGTTGACCTCGATCAGATAGTAGCGGCTGCTCTCGGGGTCGAGCGCGAACTGCACGTTGCAGCCGCCCTCGATCTTCAGCTCGCGGATGATCTTGATGGCGCTGTCGTTGAGCATTTTGAGGTCGTGGTCATTGAGCGAGAGGATGGGCGCCACGACGATGGAGTCGCCGGTGTGTACGCCGACGGGGTCGACGTTCTCCATGCCGCAGATCGTGATCGCGGTGTCGTTGGAGTCGCGCATGACCTCGAACTCGATCTCCTTGAAGCCCTTGACGCTCTTCCTTGAAGCCCTTGACGCTCTTTTCGACCAGCACCTCGTGGACCGGGGAGAGGCGGAAGGCGTTGGTGCCGATTTCGAGGAGCTCCGCCTCGTTGTCGGCGAAGCCGCCGCCGGTGCCGCCGAGCGTAAAGGCCGGGCGCAGCACGACCGGGTAGCCGATGCGCTCCGCTGCCTGCCGGGCCTGCTCGAGATCATAGGTGATCTCCGAGGGGATGACCGGCTCGCCGATGGACTGGCACATCTCCTTGAACAGTTCGCGGTCCTCGGCGCGCTCGATGCTCTCACTGCTGGTGCCGAGCAGCCTGACCCCGCACTCGCGCAGGATGCCCTTGCGCTCGAGCTGCATGGCGAGGTTCAGACCCGTCTGCCCGCCGATGCCGGGGACGATGGCGTCCGGCCGCTCGTAGCGCAGGATCTTGGCGATGTAGTCGAGCGTCAGCGGCTCCATGTAGACCTTGTCGGCGATGGAGGTGTCGGTCATGATGGTCGCGGGGTTGGAGTTGACCAGCACGACCTCGTAGCCCTCCTCC
>CADCLH010000078.1 GCA_902802215.1 Oscillospiraceae bacterium
GTGTCGCCGCTGGTATCGTCGTGGAGCAGCTCGCGGGAGACCGAGACCTTTGTCAGCTCCGGCAGGGTGCCCAGGGGCAGCGTGGGGTGATAGTACACGCGCCCGTCCACATCACACAGGCTGGCAAAGCCGGTCTTGTAGACCCGGATCGGCTCGACCTGCGCAACCAGCGTGTCCAGCGGAATGTCCATGCCCAGCACGCCGATCAGCGTGCCCGCGTTGTAGATGGGTACAAGATAGGAGCAGGTCCACATCTCGCCCAGGAAGTGCGACGTATAGGGACCGACCCAGGAGGGACGGCCGCGCTGGATCGGCGTGTAGTACCAGGTCGTGTGCTCGATATCGTTCGGATCAAGGGTGCGCGCGTCCAAAGGCTCCTGGGCGACAAAGCCCGCCTTTCCGACGCGGGAATAGAAGAAGCCATGCTCCGTCTCACTGATCTCCGGGCTGATGCAGTAGTAATAGGTGTTGATGCCGTGCGTGTGGCTCGCGACATTCTCGAAGATCTTCTGGATCAGGGCGCAATGCTCCGCCAGGTAGGCGTCGAGCCGGGCGGTCTGCTCCGGCGTCCGTTTCGCCCGCCCTGCCTGGCTGCCCACGGCGCCGCACTCCACCAGCACGACGCTGTCCAGCGAGTCGATCGCCTCGTTGGCCGCCATACCGACGGACTGCTCGATGCTCACGAAATACTCGTCGAGCGTGTTCTGCGTGTCCTGCCCGATCAACTGCATCATCTCCACCGACTGGCGGTCGGATTCCTCCTTGACGGAGGAGTAGCACAAGCAGAAGATCGTCAGCAGGATTGCGAGGATCACGCCGACGGTAATCGCTGTAATTTTGAAACGGATCGAATGCATCTTGATTGCTCCCCAATCGAATGGCGATCAGCTGACGGACATCTCGCGGTACTTGTTCTTGACCGAGCCGTTCCACGAGGAACAGATCCCGTCAAGCCGCGTTGAACATACATAATAGTACTGTCTGGAGAACAGCGGGATCCACGCCGCGTCCTCCTGGACGATGATTTCTTCCAGCTCGCGATATTCCCGGATGCGCGCCGCGGGGTCCGCGATCGTGCGGGCAAGGCGCACCCGCTCCATGATCTCCCCGCGCGGATAGCAGAGGCTGCGATAGCGCGTGTTGTCCGCGTCGCCGAAGAAGGTATAGAAGAAATTGTCCGGGTCGTTGAAGTCCGCGGTCCAGGTGGCCGAATAGCACGAGAGGGAACCGCTCTTGCGCAGACGCATGAACTCGCTGTCGGGCAGGACCTCGACGGTCACGCGCACGCCGAGCTCCTCCCACATGGAGACCGCCGCCCGGATCAGCGCCATCTCGCTCAAAGACGACGCGGAGCTGACGCTGAACGTGAGGTCGAAGCCGTTGGGATAACCCGCCTCCGCGAGCAGCGCCCGCGCGTCCTCGGGCGCGAACGGGATCTCCGGGAGATCGGGATTGAAGCCGTACAGGCCGTGCGGCATGATCCCGTTTTCGAGCAGACCGCGTCCGCCGTAGGCCGCGTCGAGCAGGACCGCCCGGTTCAGCCCGAGCTGAAACGCCTGTCGGACGCGCGCGTTGTTCAGCGGCCTGACGGATTCATTCAGCGCGATATAGGTGATGCTGATGCGCTGCACGTGGTAAAGACGGTCCTGATAGATGTCGCCGTGGAGGAAAAACTCAGAGGATTTGCCGACGTCGTCCAGATTCAAAATGTCCAGACCGCCGCTCTCGAACAGCAGGCGGATTTCCTCCGGGCCGGTCATGAAGCGCAGATCCAGACCCGCGCAGCGGGGCGCGCCCTGCCAGCAGTTCGGGTTCGCCGAGAGCAGCATGCCTCTGCCCGGCTCCCAGCTGCGCAGGATGAAGGAGCCGGTCCCGACCGTCCAGCGTCCAGGATGGAGGCGCCGGGCATGGACAGACAGGCGAGGAAGGCCTCAAAGGGGCGCTCGAGCGTAATCGCGAAATCCAGTTCACCGAGGACCTCAAAGCCCTCGAGCCGATCCGTTTCTCCGGCCTCCAGCCGGTGCGCACCCACAATATTGTCGGCAATGTCCCGGTTGCAGGAATCCGGATGGGTAAGCAGCCGCGTGAAGGTATACAGCACGTCCGACGCGGTCAGCGCCGAGCCGTTGCTGAACGTCACGCCCTCGCGCAGATGGAAGGCGTAACGGCAGCGGTCCGCGGAGATCTCCCAGCTCTCTGCCAGAGAGGGCAGGATCACCGCGTTCCCGTCGGCGTCGTTCTCCATCTCCACCAGCCGGTCAAACACATTCTGGGCGATGGTATAATGGATCGTCGTGCACTGGAAATCCACCGTGTCCGGCTCGTCCTCAATGGCGACAAGGTAACGGGAGGTGTCCGGCTCCCAGGCGACGGGCTCCGGCGCGGAGGGATCCCCGCCCCCGCCCTGAGCGGCGCAGGCGGACAGAGCGCCGGCCAGCAGCACGGCTGCCAGCAGCAGGCAAAGCGTCCTTTTGCAGGGAGTGAAGATGTTCATGGCGCGTTCTCCTGTTGAGCGGTTCACGTTTGGCTGACGACTGCGGAACGGGATGCGGGGGCTAGCGGGACAGGGAATCTATTCTTTATTATTTTATAGTTTATCATATCTGCCCGAGCGGGGCAAGAAGCAAAAAACTCAAAAAATTTGAAGAAAACCGCGAAGCAAGGGACCGAACGTTCAGTTCGATCATGCTTCGCGGATGTTCAGCTCGTCGAGGATCGCGTCCGCGTCCCGCAGCGGATAGACATAGCCCCCGAGGGTCCGAGCCTTCACCGCGAGACCGCGGGAGCGGGGACTGAGATAGATGCGGCATTTTTCCCGCCCGTTCCTGGCCTCCTGAATCAGATTCAGCGCGGCCGAGTTGCCGTCGAAGGCCAGCAGCGCCGAGGGCCTGCGCTTGAAGATCTCGTAGGCGAAGCTCTTGTAAATGCCCATGGGGGAGTTCTCAATGCTGAGCAGCACGCCGACCCCCGCCTTCCGAAGCCGCGTCTTCTCCGCGCGGGAGATCAGGCGGGGCACGATGGCAAAGACACGGAAGCGTCCGGCCGCCTGCCGGACAAGATACGCCTCCTGGCCGCTCAGACTGTGGCCGACCACGAAAAAGCAGCGCTCCGGGTCCGCCCCGTCGAGCAGGGCGTCGAGGAAGGCCCTGTCCTCGGGCCTGACGGCGCTGCGGTGGCTGCTGTTGTTGAAGCTGCCGCCCGCGACGATCACGGGCAGCCCCCTCTCCGGCAGCCGGGCGAGCCGGTCCCGAAGCGCCTCCTCGGCGTCGATCTTCCCGGAGTCCTGCCATACGACGGGGGCGCTCTGTTCCGTCTCCTCCAGAAGCCGGCGGTAACGGCGCTCGGGATCTCCGGAGGGACAGTCGAGGGCGAAGCGCGCGGATTTCTCCGCAAAGACGCGCCGGCTGGCTTCAAGGATTTCGTCCTCGCTTTGCCGCATGCGGCATAGCTCCTCAAAGCGCAGGCCGAGCAGCTTTTCAAGGCTCAGCTCCTCGTCGATGGAGTTCGTGCCGTACAGAGCGCCGCCGTCGGTGCCCTGCACGCAGCGCACGCCCGCCTCGAGATACTGCCGCAGCGGGTGGTGCTCCAGACTGCTGAGGTTGTTCAGCCTCACGTTGGAGCTGATCTGAAACTCCAGCGTGACCGCGTTCTCCCGCAGCTCCGCCAGAAGGCGCTGGCCCTTCGCGCTCCTGAGATCGCAGGTATAGAGCCCGTGCCCGATGCGCAGGGCGGGGAAGTCCTGTCCCTCACGTAGCGCGCCCTTGACGCAGCGGATGGCGTTTGCCACGTTGTCGCGCAGACTGTCGTTCTCCCCGGCGTGGATGCGTATGACGAAGCCGGGATGCTCGTCCGCGAGCCGGACCAGCTCCCCGATCACGCCGCGCAGCTCGAGGATGTCGTTGATCTCCTCGCCGATGATGTCGGCCCCGGCCACATAGGGGTCGCTTGCGATGACGCCGAGACAGCGCAGGTTTTCCGCCAGATAGCCGCCCGGCGTTACCCTGTCGCGCACGATGGTCAGCGGCGTGCGGCGGATGCCCGCCAGAAAGCGCAGCAGCACCCCGGTCTCCCGCGTGACGCTCGGCATGATCTCGTGGATCTGCCGGAGCTTTGCGGGAAACTCCGCTTTGTTCAAAAGCGAGGTGTCCGTGATCTCGGCGTACTCGATGCCGTAGCGCCGGTACTCCCGCGCGATCCAGAGCAGCAGGTCCTGATAGAGCGTATTTCCCCGGTAACGCACATCCTCCCGGTCCTGCCGGATGCGCGCGGCGTAGGCGCGCACCTCGCGGTTGGGGAGCTGTTCGGTGTTGAGGGCGGCAAAGCGCTCCTCCGCCGCAATCCCCTTGGTGAAGACATAGCGGTAGAGATAGACCTTTTCCAGATCGGCAAAGACCGCCTGCCCGTCCTTCGGGATGGTCAGGGAGTTGCGCACGCGCTCGATGTTCTCCGCGGCGAAAAGGGGATTGCCGAGGATCAGGTCGGCAAAGTTGATGAAGGTAAAGTCGTCGATGCGGCGCTGGCGGTACCGCCCGGTCAGCGGGATGTCGCCGAGCTCCCGCTCGGTCCTCGCCCTCGCCGCCTCGAGGCGCGCAAGCTGTTCCTCGCTGCAGCGCAGGCCGAGCTTCTTGACGTAGTAGTAGGGATAGCGGAGCTGGTGCATCACGCCGAGGGCGATCAGCAGCTCCGGAGGCAGGTTCCCGTTCATGTGGGTGTGCAGGTCCGTGCGGAACTTGCACTCGCTTCGGATATAGGTCTTGACCAGCGTCTTCTCCACGCCCAGACGGTAGTCCTTCGTCTGGCTCATCAGCGTCTTGGAGATGGCCGGGACCGAGGCCTTGAGCTCCACGCTCCCGTCGGGGAAGATGTTGGCGACCTTCGTGCCGCCGAGGCGCAGGATGTACATGCGGCGGTTGCTGCCGTCAAAGTAGCAGGGGACCTCCCCGCGGATGACGAGCAGACCGCTCTCGTCCTCAGCCGTTTCAAGCGCAAAGAGTCTGGCCAGATTCCGGATCAGGTTTCCCGTGTGGTGGTTCGGCGTGCGCATGACGTAGCGCATACGCTCCCCATCCAGATAGAGATCCACGACGATATCCTTTTCCCGATCCAGATAGAACTGTTGAAAGAATACGATGTCCGCTCACCTCCCGCTGCGATCCGCCGCGTCAGCGGCTCTGCTCTTCAAGAAAGCGCCGGACCCTGTCCAGATAGTCGGGCGCGGTATCATAGGCCGCGTGTCCGTATCCGGCGTAGAGATAGAGCCGGAAATCCCGCCGTTCATCTAGCTTTTCCGCGATCTCCATGGTGGCGTCCGCGTCGAGGACCCGATCCGCGTAATCGCCGATCGCCAGAACCGGACAGCGGATCCAATCCAGCTCGTCCGTCACATCGAAGCCGCGGATGCCCTCGGCAAGCGTGACAAAGCGCTTGAGCTCCTCGTCGGTCACGGTCGAGGCCGTTTTGATCAGCGCCTCCCGGTACTGCTCGAAGATCGCCGGAGGATAGAGCTCCTCCCCGAAGGACAGATACAGCCCGACGCGGTCCCCGCTTTTCGCCAGACGGACCCAGTTGTCGATCACCCGATACTGCTCATCGCGAACGTGAGAGGAAGACGACCCCAGGACCAGCTTTGATACGAGCTCGGGATGCTCGATCGCGATCACCTGAGCCATCATGCCTCCCTGTGAGGCGCCGAAGAGACAGACCTCCTTCAGCCCGAGCGCCCGAAAAGCCGCGGCGGTGTCCCGCGCCATGTCACGGACGGAATAGGAGGGCGGCAGCTCGTTTCGCCGGTCAAACAGATAGACCGTGAACGCGTCTTCCATCGACCGGTAGGCGCCCTCCACCGCGTCGGCGGCTCCCATCACGCTCTGGACGCTCAGACCGGGAAGAATGACAAGCGTTTTCGCGCCGCTCCCAAAGCGGAAATAGTTCATGGAAAAGGCCCCGGTATGCACCGTTTCGATCCGAATGTTCATGTTTTCGCCTATCCTTTCAGACAGTAATCATGCGTGGTTTTACCCGGTTCAGGAACCCTTGCTTCCCCTGTATTCCAGACAGAGCATGGTGAGATCGTCGAACTGCTCCGCGCCGTCCACAAAGTCGTCCACGGCGTCGCGGACGTTTTTCAACAGCCGCTCGGGACCGGCATCCGGTTCTGTGTTCAGCGCGTCCAGCATCCGGTCCGTGCCGAACATCTCGTCGTCGTCGGCTGTGGCCTCCGGCACGCCGTCCGTATACACAAAGATCCTGTCGCCCGGCTCCAGATGAAGCTCGTATTCCCTGTATTTCGCGCCCTCCATGGCGCCGAGGACAAAGCCGTGCCTGTCCTTGAACAGCTCATAGCGCCCGTTTGCGCGCCGGATCGCCGGGTATTCGTGCCCGGCGTTCGCCGCCGTGAGCCTGCCGGTGGACAGCTCCAGAATGCCGAGCCAGACCGTGACGAACATCTCCGCCTTGTTGTGCGCACACAGCTCCTGATTGACAAAGCTCAGGATCTCCGCAGGCGTGCCGCCCATGCGCGTCCGGTCGCTGATGAGAATGTTGGAGACCATCATGAACAGCGCGCCGGGGATGCCCTTGCCGGAGACGTCTCCGATCACCGCGAAGAGGTGGTCGTCGTCGATCAGGGAGAAATTGTAGAAGTCGCCGCCGACCTCTCTGGCCGGGTCCATGACCGCGTAGATGTCGAAGTCCGTCCGCTCGGGGAAGGCGGGGAAGCTGTTGGGGATGGAGTTTTCCTGGATCGTGCTGGCGAGGGAGAGATCTGCGGCGATGCGCTCCCTCTCGGCCGTGGCCTTGGTCAGGTTCTCCATATAGCGCAGCAAGTCGGTCTCCATGGAGTCGATGGAACTGCCCAGATCGGCAAGCTCCCTGAACTCGCTGATGATCCCGAGCTCTTCGCCCTTGGTGTTCTCCCGCGCAAAACGGACGGCCTCGTCGGAGACCTTCCGAATGGGATCGAGGAAGCGGCTGCGGATGAACGAGGCTGCGAAAACGGAGGCCAGGATCGCCAGAATGACCGTCGACACGGCGACGTTTCTGACATATGGCAGCCTTGCCGTGTAGAGCTCGCGCATCGGCCGCTGGATGCACAGCAGGCCCGCGACCTCGCCGGAGGAAGCCTTCACCGGGACGATGGTCGTGATGTGGGGCTTCGCGTCGTTGAGCTTATTGATGCGGTATACGGTCTCATACAGGGAGCGCTGCTCGTACAGAGAGCGGTACTTCTGCCGGTACTCGTCGTTGGTGGTGTCCCGCGGGTGCCCCAGCTCCCATTCCGTATAGTTGGTGTCGCCGACCGAGTTGTCGATCGAGTTGAAAACGGAGACGAAGCGCCCGTAATCGCTCCGATCCACCGAAATGACATAGATAATCGAGACGCTCATTTTCCGGCAATAACCGTCCAGATAGCGCTTGGTCCGAAGATATTCCTCTGTCTCATCCCCCGCGAGATAGGCCTCCAGATGGTCGCCGTTGACGAGCGTGGCCGCCGTGTCCGCCATGTGGTAGGTGGATACGGCGTACTCCCGCCGGAACGCCTCGGTAAAGCTCACCAGGCCGATCACGCTGACGATGAGTCCGAGCAATACAAGCAGGGCGACGATCGCGCCGACGATATTGAACGCCATGTTGGAGCGGAGTTCACGAGCCTTTGTCATAACCGGTTTCTCCTTTTCTGCGTCATTCGCATACCGCGCGCCGGTCAGGGCTCTGCGATACGCTTCCGGTCCGGAGCGCGTCCCGAAGGATCACTCCACGCCGAGGACTTTGTAATCCTGGGCTTCCACCGCCGCGCGAAGCACGTCGTCCTCAACCGGAGCGGCGAGGGTGACGACCGCCGTGCCCTTGCTGTGATCCGCCACGGCGCCCGCAACGCCGGGAACCGCCTCGAGGGCCTTCTTCACGCGCGCCTCGCAGTGCATGCACATCATGCCTTCAACCTTCAGTGTCTTCGTCATTGTTTTTTCCTCCTTTATTGTTTCCGCGGCAACGATCTCTTCGAGCGCTTCCGCGGGGATCGACTTTTCCTTCCGGTCGTGTCCGGCGTCATGCGGCCTGACCAGATTCAGACGCAGCGCGTTCATGCACACGAAGAAGCTGGAGAGAGCCATGGCCGCCGCGCCGTACATGGGCTTCATCTCAACGCCGTACAGACCCATCGCCAGAGGGATGCAGATGGCGTTGTAGAAGAAGGCCCAGAACAGATTCTGATGGATGTTCCGGATGGTCGCCCGGCTCAGGCGGATCGCCGCCGTCACATCGCTCAGGCGGCTTTTCACCACCACGATGTCCGCCGCGTCGATGGCCACGTCCGTGCCCGCGCCGATCGCCACGCCGTTGTCCGCCACGGTGAGCGCCGGCGCGTCGTTGATCCCGTCGCCGACCATGGTGACCTTGCCCAGCGCCTTCAGCGCGCGGATCACGTCCGCCTTGCCCTCCGGCAGAACGCCCGCGACGACATGATCCACGCCGGCCTGCCGACTGATCGCCCGGGCTGTCCGTTCATTGTCCCCGGTCAGCATGACCGTCTGGACGCCCATGTTCCGCAGCTCGCGTATCGTCTGCGCGGAGTCGGCCTTGATGGGGTCCGCGACCGCGATGATCCCGGCGAGCTCGCCGTCGTACGCAAACAGCAGCGGGGTTTTCCCCTCCTCGGCGAGGGCGTTGGCCCGCGCCGAAACAGCCTCGCCGACCAGTCCCTTGGAGCGGAGGAACTTCAGGCTCCCGCCCAGAAGCTCCTTCCCGTCCAGACGGGCGCGGAGACCGTGCCCGGGCAGCGCCTCAAAATCGTTCACTTCCGAGAGCGGCAAGCCCTCCACCTCGGCGGTCACGGCCCTGGCAAGCGGGTGCTCGCTGCTTTTCTCCAGAGACGCCGCAAGGCGAAGCAGCGCGTCCCGGTCTCTGCCGAAGCCGATCACGTCCGTGACGCGGGGCTGACCCTCGGTCACGGTCCCCGTCTTGTCCAGCGCGACGATCTGCGTCCGGCCCGCGCCCTCCAGCGCCGCCGCGGTCTTGTACAGGATACCGTTTTTGGCGCCCACGCCGCTGCCGACCATGATGGCGACCGGCGTCGCCAGTCCGAGCGCGCAGGGGCAGCTGATGACCAGCACTGAGATCCCGCGGGCAATGGCGAAGGAAAAGGGCTTTCCGGCGAGGAGCCAGCCGATCATGGTCAGAAGCGCGACGCCGATGACCGCGGGCACGAAGATCCCGGACACCTTGTCCGCGATGCGGGCGAGCGGCGCCTTTGTCGCGGCTGCGTCGGACACCGTGCGGATGATCTGGGCCAGCGTCGTGTCTTCCCCGACGCGGGTCGCGCGGCATTCCACATAGCCCTGCTGGTTCATCGTGGCGGCGGAGACCGTGTCTCCCTCCGCCTTGTCCACCGGGATGCTCTCCCCGGTCAGCGCGGATTCGTTGACCGCCGTCATGCCTTTGACGATGACCCCGTCCACCGGGATCTGTTCGCCCGGGCGGACGACAAAGATGTCGCCGGTTTTGACCTCTTCGACGCCGACCACCGTCTCAACGCCGTCCCTCAGCAGGACGGCCGTCTTCGGGGCCAGCTGCATCAGGCCCTTCAGCGCGTCGGTCGTGCGCCCCTTCGACATGGCCTCCAGCATCTTGCCGATCGTGATCAGCGTCGGGATCATGGCAGCCGATTCAAAATACAGGTTCATCCCGTATTTCATCACGGTCTCATGCCGGCCTTCCCCCATGGCGAGGATCATGAGAAAGAGCTCAGCCAGGGAATACACGAAGGAAGCGCCGGAGCCGAGGGCCACCAGCGTGTCCATGTTGGGCGCGCCGTGAAACAGCGAGGAAAAACCGGAGGTGAAGAACTTCTGGTTGATGATCATCACAACGACGGCCAGCAGCAGCTCGAACAGCCCGAGAAACACAAGGTTGTCGAAGGCCTTCGGCGCGGGCCAGCCCCACATCCCGTGACCCATTGAAAAATACATCAGGACCAGAAGGATCGGGACCGAGAACAGAAGCCGTCTTTTCAGCTTCGGCGTCTCGTGGTCCTTCAAAGCCTCGGCGTCCGCCCAGGAGGGAGCAGACCCGGACGAGGTCTGCGTATTCGCGCCCTTGAGGGAAGCGCCGTATCCGGCGGCCTCCACGGCCCGGATGATGTCGGCGGAGGAGGCCGTCCCCTCCACGCCCATCGAATTCGTCAGCAGGCTCACCGCGCAGGACGTCACGCCCGGCACGCCCGAGACCGCCTTTTCAACCCGGCTTGAGCACGCGGCGCAGCTCATGCCGGTCACCTGGTATTGTTCCATTTTGCTTTGCCCTTTCCGCTACTTCATCAGCTTTTGCAGCGTATCCGCCAGCTCGTCCACGGCCTCGTCGTGACCGGCCCGGATATCCTCCGCGACGCAGGTCCGGAGATGGCTGGTCAGAAGGACCCGGCAGAAGCTGTTGATCGCGGAGCTCACCGCGGACGCCTGCGTCAGGATATCCGGGCA
>CADCLH010000079.1 GCA_902802215.1 Oscillospiraceae bacterium
CAGGGCATCCACCGCAACACGATCCGTCTCTCCATCGGCACCGAGCACATCGACGATATCCTGGCCGATCTGGAAAAGGGCTTCGCCGCGGCGGCAGCGATCGAATAAAGGAGACCGTCATGGATTTCTATGTGGAACAGGCCGTGCTGGACGCGGGGGTGAAGATCGTTTTCGCGGCGGTCTATGGGCTCGACAATCACGGCGAGGACCCGGAATGGGCCGCATACCGCGACAGGCGGCTGGAAGAGCTGTATGAGGCGTACGCCGGGCTGGACGTCCACGCCGATCCCATTCTGGAGGGCTTCAACCTCCTGCACGACAAGACTGGCGTCAAGCGCCGCAAGAACATCCCCGCCAGCGAAAATCTCATCCGGCTGCTCAAGAAGAATCACGGCATGTTCTACATCAATCAGGCGGTGGATATCTATAACCTGATCTCCCTCGAGAGCAAGCTCGCGCTCGGCGCGCACAACATCGACCGCACGGAGGGCGACGTCACGCTCCGTTTTACCGACGGCAGCGAGCGCTTCGTCCCCATCGGCCAGTCGGAGCCGATCCCGGTCGCAGCGCACGAGTACTGTTACTGCGACGATTCAAACGAGGTGCTCTGCCGGCTGGAGATCCGTCAGGTGGAAAAGACCAAGGTCGACGAGCAGGCGCAAAACGTCTTCTATATCGTCCAGGGCAACGAGGCCACGCCCTGTGAGCTCCTGTATGAGACGGCGCAGAAGATCCTCGATCTGACGACAAGGTACTGCGGCGGCAGCGGCACCGTCATCACCCCGCGCATAAGATAGAACACCGTCCGGTATAAGGAGATGTCACCATGTTCCTTCTGAAAGAGCGATGTCGTCCTCTGTTTGAGAAGCAATATAAGCACTATATTTCTAAAAACAGGAGGACTACATCATGTCTAACATTTACACATCCGCCGATCAGCTGATCGGGAAGACCCCGCTGCTGGAGCTCACGAATATTGAAAAAGAGGAAGGGCTGGAGGCCACGATCCTCGCCAAGCTCGAATACTTCAACCCCGCCGGTTCCGTCAAGGACCGCATCGCCAAGGCCATGATCGACGACGGCTCCGTGCTCATCGAGCCGACCTCCGGCAATACGGGCATCGGCCTGGCCTCCGTGGCGGCCGCACGCGGCTACCGCATCATCATCGTCATGCCCGAGACCATGAGCGTGGAGCGCCGCCAGCTCATGAAGGCCTACGGCGCGGAGCTGGTACTCACCGAGGGCGCGAAGGGCATGAAGGGCGCGATCGCCAAGGCCGACGAGCTGGCCAGGGAGATCCCCAACGCCTTCATCCCCGGCCAGTTTGTCAATCCCGCGAACCCCGCCGTCCACAAGGCGACCACCGGGCCGGAGATCTGGGCGGACGCCGACGGCAAGGTGGATATCTTCGTCGCGGGCGTCGGGACCGGCGGCACGATCACCGGCGTGGGCGAGTATCTCAAGGAACAGAATCCCGCCGTGAAGGTCGTGGCGGTGGAGCCCGCGGGCTCTCCGGTGCTCTCAAAGGGCACGGCCGGCGCGCACAAGATCCAGGGCATCGGCGCGGGCTTCGTGCCGGACGTGCTGAACACGGCCGTATACGACGAGGTCATCGCCGTGGAGAACGAGGACGCCTTTGCCGGCGGGAAGCTGGTGGGCCGCAGGGAAGGCGTGCTGGTGGGCATCTCCTCCGGCGCGGCGGTCTGGGCCGCGATCCAGCTGGCGAAACGCCCGGAGAACAAGGGCAAGACCATCGTGGCCCTGCTGCCCGATACCGGCGACCGCTACCTGTCCACGCCGCTGTTCGCCGATTGAGATGGATCGGACGCTGTCACTTCTGATAAAGAACACCGTCCATGCGCTTGAAGCAGCCTCGGACCGTCAGGCCGCGGACTGCCGCGGCCTGCGGTCTGAGGCCGAGCGCCTGACCGACACGCTGATCGACGTCCTGTTTCCCCGCTTCGCCGCCGACCGGGTTTCCCGGGAGGAAAAACTCGCGCAGGCGGTCGAGCTGCTGGAGCACATTCTGGAGCGGATCTCCTGCCCGCTGCGCCCGGAGGAGGTCGTGCTCGCCCTGCTCGCCAACCTGCCGGAGGTCAGACGGCAGCTGGATACCGATCTGATCGCCGCCTACCGGGGAGACCCGGCGGCAAAGAGCGTCGACGAGATCATCCTCTGTTATCCGGCCTTTACGGCGATCAGCACCTACCGTCTGGCGCACATCCTCTACCGGGAGGGCGTGCCGCTGCTGCCGCGCATGATGACGGAGTACGCCCACCGCCTGACCGGGATCGACATCCACCCCGGCGCGGTCATCGGCGACTCCTTCTTCATCGACCACGGGACCGGCGTGGTGATCGGCGAGACGACGACCATCGGTACGAACGTGAAGCTGTATCAGCACGTCACGCTGGGAGCCAAAAGCTTCGCGGTCGGGGAGGACGGGGCGCTCGTCAAGGGGATCAAGCGGCACCCCGATATCGGCGACCGCGTCGTCATCTATTCGGGCGCGACGATCCTGGGCGGCGAGACGCAGATCGGAAGCGACTGCATCATCGGCGGCAGCGTGTGGCTGACGCAGTCGGTCCCCGCGGGGAAAATGGTTCTGGCCAGAGCCGCCGTGACAGACGCGCCCCTGACGAAGGAACGCGTGACAAATCCGCTGCTGGACTGCTCCATGCTGTAAAACGAGCTTCCGGAATCAAATAGATCCCGGAAGCTCGTTTTTGGCGTTGCCGCTAAAGAACAAATCCACGCAAAAAAAAGGGAACTTCTTCGGAAGTTCCCTTTTTTGACCGGGGGCAATGGAAGCGGATTACTTCCTGACCGAGACCAGAATGCTCATGAACAGCACCGGCAGCGTCCAGACCAGCATGTAGAGGAAGAACGAGGACAGGGGCCAGAAGCCCGGGCCGACGAGCCGGACGAACACCAGCACGACGCCGAGCAGCGCCGCGGCGAGGTTGAGGATCACGTTGACCCGCACGGCCAGATACATCATCCGCCCGACGTCGGCCACATTGGTCAGCGGGCCGAGACCCTCGTTGCACAGGATGGCGGTGATGCGCTCGTCCTTGACGTCCTCGGCGGGCTCGGAGAGCGGGTAGCGGTCGACAAAGGGCGGGAAATCGTAGCCGTCGGTCGCCAGATCAAAGGTGCTGTGGAGCATTTCGGGGTTGATGTTGAAGTCGCGCACGGCGAAGACCGGAGGCCGCGAGCTGCGCACCTGCTCCACAAGCGCGCGCCGGATCTGCGGCAGGCCCTCGTATTTGAGGGAGAAGATGCCGTAGAGGATGCCGTCGATGGCGAGCAGGACGGTGGTCTTGTCGGTCAGGCGGAAGGGGATGCGCACGTTCATCAGACGCATCAGGTCCGTCGAGCCGCAGAGCACCACGTGGCCCTCGATCACGCCCTTCATCCCGCCGCCGGGCAGCAGCTCGAAGCCGTTCACCGGACGCGCGGGGGAGGAGGTCTCGGCCATCAGATCCTCAAAGCAGGGGGTCGCGCAGCAGCCGTACTCCTTCATCATCGAGCCCGCGTAGGCGATGACCTTCTGGGCGTCCTCGTCGGCAAAGATGCGCACGCTGTCGATGGTGACGGCGGAGGGCGGGAAGAGATCGCGGTCGGTGACGATGAGGTTCTTGCTCACCCCGATGTCGCACAGGCCGGACCAGCCCGCGACCGCGGCCCCGAAGCGGAAGATGCGCGTCGAGCCGAGGAAGAAGGGGAGCGAGAAGGAGAGCAGCGCCCCGAAGGGGACGGTCAGCACCAGCATGGCCGAAAAGATGTACAGGAAATCGGAAAAGCTCTTTTTGACGGCCGCGACGATCACGCTCAGCACCAGCGCCAGCAGGAACAGGGGGATCGAAATGCGGGAATAGAGCGTCTCGTCGGGCGAGGCCTGCTCGGCGCGGCGGACAAAGCCCCTGGCCGAGCGCAGGGATTTGAGCAGCGTGATCTCGCCGGGCCGGAGCTTTTCCTCGGCGGTGACGGCGTAGAAGCGCTTGCCGATGGCGGGTACGCGGGTCGCCTTGCGCAGACCGCGGGCGTTCAGAAAGGCGGCCAACAGCAGCCCCGTGACCGAGGCGGAGGAGATCGCACACAGCGGCATGTGGAGCGAGGCCGAATCGGACAGGGCGACCCTCAGCGCGTCAAGCCCGGTGAAGAGGCAGGCGACGACGGCGAGGGAATCGGCCCCGGGCTTGAGACGAAAGAGATTGGAAACACCGTTGGTGACCACGTCCAGTGCCAGCAGCAATATCGCCGCCTGCGCGCCGAAGCAGAACGCCGCCTCGACCGGCAGGTCCTTGAGCATGCCGGGCACCGGCGCCTCAAGAGAGACGTAGCACAGGAAGAACAGGATCACGCCCGCAACGCGGACCCGCAGCTTCATCGAGCGCAGAAAGGAACCGTAGTAACGGGAGGCGGCCAGCGGCGTGACCTCGGGCCCGAGATCCTCCTCGGAGTCCTCCATCGTCTCGGTCGTGCTGCCGCGCACCGTCCCGCGGATGCGCAGCCACAGCGAGGCCAGCAGGCTCAGGACGTATTCGCGGAAGGTCGGGGGCGCGTAGAGCTCGGACTCCTTGTAGCGCTTTTCGCCGCGGCGCGCGGGCGGCTCGTCCTCGTCGGCAAAATCGTCCGCATCGTCCTCGTCCTCCGCATACTCGGCGGGCTCGGCGTCGGTGTCGGTGAAGGTGCTGATGCGCACCCGGCGAGGCTCCTCGTTCCCGGCGGGAAGCGCTTCCTCCTCATCCGCGGGCTCCGCCTCGGCGTCCCTTTCCGCGCGCTCCCTGATCTGCGCCGCCTTGCGGCGGCCGAAGGTGAAGCGGTGCTTCTTGTGCTCGGGCTCCTCCGGCTCGGGCCGGTCGGCAAGCGGATCGTCGTAGTCCGGCGTCCACTGGCTCGGATTGTACTCGGTCGGCCGGACGTGGACGTAATTCTCGTCGGCGCTGAGATCGACGTCGTTCCCCGCGTAGGAGAGCTTCTCCTGCTGCCTGCGGCCGGTGAGGTTGAAGCGGCTGTCGATGACCTCGTCCGCTTCCCGGCGCGCCCGGAAGGCGGGCTGGGGCTTTTCGTCGGCATACTGTGTGGGATCGGCCTCATAGCCGGGCGGATCAAAGGGCGCGTCCTGCGCATTGCTGTCAAGATCGCCCGCGGGCGGCTCGCAGCCGTCGTCGTTCCGCGCCCCGGCGTCCGGCGTCTGCGGCGCGGCGGATTCCTCCGCAGGCTCGGCGCGGATGCCCAGCAGGTCGTCCAGATCGTATGTATACGCCGCCGAGCTCTCGCGCTCCTTGCGGCTGGGCACGCCGGATTCCGCCTGCATCTGCGCAATGTAGCTGCGCGCCTCCTGCTCCATCCTGCCGATGGAGCCGCCGTGTACGGCGGTCCGGCTGTCCGTGTAGCGGGGAGAATAGGCGACTTCCCGGCCTTCCTCCGCTTCGGAGGCCTCGGCGTCGTCTTCCTCCGCGGGCGGCTGCGGCTCCTTTTTCCGACCGAAGAAGGAGAAACGGGAGCGCTTTTCCTCCCTGCGGCGACGGGGTGCGGGCGGCTCCGCTTCGTCCTCCGCGGGGAAGCCCGCGCCGTCGCTTTCCGCGGCCGCGCTTTCCGCCTTCGGGGAATCGGCGGGAACGTCCTTCAGCCAGGCGTCGACGTCGGCCTGCGACGCATTGTCCGGAGAGGCGGCGTCCGCTTCGGGGCCGTCGTCCGGGGAGGACGGCTCCGCACTCTCCGGACGGGCGGAGAGATCCAGCTTCTCAAAGCCCGGCAGCTCCTTGAACTGCTCCGGGATCCGCTCCTGTTTGAATTCAAAAAGAATATCGTCCACGGACAGCGGGGACTGTCCGTCTGCCGTATCGAAATCCAAGCTCGTGTGATCCATGCTTCTCCCTGCCTTTCCGAAACGGGAACGCGGTAGCGCGCTTCGGTTTATTTGCTTCTCTGGCGCAGTATCTCGTACATGGTGACCGCGGCGGCGGCGGACGCGTTGAGCGAGCTGACCTGCCCCTTCATGGGCAGACTCAGCACGAAATCGCAGTTTTCCTTGATCAGACGGCCCATCCCGTCCCCCTCCGAGCCGATGACCAGCGCGATCGGTCCGGTCAGATCGGTGCTCCAGAGCGGGGAAGCCCCGTCGGCGGCGGTGCCGTAAACCCAGAGGCCCGCGGCCTTGAGCTCCTTGATGGCCGAGGAGAGATTCGCCACGCGGGCGATCGCCATATGCTCGGCAGCCCCGGCGGAGGCCTTGTCCACGATGGCCGTCAGGCCCGCGCTGCGGCGCTTGGGAATGACGACGCCGTGCGCCCCGACACACTCGGCCGAGCGGATGATCGCCCCGAGATTGTGGGGATCGCTGATCTCGTCGCACAAAACGACGAACGGCGCCTCGCCGCGCTCGGCCGCGATGGCGAGGATGTCCGCCACCTCGCAGTATTCCCGCACGGCGGCCAGCGCGATCACGCCCTGATGCGCCTTGGTGCGGCTCATGAAATCCAGCTTGCGGCGGTCGCACTCGACGACGACGACGCCCTTCTCCCGCGCCCTGGACGCGATATGGCCCAGCGTCTTGTCCACATCGCCCCGGGCGAGGAAGATCTTGTCGATCGCCCGTCCGGCGCGCAGCGCCTCGATCACGGCGTTGCGGCCCTCGATCAGCTCGTTTTGCAGCTCCTCGCGGAGCGGCTCTCTCTCTCTTTCCATATTCCGTACCCTCAGAATAATTACTTAGTATACATAATAACATAACCCCGCTTTTTTTGAAAGACCCAGTTTGCAAATTTACAAAATTTTATAGACTTCTTTTTCCGGAAGGGGTATAGTGGGCAAAAAGATGCCTCAGGCAGCGTGACAGGAGACAGACTATGATCGACCCGCGACAGAAAATCGAGCGTTTTTGCTACCGCCATCCGAACTTCGGCATCCCGAATCTGATGCGTTATCTGACGATCGCGAACGTCGTGTTCTGGGTGATGAACATGATCAACCGCCCGTTTTTGAGCTATATGCTTTTTAACCCCGCGCTGATCCAGCGCGGGCAGGTCTGGCGGCTGGTGAGTTTCCTGTTCGTCCCGCCGAGCACCGGCGTGCTCGCGCTGCTGGTGTTTTACTTCTACTACTGGATCGGCACCACGCTGGAGAAACAGTGGGGGACGGGGCAGTTCACGATCTACTTCTTCACCGGCGTCGTGCTGACCGTGCTCTACGGCTTTGTCATCTACTGGATCACCGGAATGGCCGTCACGCTGGATTCGAGCTATCTCTACCTGTCCATGTTCTTCTCGTTTGCGGCGCTGTTCCCGGACATGCAGGTGCTGTTTCTGTTCTTCATCCCGGTGAAGATGAAATACCTCGCCATCGTGGACGCGGCGTTTTTCCTGTACGCGATGGTGACGACGCCGTTCCCGGCCAATCTCGTTCCGCTGGTGGCGATACTGAACTTCCTGATCTTCTGCGGGGGAGAGCTGCGCGCCATGCTGCCGCGCCGTCCCGGAAAGACCACGATCAACTTCAAAAAAGAATCCGCCCGCATCCGGCGCGAGCAGGCGGATAAGCTCTATACGCACAAGTGCGCCGTCTGCGGCAGGACGGATACGGACTACCCCGAGCTGGAGTTTCGCTACTGCTCCCGCTGCGCGGGCTATCACTGCTTTTGCAGCGACCACATCAACAATCACATCCATTTTACCGAGTGATGGACGAACGGGAAATCGAAGCCGCCCGCGAGGACGGGCGGCTTTTTTCTGAGCAAAGCCCCTCAACGAAGCCCGGAGGGCGCCTGAAACGGATCGCGCTGGCGGCTCTGGCCGCCCTCCTTCTGGCCGGCGGACTGAAGATCGGACTGAGCTGGCGGGAGACAGGACTGGACCTGCTCGCGGCCGACAGACTGTTTGACGGGGGCTGGTATCTGGCGGCGCGGGAGTTCTATCTGCGCGCCGGGAAAAACGAGAGGGCGGCGCTCTGTCTGGACTACGAGCTGGAGCGGCAGTACCTCAACGCGCGCCGGAATCTGGAGCTCGGCGACTACGACACGGCGCGACAGCAGCTCGGCAGGATACGCGGCTATAAGGACACGGAAAACCTCCTGCTGTCCTGCGACTATCTGGAGACCTCCCAGACAATGGCGGACGGCGACCTGGAGCTTGCCTGGGACAAGTTCACGGCGATGGGCTATTATCCCGGCGTGGAAGACAAGCTCAAAGCGCTCGAGCCGATGCTCTACGAGAGGGCCGGTGATCTGGCGCTGGATTTCGAGCTGGAGCACGCCTGCGCGATCTGGGAGAGACTGGGCGGCTACCGCGACTGTGAAATGCTGCTGAAGCGCGCGCAGCGGATGCTGAAGTGGCTGCAATCGGACGAGACGCGGCTGACGGATCCCTCGCGGCGCTTTTCCAGCAGCGACAACGCGCGGGTCTACCGCTGCGATGCGGCCTATCTGGTGACGCCGCTCAAGCCGGACCGGGACACGAAGTTCTTCCTCTACTATCCCGGCGGTCGGAACGAAGAGCTCTACGTCGACTACTTCCTCACCTATCTGGACAATCCCGA
Source organism: Oscillospiraceae bacterium (assembly GCA_902802215.1). Lineage (GTDB taxonomy): Bacteria > Bacillota > Clostridia > Oscillospirales > Oscillospiraceae > Limivicinus. The sequence goes on from CADCLH010000079.1 coordinate 8,542, forward strand.
GCCGAACACGGTCGCGGTCTTTCTGCGCCGCAACGGGGTGGACGACATCGAGGCGAAGAACACCGAGGCGATCGAGCTGCTCGAATGTCTGGCCGCCGAGTGCGGGGTGTTCCTGCACGATCCGGTGGTCGCGGGCTCCAGCCTCGGAGCCTACCCGGCCCTGTACAGCGCGATCTACAATCTGCTGGACTTCGGACTGAGGACGCGCTGCGTGCTGTGCCTGGACGCGGGCAACGACTGGGTCGAGGCGGATCTCACGCTCAACGAGTCGCAGTGCTGGGAGCTGGCGGCGACAGGGGCGGAGCTCTATCTGTTCGACAGCCCCTGGATCGGTATGGACCGGGCTGCCATCCGCATGATGGTCAACGCGGGCTGCCCGGTGACGGTGGTCGGCTGCTACAACGACGACCACGCCTGGATCACCTTCGACGCGATGGGCATGGGGGTGCTGCACTGGGCGCTCGGGGACAGGACCGAGCCCTGCGAGCTGCCGATCTATTCGTTCCGCCGCCTGCACAAGGGCGACGCGTGGTGATGAAACAAAGCGAAACAGCGGACTGTGAAAGCATCTCACAGTCCGCTGTTTCGCTGTTTGATTTAAAAGCTGCCGCTGTGATGGCGGTCGGTCAGCTTTACGTCGCCGGTGCGGGCGCGGTAGCGCAGCTCGTCGAGCCCTCCGGGCGCGGAGCGCACAGGCTCCGCCGGAGCCTCCGGCTTCGCTGCCGGCGCGCGGTCGACAAGCTCGGGCGCTTTCTTTTTGATGTGGAACAGTCTGGCAAAAAACGACATGGGGTATTCCTCCTTCTGTCTTTCTTTAAGCCCCAAAC
>CADCLH010000080.1 GCA_902802215.1 Oscillospiraceae bacterium
GGAGAGAAGCGGCAGCTGGCGTTTTATGGGGGCAGCTTCACGGCCATCCCGGTACCTGAGCAGGAGGCGCTGCTGGGCGCTGCGCGGGAGGCGATGGAACGCGGCGAGATCGACGCGATCCGCCTGTCCACCCGCCCCGATGCCGTCGACGAAGCCGTTCTGGATCGCCTGCGGGCATACGGCGTGGAGACGATCGAGCTTGGGGCCCAGTCCATGGACGAGGAAGTCCTGCGCCTCGCGGGGCGCGGGCACACGGCGGCGGACGTGGAGCGCGCCGCGCGCCTGATAAGCGCAAACGGCTTTTCGCTCATTCTGCAAATGATGACCGGCCTGCCGGGGGACACCGAGGACAAGGACCTCGAGACCGCGCGGCGGCTGATCGCCCTGCGGCCCGACGGCGTGCGCATCTACCCCACGGTGATCGTGCGGGACACCGCGCTGTGCCGGATGTGTGCCGGATGTGGGAGAGAGGGGAATACCGCGAGCACACGGTCGAGGACGCGGTACGCGTCTGCGCAAGGCTGCTGCCGCTGTTCGAGGAGGCGGGCATCCCCGTGATCCGCCTCGGCCTCAACCCGACGGACGAGCTCTCCGGCGGCGCGGCCGTCGCGGGAGCTTACCACCCGGCGCTGGGAGAGCTGGTCAAAAGCCGCGTCCTGCGAAACCGCGCGGAGGCGCTGCTGCGGGGGATCGAGCCCGGCAGCCGGGTCGTCCTGCATGTGGGGCGGGGCAAGGCTTCCCAGATGACCGGTCAGCACCGGGAAAACATCGAATGGCTCTGCGAACGCTTCGCACTCGGCGGTCTGCGCGTGCGGGAATCGCCCGAAAGGGCTTCGAAAAACAACGAAATTCTCTCGTTTTCCGTTGAAAAATAACGGAGATCGGGTTATAATAAACCGTTTTTAACGATGAATTTACAGAGGGTATCGCTTTGTATCTGAAGGCACTCGAGATTCAGGGCTTCAAATCCTTTCCGGACAAGACGCGCCTGAGCTTTGAAAAGAATATCACCGCGATCGTCGGGCCGAACGGCTCGGGCAAGTCGAACATCTCCGACGCGATCTTGTGGGTCATGGGCGAGCAGCGCTCCAAGGCCCTGCGCGGCGGCAAGATGGAGGACGTCATTTTCGGCGGCACCGAAAAGAGGGGAGCGCTGGGCTACGCTCAGGTCTCGCTGATCCTCGACAACTCCGCCCGTATCTTCGACTCCGACTCCAACGAGATCATGCTCACCCGCCGCTACTATCGCAGCGGGGAAAGCGAATATTATGTAAACCGAGAATCCGTCCGCCTGAAGGACCTCCACGCCCTGCTGATGGACACCGGCCTCGGGCGGGACGGCTACTCCATCATCGGCCAGGGCCGCATCGCCGAGATCGTCTCCTCCAAGAGCACCGACCGGCGCGAGGTCTTCGAGGAGGCGGCGGGAATCTCCCGCTTCCGCTACCGCAAGGAGGAGGCCGAGCGCAAGCTCGAAAGGACCGAGGAAAACCTCCTGCGTCTGGGCGACAAGATCGAGGAGCTGGAGCTGCAGGTCGGCCCGCTGAAAGAGCAGGCCGCGGTCGCAAAGCAGTATCTGCTGCTGCGCGACGAGCTCAAGACCGCCGAGATCTCCCTGTGGATGGCGACGCTGGACAAGCTGCACGGCCAGAGCGAGGGCATACGCCTCGAGTACGCGCAGATCACGGCGGAGCTGGAGCAGGCCAAGGAGGGCTTGCAGGCGCTCTACGCCTCGTCCGAGGGCATCAGCGAGCGCATGCACCGCAAGGACGTGGAGACCGACGAGGCCCGCGCCCGGCTGAGCGCCGCGGAGGCGGACGCCGCCCGCTGCGAGGCGGAGGCGGCGGTCCTGCGCGCCGACTGCAAGAGCACCGAGGACAGCAAAGCGCGCATGCTGGGCGACATCGCCGAGCAGGAAAACCGCGTGCGCGAGGTGCAGAAAAACATTGACGTCACCGAGGAGCGCATGCGGGAGATCGGGCGGGAGCTCGACGCCTGCCGCGAAGAGGCCGGACGCTGCCGCAACGCGATCGACGGCTGCCGCATGAAGCTGACGAGCCGCGAGCAGGCGCTGAACACGCTGACCGAGAAGGCCAACCGCCTCGCGGTGGACGGGCGCACCATGGACGCGCGCATCCGTCTGCTGGAGGACATGGAGCGCGAGTACGAGGGCTTTTCCAAGGCCGTGCGAAGCGTGATGCGCGAGAGCGCGCACGGCACGCTGCGCGGCGTCCACGCCCCGGTCGCAAACCTGCTGCGCACCGACGACGAGTTCGCGCTCGCCATTGAGACGGCGCTGGGCGCCGCCTCCCAGAACATCGTCACCGACACCATGAACGACGGCCGCGCGGCCATCGAATACCTCAAGCGCACGGACGGCGGCCGCGCCACCTTCCTCGCGCTCGACACGATACGCGGCGGCGTGATGAAGGACGCGCCGGAGCGCGACCCCGGCTTTGTGGGCGTCGCTTCGGAGCTGGTAAAGTTCGAGGAACGCTACCGCGGCATTGTTGAAAACCTGCTCGGCAGGACGGTTATCGCCGAGGCCCTGCCCGACGCGATCCGCATGTCGAAAAACAGCGGCAGCCGCCTGCGCATCGTGACGCTGGACGGGCAGCTGGTAAGCCCCGGCGGCGCCATGACCGGCGGCAGCAGCGCGAAGGGGAGCGGCATCCTCTCCCGCGCCAATGAGCTGGAAAAGCTCAAAAAGAAGCGCGGCTCGGCGCAGGCCGAGGAGAAGGCCTGCGCTCAGGAGCTCGAGCGCGCGAAGGCGAATCTCGCCCAGGTGCGCTACCAGCTCGACCGCACGCTCGAGGAGCAGGCGGAGATCCGCAGCCGAAACGCCTCTCTGGAGGCCGAGAAGCGCGCGGGCGAGAGCGGCTGCGCCCAGCTGAAGCTCCTGCTTGAAAGCCTGACGGGCGACAGCCTCGAAAGGCAGAGGGCCGTGGACGCGTTTGACTTAAGACTCGCGAGCTTCCGGCAGCGTCTGGCGGACAAGGAAAAGGAGCTCGGGGACTTCCGCGCGAGGGCGGAGGCGATCCGCGGGGAGATCGCGGAGATCAGCCGGTCCAGACTCGAGCTCGAGGGCAAGCGAACCCGCGCCGAGAAGGAGGCCCAGGCCCGCAATGCGGAGATCCTGGAGCTGGAACGCCGCTCGGCCCGCATCGAGCAGAAGAAGCTCGCCGCCGACATGGAGGAAAAGCAGATCCTCGACAAGCTGTGGGAGGGCTACGAGCTCAGCCACAGCGCGGCGCAGGAGCTCAGACAGCCGGTGGAGAGCATGGCGAAGGCCAACAAGGCCGTGGGCGAGCTGAGAAGCCGGATCAACGCCCTCGGCACGCCGAACCTCGGCGCCATCGACGAGTATGAGCGGGTCAACACCCGCTACGAATTCCTGACCGGCCAGCGCAGCGATGTGGACAAGGCCAAGGCCGAGCTGCTGGGCATCATCCGAGACATCACCTCGCAGATGGAGGACGTCTTCGTCGAGCGCTTCAACCAGATCAACGACCGCTTCCGCGAGACCTTCCTGGAGCTCTTCGGCGGCGGCAAGGCGGCGCTGAAGCTCGAGGACGAAAACGATGTGCTCAACTGCGGCATCGATATCCGGGTACAGCCGCCCGGCAAGGCGCTGTCGAACATCAGTCTGCTGTCCGGCGGCGAGATGGCCTTCGTGGCCATCGCCCTGTACTTTGCGATCTTAAAGGTGCGGCCCACGCCCTTCTGTGTGATGGACGAGATCGAGGCCGCGCTGGACGAGGCGAACGTCAAGCGCTTCGCCGATTACATGCGCCGCATGTCCGACAAGACGCAGTTTCTGGTCATCACCCACCGGCGCGGCACCATGGAGGAGGCCGACATGCTCTACGGCGTGACCATGCAGGAAAAGGGCGTCTCGACGGTGATCGAGCTCGACCTTGAAAGCGCGCAGAAAGCGATAGAGGAGTAGGGGGCGGCCCCCGGACGCCCCGTGTCGCTTGTCATACAACGGGCCGCCGAGGGCGTCGGCCCCTACATGTCGGAAAGGAAGAATACCATGGGCTTTTTTGACAAGCTGTTTTCGGGTCTGACCAAGACCCGCGTCAACATGGAGGATCTGGAGGAGATCTTCCGCAACTACCAGCCGGATGACGACGAGTTCTTCGATGAGCTCGAAGAGCTGCTCATCATGGCCGACATGGGGGCCGACACGGTCGACCGGGTCGTCACCTCCATGCACTATCTGTGCTTCGACAAGAACGTCAAGCGCGGCGACAAGGCCAGAGAGCTGCTGATCGGAGAGCTCGAAAAGGAGCTCGACGCGGGCGACAACACGCTCAAGCTCAACACGAAGCCGTCCGTGATCCTGATGGTCGGCGTCAACGGCGTGGGCAAGACCACCACCATCGGCAAGCTGGCAGCTCAGCTGAAGGCGCAGGGGAAGAAGGTCCTGCTCGTCGCGGGCGACACCTTCCGCGCCGCGGCTGCCGAGCAGCTCGGCGTCTGGGCCGAGCGCGCGGGCGCGGACTTCGTGCGCCACGAGGAGGGGAGCGATCCCGCCGCCGTGGTCTTCGACGGCATCAGCGCCGGCAAGGCCCGCGGCACGGACGTCATCATCATCGACACCGCGGGCAGGCTCCACAACAAGCAGAACCTGATGAACGAGCTCAGCAAGATGCGGCGCATCATCGCCCGGGAGCTGCCCGACGCCGATGTGGAGACCCTGATGGTGCTCGACGCCACGACCGGCCAGAACGGGCTGATCCAGGCCGAGCAGTTTCTGGAGACCGCGGGCATCACGGGCATCGTGCTCACCAAGCTCGACGGCACGGCCAAGGGCGGCGTGATCTTCAACATCGCAAACCGCCTCAAGCTGCCGGTCAAATTCGTGGGCGTCGGCGAGGGGATGGACGATCTGATCCCCTTCGTGCCCAAGGACTTCATTGAGGCGCTGTTCAAGTAAGGAGAGGAAATGCTATGATTACAAGCAAACAGCGGGCCCAGCTGCGGAGCCTTGCCATGCAGGAGGACACCATCATCCAGATCGGCAAGGGCGGCATCACCGACAGCGTGATCGAGTCCGTCTCCGCCGCGCTCAAGGCCCGGGAGCTGGTCAAGGGCAAGGTGCTGGAAAACTCCATGCTCACGGCCCGCGAGGCCTGCGACGCGCTCTGCGAGGCCTGCAAGGCCGACGGCGTGCAGGTGATCGGGACCAAGTTCGTGCTCTTCAAGCGCAACCCCAACGATCCGAAGATCGAGCTGGTCAAGGAAAAAAAGAAGACATGAAGATCGCCATTTACGGCGGCAGCTTCAACCCCCCGCACATCGGGCATGTCGAGGCCGCGCGCAGCGTGTATGAGCAGCTCCGGCCCGACCGCTTCCTCATCATCCCCACCAACATCCCGCCGCACAAGGAGATGGAGGAGAACAGCCCCTCCCCGCAGACGCGGCTGGAGCTTGCGCGCCTTGCCTTCGGACATATCCCGGGGGCGGAGGTCTCCGACATGGAGATCCTGCGTGAGGGAAAGAGCTTCACGGCCGACACGGTGCGCATCCTGCGGGAGCAATACCCCGACGACGAGCTCTGCATCGTCATGGGGACCGACATGTTCCTGAGCTTCTGCACCTGGTTCCGCTGGCAGTATCTGACGGAGCAGTGCACGCTCGCGGTGCTGAGCCGGGAGGCGGATGACGCTTCTCAGATCGAGGCCTTCCGTGACAAGCTCGTGCGCGAGTGCCGGGCAAGGGTGGTCCTGATCCCGCACGAGCCCCTGCCCATGAGCTCCACCGAAATCCGCGCCGCGCTGCGCGAGGGGAGCGGCGCCGGGCTCGTGCCCGACGAGGTCTACCGGCACATCCTGCACACCGGCAGCTACGGCGTCAAGACGGACCTGGAGTGGCTGCGCGCGCAGGTCCGGCCCTATCTGAAGCCCAAGCGCGTCGCCCATGTGGAGGGCGTGGAGCAGACCGCGGTCAAGCTCGCCGAGCGCTGGGGAGAGGACGCGCACACCGCCGCGGTGGCGGGCATCCTCCACGACATCACCAAGAGCTTTCCCGCCGAGAAACAGTTGAAACTGTGCGAAAAATATGGTATCATGCTAAGCATCGCAGAGCGGGAGACCCCGGCCCTGCTCCACGCCCTGACCGGGGCGGAGCTGGCGCGGGAGCTCTTCGGCGTTTCGGACGCGGTGTACGGCGCGATCCGCTGGCACACCACCGGCAGGCCGGACATGAGCCTGCTGGAAAAGATCCTCTATCTCGCCGACTATGTCGAGCCCACGCGCGACTTCGACGGCGTAAAAAAGCTCCGGAAGCTCTGCTTTGAGGATCTGGACAGGGCCATGGCCCTGGGCCTGAGAATGTCGCTGGAGGAGATCCGCGCCCGCGGGGCCGTGCCCTTCCGCGACACCGTCGACGCCTGTGCATACTACAGCCAATACGAGGAGGAACATTCATGCTGACAGCCGAACAGATCGCCGTCATCGCCGCCAAGGCGCTGGAGGACAAGAAGGCCAGGGACGTCAAAGTCCTCAAGACCCGCGAACAGACCATACTCGCCGACTATTTCGTCATCTGCAACGGCACCTCCTCCACGCACATCAAGGCGCTGGTGGACGAGGTGGACAAGAAGCTCTCCGAGGCCGGAGAGCCCCCCACAAGGCGCGAGGGCCTGCGCTCGGACATCTGGGTGCTGATGGACTTCGGCTGCGTGATCGTGCACGTCTTCACCGACGAGGCCAGAAAGTTCTACGATCTGGAGCGCCTGTGGAGCGATTCCGAGGTGGTGGATGTCTCATCCCTTTGAAGCCCCAGGAGACTGGGGCATTCGGACAGACATTCAATAATAAAAGGAAGAGATGATTCGTAATGAGATACGATTTTGCCGCCATTGAAAAGAAATGGCAGGACCGCTGGGAAGTCAGCAAGCCCTATGCCGCGATCACCGGAGACCCGAGACCCAAGTTCTACGGCCTGATCGAGTTCCCCTATCCCTCGGGCGCCGGCCTGCACGTCGGCCATCCGAGACCCTTCACCGCCATCGACATCGTCACCCGCAAAAAGAGGATGGAGGGCTACAACGTCCTGTTCCCGATCGGCTTCGACGCCTTCGGCCTGCCGACCGAGAACTACGCCATCAAGAACCACATCCATCCCGCCATCGTCACCAAGCAGAATATCGAGAACTTTACCCGTCAGCTCAAAATGCTGGGCTACGGCTTCGACTGGGACCGCGTCGTGGACACGACCGACCCCACCTATTACAAGTGGACCCAGTGGATCTTCCTGCAGATGTTCAAAAACGGGCTGGCCTACAAGACCACCATGCCCATCAACTGGTGCCCGAGCTGCAAGGTCGGTCTGGCCAACGAGGAGGTCGTCGAGGGCGTGTGCGAGCGCTGCGGCACCCCCGTCGTCCGCAAGGAGAAAAGCCAGTGGATGCTCCGCATCACCAAGTACGCCGACCGCCTGATCGACGATCTGGACGATCTGGACTATATCGAGCGCGTCAAGGTCCAGCAGAAGAACTGGATCGGCCGCTCCACCGGCTGCGAGGTCACCTTCAAGACCAACACCCCCGACGAGATCACGGTCTTCACGACCCGCGCCGACACGCTCTTCGGCGTGACCTATATGGTCATCTCCCCGGAGCACCCGCTGCTGAAGAAGTGGCAGGACCGCATCGCCAACTGGGACGAGGTCGCCGCCTATCAGGAGGCCGCCGCCCGCAAGTCCGACTTCGAGCGCGGCGAGCTGAACAAGGACAAGACCGGCGTGAAGCTCGAGGGCATCGAGGTCATCAATCCCGCGACTCAAGAGGTCGTGCCGATGTTCGTCTCCGACTACGTCCTCATGGGCTACGGCACCGGCATCGTCATGGGCGTGCCCGGCCACGACCAGCGCGACTGGGAGTTCGCCACCAAGTTCGGCCTGCCCATCATCGAGGTCGTCTCCGGCGGCGACATCACCAAGGAGGCCTTCGTCTCCAAGGACGAGAACGCCGTCATGGTCAACTCCGGCTTCCTCAACGGCATGACCGTCAAGGAGGCCATCCCCGCCATGAAGGCCTACGCCGTCGAGCAGGGCTGGGGCAGGGAGAAGGTCAACTTCAAGCTGCGCGACTGGGTCTTCACCCGCCAGCGCTACTGGGGCGAGCCCATCCCCCTCGTCAACTGCGAGAAGTGCGGCTGGGTCCCCATCCCCGAGAGCGAGCTGCCCCTCGTCCTGCCCCAGGTCGAGAGCTACGAGCCCACCGACGACGGCGAGTCCCCGCTGAGCAAAATGACCGACTGGGTCAACACCACCTGCCCCTGCTGCGGCGGCCCCGCCAAGCGCGAGACCGACACCATGCCCAACTGGGCCGGCTCCTGCTGGTACTTCCTGCGCTATATGGACCCGCACAACGACTCCGCGCCCGTCAGCCACGAGGCCGAGGACTACTGGGGTCCGGTCGACTGGTACAACGGCGGCATGGAGCACACCACGCTGCATCTGCTCTACAGTCGCTTCTGGCACAAGTTCCTCTACGACATCGGCGTCGTGCACACCAAGGAGCCCTACGCCAAGCGCACCTCCCACGGCATGATCCTGGGCCGCAACCCCCACTATGTCGGCCCTCGGTCAAGATGTCCAAGTCCCTCGGCAACGTCGTCAACCCCGACGACGTCGTCAAGGCCTACGGCGCCGACACGATGCGCGTGTATATCATGTTCATCGGCGACTTCGAGAAGACCGCCACCTGGTCCGACGAGGCCGTCAAGGGCTCCAAGCGCTTCCTGGACCGCTGCTGGAACCTGATGGAGCTGGCAAAGGACGATTTCGCCGTCACGCATAAGAACGAGGCGATCATCCACAAGACCATCAAGAAGGTCGGCGAGGATATCGACACCCTCAAGATGAACACCGCCATCGCCCAGCTCATGACCATGGTCAACGAGTTCTACGCCAACGGCTGCACCAAGGGCGATCTCGAATACCTGTGCATGCTGCTCTCCCCGTTCGCCCCGCACATCGCCGAGGAGATGTGGGAGCAGCTCGGCTTCGCCGCGAAGCACGGCAAGATGGCCATGCAGATGCCCTGGCCGCAGTTCGACGAGGCCAAGACCGTCGACGCCGAGCGCGAAATGGCCGTGCAGGTCAACGGCAAGCTCCGCTCCACCATCATCGTCCCCGCCGACGCCGACGAGGAGACCGTATGCAGCTCGTCAAGACCATCGTCGTCAAGAACAAGATCGTCAACCTGATCCTCAAGCCGGCGAAGTGAGCCGCACATCGGCGCTTCCAGCAAAGCGGGCGGAAAAGTAATCATTGACAATTTCTGTTTCCTCCTGTATAATACCCATGCTAAAAGCCAATTCATTGGCCCTTAAAGCGCCGCAAGGCGTATTTGGAGGGAGGGAAATACATGTCTGAAATCTACGTCAAGGAGAATGAGTCTCTCGTTGAAGAGATTCAAACGCAGCTGCGCGAAGTCCGGCGTCCTGGCCGATCTGAGAAAGAAAGAGTACTATCAGAGCCCCAGCGTCAAGCGCCGCAAGAAATCCGAGGCCGCCCGCAAGAACAAGAACAAGCGCTACTACTGATAGCATCAAACCCCGCCGATTTTCGGCGGGGTTTTCATCTTCATGTAAGAAAACATCCCGGTCTTTCGACCGGGATGTTTTGTCGGATCAGTGGATCTGGGTCAGCTTGCCGACCACGACGTAGCGGCCGTCGTCGATCTCGTAGGTGCAGGTGGAGAGGGTGACGATCTTGTCCTTGGGCCCGACCTCGACGTCGGACTCGAAGGTGGACAGGTCCTTGCACAGCTCGATATGCGCGGCGAACTGCTCCTCGGACTCGAACTGGCCGGCGTAGGCGAAGGAGGTCGGCTCGGTCACGAAGCCCGCGATCAGGTCAAGGCGATAGTTGAACTCGGGCGTGGAGATGTACATGACCGGGTGCTGCGGGTAGTAGTCCGCCTCGCGGTAGTTGCGCAGCGTGGCGAACATCGAGCCGTCGTTCATGTTGTGCCCGTAAATGCAGGTGTTCTGATCGGAGAAGTCGGAGGCGTTGCGGCAGTCGATGAAGATCGTGCCGTTGGCGTTGACCGTGTCGGGCGGGATGTGGTCGATGTAGTAGAAGTTGTTGTCCGTGTAGGCGATCGGGTAGTTGATCTTGGTGTCCGGGCAGTAGATGTACGCCACATAGTCGGTGCTGGTGTTGCGCAGCGTCTCAAAATCAACCGTGATCGGAGAGACCTCGGGATCGATGTCGGGCTTCTTCTTTTCCTCGGGCACGGGCGTGGGGGAGGCGACAACCGTCACGACCGTCTGGGAAATCTCCGTATAGGTCTCCTCCGCTTCTTTATAGCCCCTGAGCGTGGAGATAATGCGGTAGGCGCTGTACGCGAACACGCAGATCAATACCACACAGAGAACGATCAATATCTTCTTCAGATTCTTGTTGAGAAATTCCTTCATGTGAGCTCTCGCCTTCCTTTTTCGTAAAGCTGCGGCCATTATACACCATTCCGCGCAAAAAGAAAAGCCCCTTTCGTAACAAATTTGTTACGAAAGGGGCTTTTCTGAAAAAATTCTGTAAATTATTCCGGGGTCAGAAGATCGCGACCACGGCGCCGTTGTAGGTCGAAGCGATGAAGTCCTTGACCGCGTCGGTCTGAAGGGCCTTCACAAGGGCCTGGGTCTTCTCGCTGTTCTCGTCGCCCGCGCGGACGGCGATGAGGTTGGCGTAGTACTGGGCGGCGTCGCCGGAGGCGTCCTCGACCGCCAGCGCGTTCTCGACGTGCAGGCCCGCGCCCAGCGCGTAGTTGCCGTTGATGACGGCGACGGTGCCAGCGTTGCTGTTTTCAAGCTGGGCGGGAACGGTGTCGGCCTGGACCGGGGTGACGACAAAGCCGTGGTCGTCGACGATGTCGAGGTGGGTGACGCCCTTCTCGGCGGTGGCGTCGGCGGGCAGCTCGATCAGGCCCTCCTGCTGGAGCAGGAGCAGGGCGCGGGTCTCGTTGGAGTCGTCGGCGGGGATGAGGATGGTCGTGCCGGCGGCGATGTCGGAGACCTTGTCAACGCCGTTGCCGTAGAGGCCGAAGGGCTCGTAGTGAATCAGGCCGGCGGAGACCAGGTGCGTGCCGTTGGACTCGTTGAAGTAGTTCAGGTAGGGGGTGTGCTGGAAGTAGTTGGCGTCGAGCTGGCCGTCCTCCAGGGCGGTGTTGGGCAGGATGTAGTCGTCGTAAATCACGATCTGGAGGTCATAGCCCTCGGCCGCGAGCGCGTCCTTGACCTGCTCGAGGATCTCGGCGTGCGGGGTGGAGCTGGCGCCGACCACGATCTTGACGGGTTCGGCAGGGGCGGCAGCGGGAGCTTCCGTGGCAGCGGGGGCGGCGGTCGCGGCGGGGGCAGAGGAGCCGCAGGCGGCGAGCGCGAGAACGATGACGACGGTCAGAAGCAGAGCGGTGAGCTTTTTCATGTTTTGTTCCTCCTATTTGGATACATAAGATTATTTACATATTTCTATTTACATAGTATTAATGACATAATTCGGTTTACATAAGTTATACCCTGCACATTCGCAGCTTACACAGTCCGGTATAGATCATAAGGCACCTCACTTGATTCGTTTATCGGTTTTCCGCTCGACGGCGGTGCCGATGATTTGGATGAGCTGGACGATCAGTACGGTCAGGAACACGCAGATCCAGGTGATGTCGCCGTTGGAGCGCTGGTGGCCGTAGATGACGGCGATCTGGCCGAGACCGGTCCCGCCGATCGTGGCGGCCATGGCCGAGTAGCCGAGGATCGTGACCATGGAGATCACCGCGCCGTGGATGAGGGCGGGCTTGGCCTCGGGCAGCAGGACCTTCCGGATGATCTGGAAGTTCGTGCAGCCCATGGACTGGGCCGCCTCGATGACGCCGTCGGAGACCTCCTTGACCGAGGACTCGACCATGCGGGCCACATAGGGCGCGGCGGCGATGACCAGCATGACGATGACCGCGCCGTTGCCGAGGCTCGTGCCGAGGATGAACTTGGCCACCGGGAGCATCGCCACCATCAGGATCACGAAGGGGATGGAGCGGAAGAAATTCACGATCAGACCGAGGATACGGTTGAGCCAGGGCATCGGACGGATGCCGTTTTTGTCGGTGACGCAGAGGATCACGCCGAGCGGCAGGCCGATCGCATAGGCGATCAGGGAGGAGAGGAGCGTCATGTACAGGGTCTCCCAGACGCCGAGCTGGATCAGGCCCTTGTCCCAGAGCTTGTAGAACATCTCGCTGAGCATCAGACTTCCTCCTTCCAGGTGACGGGGCTGTTTTTGAGCCAGGAGATGATCTTCTCGGCCTGGTGCTCGTCGTTGGGCAGCTCGATAATCATATGCCCGTAAATGATGCCCTCATACTCCTTGGTGTCGGCAAAGATGATGTTGACCGGCGCCTGACAGTCGAGCGTCATCTTGCTGATGACGGGCTCCTGCGAATACTCCCCGTCGAAGATCAGGCGGAGCTTCTTGCCGCCGCTGGTGTCGATGGCCGCGCGGTCCTGCGGGAGGATCAGCTCGCGCGCGATCTCGGAGCGCGGACTTGTGAACACGTCGGCGACGCGGCCCATCTCGGCGATGCGGCTCTGGTCGATGACGGCGACCCGGTCGCAGATCTGGTCGATGACCTTCATCTCGTGGGTGATGACCACGATCGTGACCCCGAGCTCGCGGTTGATGCGGCGCAGCAGCTCCAGAATGGAGCGCGTGGTGTTCGGGTCCAGGGCGGAGGTCGCCTCGTCGCACAGCAGGTAGCGGGGATCGGTGGCGAGCGCACGGGCGATGGCCACGCGCTGCTTCTGTCCTCCGGAGAGCTGGGCGGGGTAGGCGTCCGCCTTGTCCTCCAGTCCCACGACCTGCAAAAGCCCCCGCGCTTTCTCCTGCGCGGCCCTGCGTCCGACGCCGGAGATCTCCAGCGGGAAGGTGACGTTTCGGAGGACGCTGCGCTGCTCGAGAAGGTTGAAGCCCTGGAAGATCATCGAGATCCTGCGGCGCATTTGCAGCAGCTCTGCCCGCGGCAGGGCGGTCATATCCTTTCCGTCGATGACGACCCGGCCGGAGCTGGGACGCTCGAGCAGGTTGATGCAGCGCACCAGCGTGCTTTTGCCCGCGCCGGACAGGCCGATGATGCCGAAGATCTCGCCGTCCCGGATCGTCAGATTGACGTCCCGCAGCGCCTCCACGTCGCCGGAGGCCGCGGAGTAGGTCTTGCTCAGGTCAATGAGCTCTATCATGCCGACTGTTTCCTTTCGAGAAAATAGAAAACGGCCCGGAAAACCCACATTGTTTTCCGGGCCATGTTGATTGTCAGATCAATCAGATGGAGCGAGAACAAGGCGAGTCATGTTTTTGGGCGCGCATCATCATGCACATGCGGAACATGCACATCTCCATCATCATGCTGTTGGCGGAGCAGATACGCATCATGACCCGACTCCTTTCTCTGAGTTGTCCGCATTATAGCGCCGCGTCCCGCGCCTGTCAAGAGCGCCCGCGCGAAATCGGTTTTTTTCACAAGAATGTCCGGACCCGATCCGGAAAAGCTTAACGAACCTGCACAAGTCTGCCGTAAAAAAACACCGTCCGCACGAAGCGGACGGTGTGGGGAAGCGAGAATCAGCTGACGCCGTGGAAGCGGAAGTAGTCGACCACGATGGCGATGCCTGCGGCCGCGATGCTGCGCCCGTCGGGCATGAGGTAGGCGTCGGACAGATAGCCGTTGCTGTCGTTGAGCAGGGAGGCGATGTCCGCGTACCACGCGCCCGTCTGGATGCAGACCTGCCGGATCCAGGCGTTGGCCTTCGCGACCAGCTCCGGCGTGAGACCGTCAGAGCCCTGATAATTCGAGCTGATCGAGGCGATGGAGCAGCAGATGAGGATGGTGTTGGGGCTGGCCTCGCGGATGCTGTTGACAAGGCCGACATAGCCGTTGATGAAATCCTGCTCGGTCGTATCGGCCAGACCGTCGCTGCCGAGGTAGAGCACCACCTTCCGCGGTCTGGTGATCATGGCGGCGTTGCCGGGCGTGACCAGAGACCCGTCAACGAAGACGATCTGGGAGTCGGCCCCCTTCGCGGCGAAGAAGCCCGAGCCGTTGTCCGTCCAGATGGAGGCGGTCGCGCCGTCCCCGTAGGTCTCGATATAGCTGCGCAGGCCGAGGAGGGTCTTGTCGCACAGGAAGGTCGTCGTGAGGACCTCGTCCAGAGGGACCTTCTTGATCTCGGGAAGCGGCATGAGCTCGCCGACCGGGGCGGCGTCAAGCCCGGAATCGGCCTGGCTGTGCTTGGCGCGCTGCACGCCCTCTCCGAGCGTCATGGTGCCGCTGAGGCGCTCGCCCTCGTAGCGGGCGGACATGGAGACCACGAGCCCGACCAGCAGCGCAAGCCCGACCGCGAGGATCCCGATGGCCCACAGAATGTTCTGAAGACCCGAAAGCTTGTTTTTCATACCTGCCTCCGTTCTCTGTCAAGAGGATGGGCGGCCCGGAGGACCGCCCATACGCATTGTGATGAAAGGATTACTCCTGCTCGGCGAGGGCCTTGGCCTCCTCGATGACCTTCTGCTGCACGTTGCCGGGAGCTTCCTCGTAGCGGACGAACTTGCAGGTGAAGGAGCCGGCGCCCTGCGTCATGGAGCGCAGGTCGATGGTGTAGGAGCTCATCTCGGCCAGGGGGACCTCGGCCTCGATGGTGGTCATGCCGTCCTCGGCGGGCATGGAGCCCATCATGGTGCCGCGGCGCTTGGAGTTGATGTCGCCGATGATGGCGCC
>CADCLH010000081.1:0-8227 GCA_902802215.1 Oscillospiraceae bacterium
AATTATCATGAAAAAGTATCTCGCAGAAGCAATCGGAACCTGTACGCTTGTCGTTCTCGGCTGCGGCACGGCCATGCTGGTCGGCTGCGACGCCGCCGCGGGCGGCGGGTATATTCTGACCGCGCTCGCCTTCGGTCTGTCCATCGTCGCCATGGCGTACTGCGTGGGGAACATCTCCGGCTGCCACATCAATCCGGCGGTCTCGCTGGGCGTGCTGCTGGCGGGCCGCATGGAGAAGAAGGATTTCTGGGGCTATGTGGCCGCCCAGTGCATCGGCGCGTTTGTCGGCGCGGCGCTGCTGGCCCTGATCTTCATGCTCGGGGGCGTCCCGGACATGACCGGCGGCTTCGGGACCAACGGCCTCGGCGGCGTGAACGGCAGCGCCTTTGCCGGACTGCTGGTCGAGATCGTGCTGACCTTCATCTTTGTTCTCTGCATCCTCGGCGTCACCGCCCCGAAGGCGAAGCACGGCTCCTTCGGCGGCCTTGTGATCGGCCTGACGCTGACCGGCGTCCACATTCTGGGCATCGGGCTGACCGGCACCTCGGTCAACCCCGCGCGCAGCATCGGCCCCGCGCTGATCGCCGCATTTGCGGGGAACACCGCCCCCCTCGCCTGCCTCTGGGTCTTTATCGTCGGACCTCTGGCCGGCGCGGCGCTGGCCGCCGTCACCTACAAGGCGCTCGAGAAATAAGCGGCTCTCGCGGTTTGCCAAAAGGAAGCCCGTGTCCGGGCTTCCTTTTTTTGCGGAGCGATGGAAAGCGCATTTGACTTTTCGTGTCGGCTCCGCCGCTTTTCTCTTGCAATCAGCCGCAAAATAATATATAATAATATATAATATCTTGAGGTTTTATTCAGTCGCACCGGAGCCGCCGGGTCATCGCGAGGCGTTGACCGCAGCGCGGCCGGGGCGGTCCAACGGAGGCGAAACAGGCATGGAGGAACAAACGATCAAGGTGTCCGGCGTCCCGGCCAAAAAACTGGTAGCGCCCATCGTCGGAGTGCTGGTCGTGCTGCACCTTCTCATCATCGTCACGATCTTCATGATCAACTCCGCCAGCAGCAACCTGAGCACGATCATGCAGAACGCCGGGCGGTACAATCAGGACGCCACGTCCCTGCTCGCCGGCTCCAGCCTGTTGTCGGAAACCTCGGGCAACTTTGTGCTGATGCCCCGCGCGGAAAACGGCGAGGTCAACGTCGCGCCGCTGTCCGCCTACGCGCAGGAGCTCACGCAGGACCGCCGGGGCGAGCAGGTGCTGGCTCGCTTTCAGAACTACGACGTGCCCGAGGAGGCGCGCAAGTACCTCTCCGTCGCCGCGGAGAGCGCCGACAACATGCTCCAGGCCCAGCTCCACGCCATCGCGCTGATCCGTTCGGTCTACCCCACCCCCGCGCTGCCGCAGCTCGCCTCGATCCCCGACGTCCCGCTGACGGATGAGGAGCTGGCCATGAGCGACGCCCAGCGGGAGTCCGCGGCGCGCACGCTGGTGCTCGGCACCGTGTACGGGCTGAACAAGCAGTCCGTGTCCCAGAACGTCAACGCCTGCGTGGAGGTCATGCAGGCTGCTTCCTCCCGGCAGGCGGCCGTGACCGGGCGGCAGCTCGGGATCCTGCGGGCGATCATGTGGACTGTGACGCTGACGATCATTGCGATCCTTACGGTCACGTTCCTCACGCTTCAGAAGCAGGTCATCCGGCCGCTGGTCGGCTTTGCCGAAATGATCCCCGCCGGGTGCGAGCTGGATGAGAGACACGGCGTCCGGGAGGTGCGGCTGGTCGCCTCGGCCTATAACGGCGTGCGCAAGCGCCGCGACGCGCTGGACACCATCCTGCGCTCCGCCGCGGAGACCGACGCGCTGACCAATCTGCCCAACCGCTACCGCTTCGAGCAGTACATGCTGGAGGCGGAGGAGAGCGGCTACTCGGTCGCCATGGTGCTGTTCGACGTGAACTTCCTCAAGGTGACCAACGACACGCAGGGGCATCTGGCCGGGGACAAGCTGCTCATTTCGGCGGCCGAGTGCATCGCCAAGTGCTTCGGCGAGAACTGCTTCCGCTTCGGCGGGGACGAGTTTGCCGCCGTCGTCAAGGACTGCACCCCCGAGAGCATCGAGGCGATGATCCGCCGCTTCCAGGAGGTGGAGAAGGAGAAGAACGTCAGCATCTCTCTCGGCTACGCCTACACCGACGAGATCGGCAGCACGAGCTTCAAAAAGCTGCTGGACGAGGCGGACCAGAAAATGTACGAGCAGAAGGAGCTGACGCACAGCGGGCGCTGAGCGGCTCTGCATACAGCTTTCATCAGTGTGTTATACTCGATAAAGGGAGGGGTTTCGATGAAGGTCACCAAGCGAAACGGCAACGTCGTCCTCTATGACGACGAGAAGGTCATTCAGAGTATTCTCCGGGCCAACGCGGACGCTGCGGGCGAGGAGCTTTCGGAAAAGACCGCCGCGTACATCGCGGGCGCGGTTTTCGCCCGGCTGTCCGCCATGCGGGAGATCTTCTCCACCGAGGACGTGCGCCGGTGCGTCTGGGGGATGCTGAAGGAGAAGGGCTATCCCCGGACCGCGGAGAAGTATCTGGATTACCGCAAGTAACGCCCTGCGGAAAAAGGCCGTCCCAAACGGGACGGCCTTTTTCCGCTTCACGGTCGGAGGAACAATTCTCTGTTGCGTTCCGTCTTGGAATATGCTATTCTTCTCATGGAAAACTGAATACCAACAAAGGAGAAACCGAAATGAAACGTTTTCTTTCCCTTCTTCTTGTGCTCGCCATGACTGCTGCACTCTGCGCCTGCGGAGGCGGTAAGCCCCAGAGTACCGGAAACGAATTCACCGTCGGCATCTCCGCAGATCTGGACACAAGTCTTGACCCGCACGTCTCTTCGTCGTCGGCAGGAACCAGAGAGGTCCTTTTCAACATCTTTGAAGGGCTTGTCAAGCCCGACACAGACGGGAATCTCCTCCCCGCCGTCGCCGAAGCGGTCTCCGTGAACGAAACAGCCGACGTCTACACCTACACCCTGCGTGAAGGCGTCCGTTTCCACAACGGGAACCCGGTCACGGTCGGGGACGTTGTTTTTTCTCTGTCCAGAGCCGCGGGGCTTGAGACCGGCGATCCCCTGGTCGCGGACGTGGCCAACATTCAGTCCGTGAAGGCCGAGGGCGACAGGACCGTCGTCGTCACGCTCAAGGCGCCGGACACGGAGTTCAACTCCCACATGACCGTCGCCGTCATCCCCGAGGGCGTCGACCCCGCCCGCGAGGTCGTGGGCACCGGTCCCTTCCGCTTCGTCTCCCGCACGCCGCAGGAGTCCGTTGTGCTCGAGCGCTTCGACGACTACTGGGGCGAAAAGGCCGTGCCCTCGAAGGTCACGCTCAAGGTCATCCCCGACGCGCAGACCATGGTCATGAGCCTGCGCTCCGGCGCGATCGATCTGGCGGCGCGGCTGAGCTCCAGCCAGGTCTCCTCCCTGGGCGATTTGAAGGTGCTTGAGGGCTGCAACAACATTGTGCAGGCGCTGTACCTCAACAACGACTTTGAGCCCTTCCGCGACCTCCGGGTGCGGCAGGCGCTGTGCTACGCCATCGACAAGCAGAAGGTCATCGACCTGTCCGCCGACGGGTACGGCACGCCGCTCGGCAGCAGCATGTTCCCGGCCTTCGGCAAGTACTTTGTTCCGGGGCTGACCAACTACTACAAGCCCGACCCCGAGAAGGCGAAGGCCCTGTTGAAGGAGGCCGGGTACGAGAAGCTCAGCTTCACCATCACCGTCGCCTCCAACATGCCCATGCATGTGGACGCCGCCCAGGTCATCGTGGAGCTGCTGCGCGACGTCGGCGTGGACGCGAAGATCAATCAGGTCGAGTGGGCCGCCTGGTACAAGGAGGTCTACTCCGGCCGCAATTACGAGGCCACCGTCGTCGGGCTCGACGCCCACGGGCTGGCCGCCTCCGACATGCTCGCCCGTTTCCAGAGCGATCATGCCAAGAACTTCGTCAACTTCCGCTCGGAGGAATACGACGAGACCTACGCCAAGGCCATCGCCACCGTGGACAGCGACGCGCAGACCGCCCTGTTCAAGCAGTGCGAGACCATCCTCACCGAGCAGGCGGCGAACGTGTATTTGCAGGACGTGGCCGACTTCGTCGTCATGCAGAAGGACGTGACGGGCTGGCGCTTCTACCCGCTGTATGTCATGGACCTGTCCACGCTCACGCGCGTTCAGTAAGACATGACCTATGTGTTCAAAAAAACCGGGGTGCTGATCGCGACGCTGCTGCTGGTGTCGCTGCTGGCCTTTCTGGCCTTTCAGATCATCCCCGCCGACCCCGTGACCATGATGCTCGGCACGGACTACACGCCCGAACGGGCCGAGGCCCTGCGGCGTCAGCTCGGCCTCGACCGGGGCGTGCTCGTGCGCTACTGGGACTGGCTGTCGGGCTTTGTGCGCGGGGACATGGGCGTCAGCTACAGCTACGCCGTCGAGGTGCGCGAGGTCCTGCGCGGCAAGATCGCCGTCACCGCGGCGCTGTCGCTGCTGTCGTGGTTCCTCGTCACCGCCGTCAGCATCCCGCTGGGTATCGCGCTGGCCCGCTACAAGGGCCGGAAGCTTGAACAGATCACCGTCTCGCTCAACCAGATCCTGATGTCCGTCCCCTCGTTTTTTCTGGGCATCCTTTTGACCTGGCTGTTCGGGCTGGTGCTGCGCCTGTTTATCCCGGGCCGCTTCGTGCCCTTTTCCGAGAGCGTCCCGGGCTGCCTGGGCTACCTCTTTTTCCCCGCTCTCGCCATCTCCGTGCCGAAGACCGCCAAGACCGCCAAGCTGCTGCGCTCGGCCATTCTCGGTGAGATGAAGCAGGACTATGTGCTCACGGCCTACAGCCACGGCAACTCGCGCTGGATGGTCATCAGCCGCCACGTCCTGCGCAACGCCCTCCTGCCCGTCGTGACCTACCTCGCCATGTCGCTGGCCGATATTGTCGCCAGCTCCATCATCGTCGAGCAGGTCTTCGTCGTGCCCGGGCTCGGGCGGCTCTTGATCGCCAGCATCTCCAACCGCGACTATCCCGTCGCCCTGTGCATCGTGGTGATGATCGCCTTCGTCGTGGTCGTCATGAACTACCTCGCGGATCTGCTCACGCAGGCCATCGACCCGCGTGTGCGCCTGAGCTGAGGGGGGGTGCGGATATGATCGACTTCAAGGACAGGAGCTTTCGCACCGGCGCCGTCATCACGGGCTTCGTGCTGATCGTCCTGCTGATCGGGCTCTTCTGGACGCCCTACGACCCCAACGACATGAACGCGGCGGAAAAGATGCTCTCCCCCTGTCTGCGCCACCCCTTCGGGACCGACAACTTCGGGCGGGACATTTTCTCGCGCGTCGTACAGGGCGCGGGCTCGACCTTTCTGATCGCCCTCGGCTCGGTCGGCATCGGCCTGCTCGCCGGGGTCATCGTCGGCGGGCTCACCGGCTGGTACGGCGGCTGGGTGGACGAGGTGCTCATGCGCGTCAACGACAGCCTGACCGCCTTTCCGAGTCTGCTGACGGCGCTGGTGCTGATCGCCGTCTTCGGCAGCGGCAGGCACAACATCATCCTCGCCCTCGGCGTCCTCTTCATCCCCACCTTCGCGCGCATCGTGCGCATGGAGGTCGCGCGGCAGAAGGCGCTGGACTACGTCCGGAATGCTCTGCTCATGGGCGTGAAGGAGCCTCGCATCCTCTTTGTGCACATCCTGCCCAACATCCTGCCGGTGCTGCTGAGCACCGTCGCCATCAGCTTCAACAACGCCGTGCTGGCCGAGGCCTCGATGAGCTACCTCGGTCTCGGCGTACAGCCGCCCGACCCGAGTCTGGGCCGCATGCTGGGCGAGGCGCAGGCCTTTCTGCTGCGCGCGCCCTGGTACGCGGTCTCGACCGGTCTTGCCATCGTGCTGCTCGTGCTGGGCTTCGGCCTTCTGAGCGAGGGGCTGGGAGGTGAGCGCCGTGCTTGAGATCCGCGATCTCCACGTCACCTTTCACTCCACCGGCAAGGAGGCCGTGCGCGGCATCGATCTCACGCTCGCGCGCGGCGAGCGCCTCGGCCTCGTCGGCGAGTCCGGCTCCGGCAAGACCGTGACCGCCATGGCCCTGACCGGACTCATCGAGCGCAGCCTCGTCACCATGGAGGGGCAGGTCCTCTTTGACGGCCGGGATCTGCTCAAATGCTCCCGCCGCGAGCTGCGCACCATCCACGGCCGCGACATCGGCGTCGTGTTTCAGGAGCCGATGCGCTCGCTCAACCCGCTCATGCGCGTCGGCGAGCAGATCGAGGAGCCGCTGCACATCCACACCGACAAGACGGACGACGAGTGCCGCCGTCTCGCGCTCGAGGTCATGGAGCAGGTCGGCCTGCCCGACGTGGAGGATACCTACCGGAAATACCCGCACCAGCTCTCCGGCGGGCAGCGGCAGCGCGCCGTCATCGCCTCGGCAATGATCACGCGCCCGAAGCTGCTGGTCTGCGACGAGCCGACCACCGCTCTCGACGTCACCGTGCAGAAGCAGATCCTGGAGCTGCTGCGCGCGCTGAGCGCGGAGAACGCCGTCGGCATCCTGCTCATCAGCCACGACATGAAAGTCGTGCGCAGGCTCTGCGAGGACGTGGCCGTCATGTACAAGGGCCGCATCGTGGAGCGCGGCCCGACCGAAGACGTCTTCCGGAATCCGCAGGACGCATACACAAAGCGGCTCATCGCCGCCATTCCCACGAGGAAACGCCATGGAACTTGAACATGTGCTGGAGGTGGAGCACCTCTCCGTCGTCTATCGGGACGCGACGATCTTCGGGAAAAAGAAGAGCTTTCAGGCGCTCGACGACGTGAGCTTTCACGTCGCCCGCGGCGAGATCCTCGGCCTTGTCGGGGAGTCCGGCTGCGGTAAGTCGACGCTCTCCAAGGCCATCCTCGGCATGCTCGACCGGGCGGAGGTGACGGGCGAGATCCGCCACTTCACCAAGCGGCCGCAGATGATCTTTCAGGACCCCTTCGGCAGCCTCAACCCCGCCAAGACCGTCGGCTGGATCGTGGAGGAGCCGCTGCGCGCCTACGGCAAATACGACGCCGCCGAGCGGAAGCGCCGCGTGCTCGACATGCTCGAGCGCGTGGGGCTGGGCCGCGCGCAGGCCGAGCTCCGGCCCGCCCAGCTCTCGGGCGGGCAGCGGCAGCGCGTCTCCATCGCCACCGCCCTGATCCAGCGCCCGCGCTTTCTGATCGCGGACGAGCCGGTCTCCGCCCTCGACGTTACCATCCAGGCCCAGATCCTCGATCTGCTGTGGGATCTGCGGCGGGACCTCGATCTGAGCTACCTGTTCATCAGTCACGACCTGAACGTCGTCTACTCCATCTGCGACCGCGTCATGGTCATGGAGAAGGGGCGCATCATCGAGCAGGGCACGGTCGACGAGGTCTACGACCATCCGCGGCAGGAGTACACGAAAAAGCTCCTGAGCGCCGTGCGCGATTGACAGCGAAGGGGCGTTTCTGCTATCATATGACACACCGGGCCGGTCGCCAGCGATCGGCCGTCTTAATCGCAAGGAGGAATCCGAATGCTTGACAGCTTCGGCCGCGACATCACCTATCTGCGCGTCTCCGTGACGGAGCTGTGCAATCTCCGCTGCCGCTACTGCATGCCCGAGGAAGGCGTGTGCAAAAAGGCGCACGAGGAGATGCTCACCGAGGACGAGATGATCCTCGCCGTCCGGGCGGCCGCCTCGCTCGGCATCCGCAAGCTCCGCATCACCGGGGGCGAGCCGCTGGTCAAGAAGAACATCGTCTCGATCTGCCGCCGCGCCGCCGCGGTCGAGGGGATCGAGGAAGTGTGCATCACCACCAACGGGACACTGCTTCCCGCGCTGGCCCTTCCGCTGCGGGAGGCCGGGGTCCGGCGCATCAACATCAGCCTCGACACGCTGGACAGGGACAAGTTCCGCTACATCACCCGCCTCGGCGAGCTGGATCAGGCGCTGGCCGGGATCGACGCCGCCCTGGGCGCGGGCTTTGAGAAGATCAAGCTCAACGCCGTTCTGATCGGCGGCTTCAACGACGACGAGATCCCGGCGCTGGCCGGGCTCACGCGGCGCTGGCCCGTGGACCTGCGCTTCATTGAGCTCATGCCCATGCTCGACGACGACAGCTTCGGCCCCGACGCCTATCTGCCCTGCGGCGCCGTTCTCGAGCG
>CADCLH010000081.1:8359-9003 GCA_902802215.1 Oscillospiraceae bacterium
GAAACCCTGCGCAGCGCGATCCTGTCCAAGCCCTCCTGGCACGGCGCTCTGGACGCGGTCAACCGCAGTCACGCGGGGCGCAGCATGAATCAGATCGGAGGCTGAGCGCATGGCGGACTTCACACACTTCAACGAACAGGGCCGCGCGAAGATGGTGGACGTCGGGGAAAAGCCCGTCACGGTCCGCACCGCGGTCGCCGCGGCGCGGGTGCTGGTCAACGGGCAGACCTTCGCGCTGATCCGCAGCGGCGGCATGAAGAAGGGCGACGTGCTCACGGTCGCGCAGATCGCGGGCGTCATGGGCGCCAAGCGCACGCCCGAGCTCATCCCCATGTGCCACCCCATCCTGATCGACGGGATCGATCTGAAGCTGTCTCTGGACGAGGCGCGCTGCTCTGTCGAGATCCTCGCGAGCGTCTCCTGCGCCGGGCGCACCGGCGTGGAGATGGAGGCCCTGACCGCCGCCGCGACCGCGGCGCTGACGGTCTACGACATGTGCAAGGCCGTGCAGAAGGACATGGTGATCACCGACCTGCGCCTGCTGCGCAAATCGGGCGGCGTGCACGGCGATTTTGAAAGGAGCGAGAACGATGGCTGAGCGCCCCTCTCTCGATCTGTGGCTGCGCGAGGCAAGGGAAGACCCC
>CADCLH010000082.1 GCA_902802215.1 Oscillospiraceae bacterium
AACCGCTGACCTCTTGCATTTCAATCAAATCCGCCTTCGGCGGCTTTCCGGCGTTTACCGCCGGAAAGGTCAGCGGTTCGATCCCGCTTATCTCCACCAGATACTTTGAAAAGGCTTGATTTCTTCGGAAATCATGCCTTTTTTGTCGCCCAAAATCCGTTTCAACAGCCCGACTGTGAAACAAGTTTTTGCTTCAATCGTCAGCAAAAGCGATTGCCCGCGCTCTTGCGACTTTAGCTCTTTTGTGATAGTATCATATAGATGAATCAGGCTGCAAGGAGATGCGCAAAAATGTCTAACATCCTTGATGCAATCTTAGCAAAGACAAAGGAATACTTGGAAACGATGCCTAAAACTGTTCGCAAAAAGAAGGGGCAGTTTTTCACTTCACTTGAAACAGCTGTTTTTATGGCCGGGTTATTTGATCTGGATCGTATTCCAAAAGAGGTGGCAATTTTAGATCCCGGAGCAGGCAGCGGTATTCTTTCAGCTGCCATTGCCGAGCGACTAAACAGCGAAAAAGCCTGCAGCGCCATTCACTTAACTTGCTATGAAACCGATACGGAAGTCCTCCCTTTGCTCCGTGAAAACCTGAAGCTTATAGCATCTCTTTCTGACATTCCATTCCAGTTTGAGATAGTTGAAGATGATTACATTTTATCTCAAGAGGACGATTTCAATGACAGCCTTTTTGCATCCTGCAAGCAACAACGGTTTGATTTCATAATCTCTAATCCTCCGTATCTGCGTGTAATGCGCAATGATCCCCATGCGCTTGCAATGCCAGCCGTGGTACATGGCGCGCCGAATCTTTATTTTTTGTTTGCAGCTATGTCTCTGTATAATCTTCGTGATAACTGCGAGATGGTCTATATTATTCCTCGCAGCTGGACATCCGGAGCGTACTTTGAAGCATTCAGAAGATACCTTCTTTCCGATGGAAAGCTGAAACAGATTCATTTGTTTATAAGCAGAGATTCGGTATTTAAGGATGAACAGGTTTTGCAAGAAACCATGATTATCAAGGTAAAAAAGACGAAAGAACAACCAGACAGCATTGTTGTATCTTCCAGCAACAGCAACAACGACTTTAAGAGCATATCAATGCATACCGTCCCCTATGAAACGGTTGTTTCTGGTACCTCTTTATATGTTTTTTTGCCTACGACAGACGATGAAATAAATGTTCTCAAATCAATCGGCAGATATAAGAAAACACTTCCCCAGGAAGGGTTGAGGATGAGAACCGGAATAGTTGTCGATTTCCGTCAATGGGATGATTTGCGAGAAGAGCCCGGAGAACACATTGTTCCGCTGTTTTACGCTCAGCACATAAAAAAAGGGCGTGTGAATCACGAGCCGTCCGGGAAAGGCTTTGATTGGATAACTGACGAAAAGCCTGGATTAATCCAAAAAAACAAGAACTATGTGTTTTGTAAAAGATTTACGGCTAAAGAAGAAAAACGGCGCTTACAGTGTGGAATATACCTTCATTCTGATTTTCCGCAATATGAGCACATTGGAACTCAGAACAAAATAAACTATGTAGATTGGATAGACAGCGACAGAGATTTGGAACTTCCAATAGTGTATGGCATTTACGCCCTCCTGAATTCCACCTTGCTCGATCAGTATTATAGAATTTTGAACGGAAGCACACAGGTAAACTCAACAGAGATCAACAGCATTCCCGTTCCCCCTGTTTCGTTAATTGAAAAAATAGGGTTGCGACTCATAGAGACAGGCGATCTATCTACCGCCTACTGTGACAAAGTCCTTTCGGAGGTTGCTTATGGATAAAATAGAGACTGTCAGAAGCCTCCTCGTTTCTCTCGGTATGCCAAAACGGCAGCAAGCCGATATTTGCTGCCTGAGTATTCTTGCGATGGCCAATATTTACCCCGGTTCAGATTGGAAGGATGCAACAAATGAATGGATTCGGATTCACGAAATGATCGCTTTTTCAAACTCCAATTACAACACTTCCTACGCTGAAAACAGTCGTGAGACTTTCCGAAAACAAGCCATACATCATTTCCGTACTGCGGCTTTAATTGAGGATAATGGAAAACCGACAAACAGTCCCCTGTACGGATATAGATTAACTCATGAGGCTCTTGAGATCGTCGCCAATATCGGAACTGAAAAAGAAGCCGAACTTGTTTCTTCTTTTCTGAAAAGCCATGATAAACTGATAGATATTTATGCCTCTAAAAAGCGCATGACCATGATGCCCGTCAGAATCAACAGCAATGAGTATTTGTTTTCTGCTGGCAAGCACAATGAGCTGCAAAAAGCCATTATTGAGGAATTCGCTCCCCGCTTTGCGCCTGGCTCCGAATGTCTGTATGTTGGAGACACTATTGAAAAAGATCTGGTAAAGAACACAGAGAAGCTGAAGCAGTTAGGGTTTGAGATTACTCTGCATGACAAAATGCCTGACGTTGTTCTCTACCGAGAGGATAAAAACTGGCTGTACTTTGTTGAGTCGGTTACATCGGTCGGGCCGATGGACCCAAAGAGAATAATTGAAATCAGCAGTATGACAGATCATGTTTCGGCCGGCAAAATCTTTGTTACTGCGTTCCTTGATTTCTCTACCTATAAGAAGTTCTCTAATGCGCTCGCATGGGAGACAGAGGTCTGGATTGCAGAAATGCCCGACCACATGATTCATTTGAACGGAGATAAGTTTTTGGGACCAAGATCATAAAGAAAAGGCCGTTTCCACGTACCATGCAGATCGTGAAAGCGGCCTTTTTTTGTTGCCCGAAATGCGGTTCACCGTGAAACGGATTAAAATCCATTCGATATTGTGCCGGAAAAGCGCTTGGCGAGCGGGATCCCGGAGCGCAGCGCGGCGCCGGAGCACTCCGCGGAGAAGCCGCCGTCGCGCATCGTATAGTGGCGGTCGGCCAGACGGACCACCATCCCCTCCGCGTCGAGCTCGATGGGGGTGATGTGCTTGAGCAGATTCCCGAAGGGCGCCACCCGCAGCAGCTGCGGCCGGGCCTCGACGCGGTAGAGCCGGTCCGGCTCCAGGCCGTTCACGCTGAGCCACTCGATCTCGGGTCCCGCCGGGACCAGCCTGTGAAACAGCGCGCAGAGCGTCTCCTCCCCGCTGCTCACCTGCCAGCACACGGCCCCCTCCTCGGCGCGGTTTCGGCTGAAGCGGCCGAACTGGAAGGTCTTTCGGTGCTGCTTGTACCAGTCTATCGTCTCCTTCAGCTCGGCGGCCTCGACCGGCTTCATGCCGTCGAGATCGAACTCCACGCCGAAGGCGCCGAAAAAGGCCGCGTTGGCCCGGGTGGACAGGGGCGTGGCGCGGAGCGTCATGGAGTGGGGCGCGGCGGAGATGTGCGCGCCGACCGCGCTCTGGGGATAGAGGCAGAACAGTCCGTCCTGGATGTCCAGACGCTCGATGGGATCGGTGTCGTCCGAGCCCCAGATCTGCGGGGCGAAGCAGAGCATGCCGAGGTCGAAGCGGTTCCCGCCGGAGGCGCAGGCCTCGAGCAGGATCTGTGGGCGCGCATCAAAGATGCGGTGAAGCACCTCGTAGAGCCCGAGGATGTAGGCGTAGGCCTTGTTCCCGCTCACCGGGGAGTGCCGGTTCATGTCCCATTTCACATACCGGACGTCTGCCCGGTCGAGGATCGCGGATACGTTTTCGACGATATAGTCCCGCACCTCGCTCTTCGTCAGGTCGAGCAGGAGCTCGTTGCGGCCCTGGAAGGCGTCGGTCCCCGGCGGGGTGAGCACCCAGTCGGGATGCCTGCGGTAACACTCGGAGTCGGGATTCACGGCCTCGGGCTCGAACCAGAGGCCGAACTGCATGCCGAGCGCGCGGAGCTTTTTCGACAGGCCATCCAGCCCGTTCGGGAGCTTGCGGCGGTTGACGCTGTAGTCGCCGAGGCCCGCGGTGTCGCTGTCCCGCGCCCCGAACCAGCCGTCGTCGAGCACAAAGAGCTCGCAGCCGAGCTTCTTCGCCTTTTTTGCGAGGGAGAGCAGCTTTCCCTCGCTGAACTTGAACATGCAGCCCTCCCAGCTGTTGTAGAGCACGGGGCGTTCTCTGGATTGCCACGCCGGGGGGATGACGGCCCTGTTGACAAAGCGGTGCATGTTCTCCATCAGCCCGTTCAGGCCGCGGTCGGACCACGCGGCGACGGCCTCGGGCGTCTCGAGACGGCCGCCGGGCAGCAGTTCGAGGCACAGCCCCTCGGGGCTGATCCCCTGCAGCACGCGCGTAAAGCCCTGGGCGGAGCGCTGGACCGTGGAGCGGTGGTTCCCGGACCAGAGCAGGTTGAAGCCGTACACCGTGCCGGCGTCGTCCGTCGCGCCGGTCTCGGAGAGCAGGAAGCCGGGGTTGTGGCGGTTGGAGGAAAAGCCGTTGGCGCTCTCGTTGACGACGCGGGCCTGCGCGGCGGGGACCGTGTGCCGGTGCGTCTCCCGGATCCAGCCCCCGTCGAAGGTGCTGACCGTGAAGCGGCCGTGGAGGTCCGCGCACGCGCTCATCAGCTTCGTGACCCGAAGCGGCTTGTCCGAGCCGTTCATCAGCACGGCCTGCCGCACGAGCGCCGTCTCAAACAGCGAGAAGCGAAGCTCGAGCGTGAGGCCCTCCAGAAGCCTGTTTTTGGATGTGAACACGAGCCTCAGCGTCTCCTGCTCTCCCCTGGCGTGCGGGAGCACGGCGTCGGGTTCCTCGTGCTCCGGGACCGCGAAGGAGGAATAGACGAAGTCGGGGCAGATATCCTCGCCCTCATACAGCAGCTCGATCGGGCTCTCCCGGTAGTCGCCGGAGCCGCGCTCGGACCAGGCGAGCGGCAGCGCGTCGAGGCAGCTGCGTGAATCGCCCTCCTTATAGAGCACGTCCGTCCCCCATCCGAACAGGGTCTCGCAGCCGAGCGCCGCGAAGTCGTCCTCCCCGAGCGGCGCGCCGAGGTGCAGCAGCTGCGCCTTCCCGAAGGCGATCTTCAGGATGCAGCTGAGCCTTTCGTTGCCGATATAAAAGAACTGTTCGCTTTCCTTTTCAACATGCTTGATCATGCCGTTTTCCTCGTATTCTGTATGATCTGATTCTGAGCCGCGCCCTCGCGGCTCCGTACGCTTTGTATTGTATGCAACATCCGCTTTTGCGTCAAGTGGTCAGGCGCGCTTGTTTTTTTGTCCGGGGACGCTCGAAACGGTTTTCAAAACGGTCTCCTTCATGCTATAATGGTGGCAAATCAACGTGATCGGAGGCTGATCCCTATGCCGCCCAGCAGACACAGCTCCAGCTCCCATTCGTCGAGGTCGTCTTCTTCCCGATCCTCGTCCCGCTCGTCCTCCTCGCGCTCCTCCTATTCCTCCTCCCGCTCGTCCTCCTCCCGCGGGCCGAGCTCGCATTCCTCCGGCTCGTACTCGTCGCGCCCGAGCTCCTTTTTCGGCAGGTCTTCGTCCTCTCCGGGGCCGAGCCGGCATTCCTCCGGCAGCTTCGGCAGCGCGCCGGCTGCGCAGTCCGGGGGGCGGGACTGGCGTCCGCGCGTGAACCAGCCGACCGGCTTCGTCTCGGCGACCCACAGGCGGCCGGTCTACTATTACGGCAGGAAGCACAGCTACGCCTATTACCCGGAGGACTGGACCGACGCGGAGACCGGGGCCAGCTACCAAAAGGGCTATTACGACGAGAACGGCCAGCGCTATGAAAACGTGGCCTTTGAGGAAAACGGCAAGTATAAAAGCGTGGTCTGCGGCTGCCCCTACTGCGGGCTGGACACGATCCTGGATCTCGGGGCCGACGCCGCCGCGGGGCATTCGCTGAAATGCCCGAACTGCGGCGGGCCGATGGAGATCCGCTCCGAGCTCGATACGATCCTGAGCGAGGCGCCGGAGAACACACATGCCTACAACTCCGAAGAATCCCTGCGAAACGCCTTCCCGCAAAAGAAGAAAAAGGCCCGGCTGTGGCCCGTCGTGCTCGCGCTGATGCTGGCCTTCAGCGCCGTCAACCGCGTAAGAGCGCGCTTTCGTCCCGAGCCCGTCCAGCAGCTCCCGACCACGGTGAGCAGCGGGAACACGCTCTCTCTCGCTCCGTTCGGGGACCACCTGTTTCTCGAAAAGCAGGAGGACGGCAGCTACCATGTCGTCACCGACGTCCTCCGCGCTGACAAGCTTCTGGACTACGAGCGGGACTCCGACAACTATTACGACGAGGCCTCCGACTGCTGGCTGTGGTACAACACCACGGTGGAGCCCGCCGTCTGGCAGTACTGGTACGAGGGCGTCTCCTCGGATTTCGGGGACTACGGCTGGATGGAACATGATGCCGAAGGCTGGCACATCGAGGCGTCCGAGGGGAACTGGATCCCGCTCCCGGAGAAGTATGACGCCTCCGGGCTGTGGTACATCGGATAAAACAGAACAGGAGGGAAAACCTATGACCGAGCAGACGCCGATCCGCATCGGCATCATCGGAGCCATGGACGCGGAGGTCGCCTCCCTGCGCGAAGAGGCCAACGCCGCCGATATCGTCCGGATCGCGGACATGGAATTCTGCGAGGGATGTCTCGACGGCCGGGACGTGGTGATCGCCAAGTGCGGCATGGGCAAGGTCAACGCGGGGATCTGCGCCCAGATCATGGTCACGCGCTTCGGCGTGAACCGGATCATCAACACCGGAGTCGCGGGTTCGCTCGACGCAAAGCTCCGGATCGGCGACTTCGTGATCTCGACCGAGGCCGTGCAGCACGACTACGACGTGAGTCCCATCGGCTATCAGCCGGGCGAGATCCCCTATACCGGTCTGGTCGCCTTCCCGGCGGACGAGACGCTGCGCGCGCTCGCCCTCCGGGCCGTAAAGGACAACGCGCCGGACAGCGCCGTCTTTGAGGGGCGGATCTGCTCGGGCGATCAGTTCATCGCTTCCCGGACGCAGAAGGAGTCGATCCGGCAGCGCTTCGGCGGTCTCTGCTGCGAGATGGAGGGCGCCGCCGTCGCGCAGGCCTGCCATCTCAATCATGTCCCCTGGGTGGTGATCCGCACCGTCTCCGACTCCGCCGACGATTCGGAGGAGCTCTCCTTCGCTCTCTTCGCCGAGACCGCGGCGCGGGAGGGCGCGCGCATCGTGCGCGAGATGGTGGGACAGATCCGCTGAACGCCCGTATGAGAGAGGAAACGCCATGAAACGAATCCTGATCCCTGCGCTGGCCGCCCTGCTGCTTCTGACCGGCTGCGCCCATGCTCCGGCCCCGCAGCAGGCCGCGGAGGAGAAAACGGGGCCTTCCTGGGTGCAGATCGACCAGGAGACCGCAAAGCGGATGATGGAGGCCGACGACGGACATGTCATCGTCGACGTCCGGCGTCAGGACGAGTACGACGCCGGGCACATCCCCGGGGCAATCCTGATCCCGAACGAGTCGATCGTCGACGAGCGGCCCTCTGAGCTGCCCGATTTGGAGCAGGTCATCCTGATCTACTGCCGCAGCGGGAACCGCTCGAAGCAGGCGGCCCAGAAGCTGGCCGATCTGGGCTATTTGAACGTCTACGAATTCGGCGGGATCACGACCTGGACCGGCAAGATCGTCAAGCCGGAGGGCTGATCCCCGGCAAACGCCAACGCCGCGGAATGCAGATTTGCTGCATTCCGCGGCGCTCTTTTTTTGTTTATTATTCGATTCGGATCAGCTCCGGGCTCCCCCCGCCGCTGTCCGCGCTCTTCTCCCCGTGCCAGTGGCCGAAGATCGAGAAGACCTTTTTCACGGTCTCCAACTCCTGTTCGCTGACCCCGTCGAGGAAGGCGAAGAGTTCGTGAAACCAGCGCTGCTCGGCCAGGACCGCGTAGGCGCGGTACTCCTCCAGCCCCAGCGGGGAGACCATGAGGATCACGTCCTTTTTGTTGCCGCTGGCGTGGTACTTCTCCACAAGGCCCTTGTCCACCAGCTTCCGCACATACTTGGAGTAGGTCGCCTGCGAGAGGCCGAGGCGCTCGGCGTACCACTTCATGTTCTTGTGCTGATCCGCATACTCCAGGATATGCTCCATGATCTGCACCTCGTAGGGGGAAAAGCGCACGGGATCGCCGAACATCTCCGTCCTGCAGAGCTGGGAATAGCCGTTGGCGGAGCGATAAAAATCTCCGATCATGTCCCGATACGGCCCCATCCATTCCAGTTTCATACGCTTTGTCTGTCCTTTCTGCCGCGAAAAAAACGGTTTTTTCCAATTAGTATGATTTTACCACAGGCGAAACGCCGATGCAATTCTTTCCGCGCCGTCAACTTCCACAGAAAACGAGATGCATCTTTGTGGAATATAAATACTTGCCGTTGGAAAGTATTTGCTCTATACTGGAAGCAACCCAGATCGGTTTTTCATATTTGAGAGAGGAGAGAGAGAACCATGGAAAAAATCAAGAAAACCGCAAAGATCGTCCTCTGCGTTTCGCTGGTCCTGATGCTGCTGTGCGGCGTCGTGGTCAGCTCCGTGCAGACCTCCGGAGGAGAGGTCGTCATGAAGGAGCTGAACATCGAGACGGACAGCGGCTACACGATGTCCGCCTACCTGCTGATCCCGAAGACGGCCACGCCCGACAACCCCGCCCCGGCCATCGTCACCAGCCACGGCTACCTCAACAACAAGGAGATGGCCGACGCCAACTATGTGGAGCTCGCGCGCCGCGGCTTCGTCGTCCTGTCGATCGACCAGCCCGACCACGGCGACTCCGAGGTCACGCCGGACTTCTTCATTCTCGCCCCCGACGGCGTGTATCAGGGCGTTCTGGCTCTGAGCCGCATGCCTTTCGTCGACAGCTCCCGCATCGGCGTGACCGGCCACTCGATGGGCAGCTGGTCCGTGAACGCCGCGGTGCAGGCGGACAACCTCAATGAGACGCCCCTGATCGCCTCGGTCCTGATCCACTGCAACGACCCGCTCTATCAGGACGACTACGGCGGCTATGCCAATCCCTACGGCAGCCGCGACGTCGCCGTGATCTCCGCCGTGTACGACGAGTTCTTCGGCACCTCCGTCGGCGCCGACGGCCAGACCCTGTACTCCCCGTACTTCATGCAGACCGACACCGCCCAGGCCTTTCTGAACTTCGGCCGCGATCCCGTCCAGTCCGAGCTCCGCAGGGAGTTCACCGAGTACCGCGAGGATGTGGACGGCAAAGAGACCCTGCGCATCATCTACCGCCCGCCCATCACCCACCCCTGGTCCCACTTCTCCGCCCGCTCCGAGTCCTACATCTGCGACTTCTTCTCCAAGACCCTCGGCGCGCCCAATCCCATCGCGCCGACCGATCAGGTCTGGCAGTGGAAGGAAGCCTTCAACTTTGTGGGCGTGATCGGCTTTGCGCTCTTCCTCTGCTCCTTTGCGACGCTTCTGGTCTTCACGCCGACCTTCGCTCCCCTGCGCGCCGAGACCCCGGCCGAGCCCGCCGTCCTTACGGATAAGAAGGGCAAGCTCTGGTTCTGGCTCTCGCTGGTGGCCGGCGCGGCCTTCGGCAGCCTGATCTATCTCACGGTGCTCGCGTGGGGCTTCTCGATGCCCGTCGCCCAGGGCGAGTCCATGGGGCTCGGCCTCTGGTCCGCCTGCTGCGGCCTGTTCACGATCCTCAGCATGTTCGTCTTCTACCGCTTCTACGGCAAGGCCAACGGCGTGGACCTCGCCGCGCGCGGCGTGAAGCTCAGCGGGAAGAAGCTGGGTCTGAGCGCGCTCTTGGCCCTCATCGTCGTGACCGTCGCCTACGGCCTCGTCTTCGTGGAGGACTACTTCTTCTTCGCGGACTTCCGCATCTGGACGCTGGCCATCAAGGCCTTCGAGGCGCCGATCCTGCGCTACCTGCCCTATGTGCTGCTGTTCTTCCCCTACTACATCGCAAGCTCCGTCGCCGCCAACTGCTTCAACTACAACACCGTCGGCGGCAAGGGCAACGGCGTGATCTGCGCGCTGTTCGCCGCGGCCCCCGCGATCATCGTCCCCTGCATCCAGTACGTCACCTACTTCAACGCCAAGCACATGATGTGGTCCCAGCCCACCATGGCCGACCCGAACTACCCGATGTTCGTGCTCTGGCTGTTCCCGGTCATCCTGATCCTCTTCGGCGCGACGCTGATCTCCCGCGCCGTCTACAAGAGCACGAAGAATCCCTACATCGCCGGCATCATCAACGCCGTCATCGTCGGCCTGATGACGATCACCAACACCTGCACCACCTTCATGTAATACTAAGCACTAATAAAACCATTTAAGTCTTTCCGGCCAGAATCGCGCCATGCTTTGTTGGCGGCCTTGGCCATATATCTCCAATATGCCCTGCGGTCGCCGCCTCGCCTGACACAATTCTGTCTCGGAAATCCATTAAAGCGTTTTATCAGAGCTTAGTATAAGTCCGGCGGCACACGCCGTATCTCCTTCTTTTTCCTTCCGATAAACGGGTCCCGGCCACAAAGTGGCCGGGGCTTGTTTATCGGAAGGAAACCACAATTTGTGTTTTATTATCGTATTTTTACAAAATATAGCGCTTTACAAACCACGTTTTGTGTGTTACGATAGATGCAGAAAGAATCCGTCGTCTTTGCGGGGAGGGAGAGCCCATGAGAACACATCCGTCCGACGCCCCGGCGCTGCCGCCCGTCTGCGCCAACATCCGGCAGCGCCGCCTCGCCCTCGGCATGGAGCAGAAGGAGCTCGCGGCCCGGCTCGGCGTCCACAAGAACACCGTCAGCAGCTGGGAGACCGGGCGGACCCGGCCGGACGTCACGCAGCTGCCCGCCCTGTGCAAGGCGCTGGGGCT
>CADCLH010000083.1 GCA_902802215.1 Oscillospiraceae bacterium
CAAGATTATTAAAGGATATTGTGATTCTATGCCAGACTACAAAAAAGAAATCGAACGCCGCAGGACCTTTGCGATCATTTCCCACCCCGACGCGGGCAAGACGACGCTGACCGAGAAGCTGCTGCTCTACGGCGGGGCGATCCAGCTCGCGGGCTCGGTCAAGGGCAAGGCCACGGCGAGACATGCGGTGTCCGACTGGATGGAGCTCGAGAAGCAGCGCGGCATCTCCATCACCTCGTCGGTCATGCAGTTTGAATACGAGGGCTACTGCATCAACATCCTCGACACGCCGGGACACCAGGACTTTTCCGAGGACACCTACCGTACGCTGATGGCGGCGGACTCGGCGGTCATGGTGATCGACGCGGCCAAGGGCATCGAGCCGCAGACCCGGAAGCTCTTTAAGATCTGCGCCATGCGGCACATCCCGATCTTCACGTTCATCAACAAGCTCGACCGCGAGGCGCGCAGCCCCTACGATCTGATGGAGGAGCTGGAGACCGAGTTCGGCATCGGCACCTATCCGATGAACTGGCCCATCGGCTGCGGGCAGGACTTCAAGGGCGTCTACGACCGCGAGCGCCGGGAGATCCTGGCGTTCAATGAGTTCCACCGCGGGCAGAGCAAGATCCGCGCCATCGAGTGCAGACTGGACGAGACGGAGAAGCTGGACGAGCTGATCGGACCGCGGCTGCGCGAGCAGCTGGCCGACGATATCGAGCTTCTGGACGGCGCGGGCTACGAGTTCGAGCTGGACGAGGTGCGCAAGGGGCGTCTCAGTCCGGTGTTCTTCGGCTCGGCGCTCAACAACTTCGGCGTGGAGCCTTTTCTCGAAAGCTTCCTGCGCATGACGATGCCGCCGCTGCCGCGCATCTCCGAGGACGATATCGTCGATCCCATGGACGAGCGCTTCTCCGCCTTCGTCTTCAAGATCCAGGCGAACATGAACAAGGCCCACCGCGACCGCATCGCCTTCATGCGCATCTGCTCCGGCCGCTTTGAGCGCGACCGGGAGTATTACCATGTGCAGGGGGCCAAGGCGCTGCGTCTGGCCCAGCCCCAGCAGCTCATGGCGCAGGAGCGCGCGATCATCGACGAGGCCTACGCCGGGGACATCATCGGCGTTTTCGACCCGGGTATCTTCTCCATCGGGGACACGATCTGCGAGAAGGGGATGAACGTCCGCTTCGAGGGCATCCCCACCTTCGCGCCCGAGCACTTCGCGGGCGTGGAGCGCGTGGACACCATGAAGCGCAAGCAGTTTGAGAAGGGGATCATGCAGATCGCCCAGGAGGGCGCGATCCAGATCTTCCATGAGCCGTACACCGGCGTGGAGGAGGTCATCGTCGGCGTCGTGGGCGTGCTGCAATTCGAGGTGCTGGAATACCGGCTGCGCACCGAGTACGGCGTCGAGATCCGGCGTCGGCCCATGCCTTTTGAGCTTGTCCGCTGGGTGGAGAACGAGGAGCTCGACATCTCCCGCCTGAACCTCACCAGCGACACCAAATGGGTGCAGGACTTCAAGGGGAACAACCTGCTCCTGTTCACGTCCGAGTGGTGCGTCAACTGGGCCCTGCAAAAGAACGAGGGCCTGCGTCTGCGGGAGTTCAACCGCGACTGAAAGGAAAAGCCATGGCAGAAACGATCAAGATCGAGATCTACCGGCAGAAAAACGCCGAGGAATTCACGGCGGCGCTGGCCGATCCGGACAGCCGCCTCGAGACCGGCAGCGGCGCCGCGGCGACGGCGGCGGTGGCTGCGGCCTTCCTGTGCCGCGCGGCCGGCCTGACGGCGAGGACGGCAGAGGAGAACGAGCGCGTCGCCTATATCGCGCGAAACGCCGAGATCCTGCGCAAGTACATGGTCCACCTCATCGACGAGGACGTGCACTCCCGCGGCCCGCTCCGCCGCGCCATGAACGAGGGCGGGGCGCAGGAGATCGAGGCGGCCCGTCAGCCCGCGGTCAGCATCGCCCGCGAGATCGTCAACATGATGGGCCAGCTCATCGACCTGGCCGGGGAGCTTGCGGCGTTTTGCCCGCAGGAGGGCATGCACTTTCTCGCCGCCTGCGCGGAGCTTGCGCTGGCCTCCATGCGCGCATCCCGGCACTACATCGTCGACATGTCGGACAAGAGCACCGACGAGACCTATCGCTACATCAACCGCCGCGAAAACGAGATGCTGCTCGGCGCGGCCTCGGCTTCGGCGGAAAAGCTGCTCGCCGCGGCGGAAAAACAACTTTGATCATTCGGAGGACGGCGTCATGGATGAAAGCATCGCAAAACTGAAAGAGTGGATCGACGGCAGCGACAACATCGTGTTCTTCGGCGGCGCCGGCGTCAGCACGGAGAGCGGGATCCCCGATTTCCGCAGCGTGGACGGCCTGTATAACCAGAAATGGAAGTACCCGCCCGAGACCATCCTCAGCCACAGCTTCTTTGAGCGCGATCCGGAGGAGTATTACCGCTTCCACCGGGAAAAGCTCGTGATCGACGGCGTCAAGCCGAACCGCTGCCATCTCCGGCTGGCGGAGCTGGAGAGAGAGGGCAAGCTCCGCGCAGTCATCACCCAGAACATCGACGGGCTGCATCAGGCCGCCGGAAGCGTCAACGTGCTGGAGCTGCACGGCAGCATCCTGCGCGCCTACTGCTCCCGCTGCCGCAAGCCCTGCGACGCGGAGGTCATGAACCACGGCGCGGGCGTGCCGCGGTGCAGCTGCGGCGGGGTCATCCGGCCGGATATCGTGCTGTACGAGGAGCCGCTGGATGACGACGTGATCATGCGCGCCATCCATTACATCCGCCAGGCCGACGTGCTGATCGTCGGCGGCACCTCGCTGCGCGTCTATCCCGCGGCGGGACTCATCAACTACTACCGGGGGAACAAGCTGGTCCTCATCACCCGCAGCAGCACGCCCACGGGGGCCGATCTGGTCGTTCACGGAAAGATCGGCGAGGTATTCAGCCAGGTATAAGCCGAGATGGGAAAAGGAAAGCTGATCGTTCTGGAGGGCATCGACGGCAGCGGCAAGTCCGCGCAGTACCGCCGGCTCTGCGCCAGACTGGAAAACGACAAAATCGGGTATCATCATATCGTGTTCCCGCGCTACGAGAAGGACAGCAGCGCGCTGATCCGCATGTATCTGGGCGGGCATTTCGGCACGCATCCCTCCGATGTGAACGCTTACGCGGCCTCGACCTTTTACGCGGTGGACCGCTACGCATCCTACTGTGAGGATTGGGGCAAACTATATGAAAACGGCGGCCTGATCATCTCAGACCGCTATACGACCTCCAACGCCGTGCATCAGGGCAGCAAGCTGCCCGACGACGAGCTGCCGGATTTCTTCAACTGGCTGACGGACCTTGAGTACGGGAAGATGGGGCTCCCGGCGCCGGATCTGGTGATCTATCTGGACGTGGATCTCGAGACCTCCCTGCGCCGCATGCGCCGCAGGGAACAGAAGACCCACACCCGCGCCGACATCCACGAGAAGGACGCGCAGTATCTTGCCCGCTGCCTGCATACGGCGGATATGGCCTGCCGGCATTACGGCTGGACGCGCATCCCGTTTATGAAAGACGGTCTGGAGCGCGAGACGGACGAAAAGAACGCGGAGATCTACCGCATCCTGCTGGATACGCTGCGGAACAAATAAGCGCCCGGTCCGTCAGGAGAACCAGGCACAATTGACCGATCCGGTCATTTTGACAAGCGGAGGGACCCGAAGGCCCCTCCGCCGCGGACTCAGCAGCCGCAGCCGCAGTTGTTGCCGCAGCCGCAGTTGTTGCCGCAGCCGCAGTTGTTGCCGCAGCCGCAGTCGTTGCCGCAGCCGCAGCCATTGCCGCAGCCGCAGCCGTTGTTGCCGTATCCGAAGAGAATGATGATCAGGATGATCAGCCAGAGGCCACTGTTGTTACAATTGTTGCAGAACATAATTGCTCCCTTTCTCCGCACATGGACATCGACGGCGCCGACCCGCCGTGCGGCGGCGGATCGGGCTGTATCTTCCGTGTGCTGTGTGCTGATGCGCCGCGGCGCTTTCGCCGTTCGTGCCATCCTATGTCAGCCGACGGCTTTCTGCTACCCGCTTTTGACCCGATAAGGAGAGACCATGTCCGACGAACTTGAAAAGATCAACGAGATTTTCCGCACGCAGGATGAATACGACGCCCCGCCCGCGGTCCCGGAGACGAGCAAGCCGAAGCGCAGCGCCGTGGACCGCCTTCTGATCGACTCCTCCGGCGAGGCCGCCCGCAACTACACCGGCGACGCGGAGTCGGAGCGAGATTACCGCCCCGTGCGGCAGAGCCACGAATATCGCTCCGGCTGTCTGGGCGGGCTGATGTACTTTACGTTCATCGTCTGCGTGAGCATCGTGCTGGCGTGTCTCGCCTGGATGGCGACAAGCGACATGCTCGCGCTCAACAAGGACGACTTCACCGCCGTGGTCACGCTGCCGAGCAGCATCTTCACCTCCGAGACCGTCGACAAGTTCGACGAGAACGGGAAGAAGACCGGCACCAAGCGGGTCACGCACGCCGATATGGACTATGTGGCCGACGTGCTCAAGGACGCGGGCCTGATCGAATACAAATGGCTGTTCACCACGTTCTGCAAGATCTCGACCGCGGACGAAAAGGTGAGTCCCGGCGAGTACAAGCTTCGCTCCACCTTCGACTACCGCGCGCTGATCCAGAATATGCGCGCCGGCTCCTCCGCGACCATCACCGTGACGGTCACGATTCCCGAGGGCTTCAAGATGCACCAGCTTTTCCTGCGCCTGGAGGAAAACGGGGTCTGCTCGTACAACGACCTCATGGAGGCGGCCGAGTCCAACGAGTACAACTATCCCTTCCTCGAAGAGAGCGAGGGCGAGGGCGCCTACCGGCTCGAAGGCTTTCTCTTCCCGGACACCTACGAGTTCTACGTCGGCATGCAGGGCTCGAGCGCGATCAACAAGCTGCTCGACACCTATCACCGCAGGGTGACGGAGGACATGTACGCGCGGGCCGAGGAACTCGGCATGAACATGTACGACGTCCTCAAGGTGGCCTCCCTGATCGAGAAGGAGGCGGCCAACGACGACGAGCGGCCGCAGATCGCCTCCGTCATCTACAACCGTCTCAACCACGATATCGTCCTCGGCATCGACGCCGCCGTCCTCTACCCCTACAACGACCACGAGGGCGCGCCCACGGCGACGATGCTCAGCAAGGACGATCCCTACAACACGCGCATCAAGCTCGGCCTGCCGCCGACGCCGATCTGCAATCCGGGTCTCGCGTCGATCAAGGCCGCGCTCTACCCGAACAACACCGGCTATTATTTCTACGCGCTGGATACCGAGACCGGCACGCACCGATTCTTTACGAACGAAAGCGAGTTTGATTACTTTGTTTCTACACAGGATTATTCGTAACGACTTCGAGCTGATCGCCCCCGCCGGAGACTGGGAGCGTCTGGAAATGGCTCTGTGCTACGGCGCGGACGCGGTGTATCTTGCGGGGAAGGAGTTCGGTATGCGCTCCGCCGCCGCAAACTTCGACGACGAACAGCTCCGCCGCGCGGTCGACCTCGCCCATTCCATGGGGAAGAAGGTCTACGTCACCTGCAACACCCTGCCCCGCGAGGACGAGCTGAACCGCCTGCCCGCGTTTCTGGAGCTGGTGCAGGACGCGAAAGCGGACGCGGTCATTGTGACGGACCTCGGCGTGATCGCCCTGGCCAAGCGCTTCGCTCCGGACGTCGCCCTGCACGTCAGCACGCAGCTGGGTGTGGTCAACAGCGCCACGGCCAACGTCCTGCACGCCATGGGGGCGGACACCGTGGTCCTCGCGCGGGAGCTCTCGCTGGAGGAGATCCGGAAGATCCGCGCCAACACGCCCGCCGAGCTCAAGCTCGAGGCCTTCGTGCACGGCGCGATGTGCGTGTCCTTCTCGGGCCGCTGCCTGCTGTCCAACTACCTCACGGGGCGCGACGGCAGCCGGGGCGAGTGCGCGCAGCCCTGCCGCTGGAAGTACCATCTGGTGGAGGAAAAGCGTCCCGGTCAGTACTTTGAGATCACCGAGGACGGCGGGACCTTTATCCTGAACGCCCGCGACCTGAACATGATAGAGCACCTTCAGGATCTGGCCGACGCCGGGATCACGGGCTTCAAGATCGAGGGCAGGACCAAATCCGCCTATTACACCGCCGCCGTCACCAACGCCTACCGCCACGCGCTCGACGCCGCCGCGGAGCGGGAGCCGGCGCCGGAGGTCTGGGTCCGAGAGACCGAGATGGTCAGCCACCGCCCCTACTGCACGGGCTTCTATTACGGCGACCCCGGCCAGTATCCGGACAGGGCCCGGTACATAAGCGGGGCCGACGTGGTGGCCGTGGTGGAGAGCTGCGACAACGACGGGTACGCCGAGCTCACGCAGCGCAACCGCTTCTCCGTCGGGGAGGAGCTGGAACTGCTCTGCCCGGACGCCGAGCCCATCCGCTTCGTCTGCGACTCGATCGAGGACGAAGAGGGCGGCTCTCTCCTGGAAGCGCCGCATCCGATGATGCGGGTGCATATGAATCTGCCGCGCGTCGCGCCCCGGCTCTCGATCGTGCGCAGGAGAAGGAAAACCGACACTTGACAAATCGCGCCGCTGTGATACAATACGCGCGTATATGATTTTTGGCTGTGACGGAACGAGTCGGCGTAGGATAGTGCAGAGAGGGGCCGGTCGGTGCAAGACCCCGTATCCGATCCCGACAGCCACTCCCGAGCCTCCCCGGGACGACCGGGGCGCGTGCCCGCGTTACGGGCGCTTGAGACGCCGCGTCTGCGGCAATCAGGGTGGTACCGCGAACCGAACCTTCGCCCCTGTACGGGGCGGAGGTTTTTTATTTGGATTGGAGGACAGAATATGGAAAAATACGGTGTGAACCAGCTCAGAGAGATGTTCCTGAGCTTCTTTGAGACCAAGGGGCACCTGCGTCTGCCGAGCTTTTCGCTCATCCCGCACAATGACGCGAGCCTTCTCATCATCAACTCCGGCATGGCCCCGATGAAGCCCTACTTCAAGGGCGAGCAGGAGCCGCCGCGCCGCCGCGTCTGCACCTGCCAGAAGTGCATACGCACCGGCGACATCGAGAACATCGGCAAGACCGCCCGCCACGGCACTTACTTTGAGATGCTGGGCAACTTCTCCTTCGGCGACTACTTCAAGCGCGAGGCCATCCACTGGAGCTGGGAATTCCTGACCTCGCCCGAGTGGGTCGGGCTCGACCCGAACCGTCTCTATCCCTCGGTCTATCTCGAGGACGACGAGGCCTTCGACATCTGGAACAAGGAGATCGGCATCCCGAAGGACCGCATCTTCCGCTTCGGCAAGGAGGACAACTTCTGGGAGCACGGCGCGGGACCCTGCGGCCCCTGCTCGGAGATCTACTACGACCGCGGCGAGAAGTACGGCTGCGGCAAGCCGACCTGCACCGTCGGCTGTGACTGCGACCGCTACATCGAGGTGTGGAACAACGTCTTCTCCCAGTTTGACAACGACGGCAACAACAACTATACCGAGCTCAAGCAGAAGAACATCGACACCGGCATGGGCCTGGAGCGTCTGGCGGTCGTCTGCCAGGATGTCGACTCCCTGTTCGACGTCGACACGGTGATGAACATCACCCACAAGGTCAGCGAGATCACGGGCGCGTACTACGGCAGGAGCCACAAGATGGATGTGTCCCTGCGCGTCATCACCGACCACGTCCGCAGCGCGACCTTCATGATCTGCGACGGCATCCTGCCCTCGAACGAGGGGCGCGGCTACGTCCTGCGCCGTCTGCTGCGCCGCGCCGCCCGTCACGGGAAGCTGCTCGGCGTGAACGAGCCCTTCATCTACAAGGTCATCGACACGGTCGTGCACGAGAACGAGTGCCAGTACCCCGAGCTGCGCGAGAAGCAGGAGTACATCACCCGCGTGGTCAAGACCGAGGAGGAGAACTTCGCCCGCACCATCGACGCCGGCATGCGCATCTTCGCCGAGCTCATGGAGGAGCACAAGGCCAAGGGCGAGACGGTCTTCTCCGGCGCGGACGCCTTCAAGCTCTACGACACCTACGGCTTCCCGGTGGA
>CADCLH010000084.1 GCA_902802215.1 Oscillospiraceae bacterium
CGGCGCTTGAGGTGCGGGGTGCGCAGGGCAAGGGCGCTGCCGTAGACGATCGTGAACGCGGCGGCCAGCATGGCGGTCTCCTGCGCCCAGGTGCCGCGCAGAAAGCCGCAGCCGAAGCCGTAGTACACAAGGCGCATCACGGCGAAGGCGCCGGACTTGACCACCGCGACCGCGTGCAGCAGGGCCGTGACCGGCGTCGGCGCGACCGAGGCCGCGGGCAGCCAGCGGTAAAACGGGAAGATCGCGGCCTTGACGCCGAAGCCGAAGAAGGCCAGCACGAACACGGCGCGCAGCTGCCCCTCGTGCCCGGCGACCCGCGCCGGGTCCAGGATGCCGCCGTAGACGAAGTCCAGCGAGCCGGTGCAGCGGCAGAGCACCATCAGGAAGATGAAGATCAGCGCCGCGCCCGTCGTGGAATAGAGGATGTAGAGCTTGCCCGCCCAGCGGGCCTTGTCGTCCATCTCGTGCATCACGAGCGGGAGCGTGGCGAGGGTCATGAGCTCATAGCAGAGGTAGAGCGTGAAGAAGTTCGCGCTGTAGGCGATGCCGGCCACGATCCCGAAG
Organism: Oscillospiraceae bacterium; assembly: GCA_902802215.1. Lineage (GTDB taxonomy): Bacteria > Bacillota > Clostridia > Oscillospirales > Oscillospiraceae > Limivicinus. The sequence goes on from CADCLH010000084.1 coordinate 565, forward strand.
CTCATGGTGAAGAAGCCGTAAAAGAGGTTTTCCCTGCCCGCGTGCTTCATGTAGGAGAGGGCGAATACCGTGGTCACGGGCCAGAGCACGCCGATGATCGCCCCGAACACGAGGCCCGGACCGTCGGGGCGGAAGGCGATCACGAGATGGCGGCTGAGCGCGGCGACGTGGAAGGCGAGCGCGTCGGGCCCGAAGCGCGCCGAGCACAGCGCCGTCGAGAGCACCAGCGCCGCCCCGACAAAGACCGAGACGAGCGCCCAGCGGTGGCGTCTCGCCCAGTCCTCCGGCCGCCGGATCAGCAGTCCCCCTCCCGCGAGGATGGGGAAGAGGACGCTTAAAAGCGTCAGACTTCGCATACGCGTCCTTCCTCAGAGCAGACCGCCGGCGAGGGCGGTAAAGAAGTTCAGCAGCTGCGTCGGGAACATGCCGACCAGGGCGGTCAGCACGGCGAAGACGACGATGGGCACGCGCATGGTCAGCGGGGCCTCGCAGGGCTCTCCCGCCTCGAAGTCGCGGCCGGGGAAGAAGGCGTCGGCCACGATGGGCAGCAGGTAGAAGGCGGTCAGCAGGGCCGAGAGCATCAGCATCCCGACGCCGACGACATTGATCGTCGACCCGGCGGACAGCGCGCCGACGGCCAGATACCACTTGGCGGTGAAGCCGCCGAGCGGCGGGATGCCGATCAGCGACAGGGAGGCCAGCGTGAAGCACAGCATCGTGACTGGCATGCGTTTGCCGATGCCCTTGAGCTCCCCGACGCGGGTGTGGTGGGTCTGCATGATGATGTTGCCCGCGCAGAGGAAGAGCGCGTCCTTGGCCATCGCGTGGGCCACGAGCTGGAGCATCGCCCCGGCAAAGCCGACGGCCGTGAAGCTGAACAGGCCGAAGAGCACATAGGACACGTTGGAGACGGTGGAGTAGGCCAGACGCTTTTTGAGTACCTTCTCGCCCAGAGCCAGCATCGAGCCGGTGAAGACCGTGACGATGGAGAGGACCTGGATCGTGGTCTGCACCCAGGTGCCGCTCAGCAGGTCCGCGCCGAACAGCCAGAACACCGAGCGCAGGATGGCGATCACGCCGCCCTTGGTGATGAGGCCGGAGAGCACGGCGCTCGCGGGCGAGGGGGCCACGGGATGGGCCTCGGTCAGCCACATTTGCAGCGGGACGAGACCCGCCTTCGCGCCGAAGCCGAACACCGTGAGGAAGGCGGCGGCCAGAATGGTCTTCGGGTTGCCGACCAGCTTCACCCCGCCCGGCACGAACTCCAGCGGATTGCCCGCCGCGGCCAGCAGGAGAAAGCCCATCAGCGCCAGCAGCGCGCCGAAGGTGGAGTAGCCCAGATACTTGAAGGCGGCCGCGCGGGAGTTCTCGCTCCCGTTGTGCAGCACCAGCGGCATCGAGGCCAGCGTCATGAACTCGAAGCACATGTAGAGCGTCACGGCGTTTCTGGCCGCGGCCAGCAGGATCAGCGTGCCGTAGGTGAGCTGATAGAAGCCGAAGAACTGCCCCTCGCGCCCCTCGTGCGGCATGTAGCCGAAGGCGTGGAACTGCACCAGACACCAGATCAGCGAGGCCAGCAGGATGAAGAACAGGCTCAGTCCGTCGATCCCGAAGCGTAAAGACAGCGTCTCGCCCAGCTCGAGCAGGGTGACGTCCTCCACGCGGAGCAGCGCCGCGGCGGAGGCCAGCAGCGCGCTCAGGATCACGCTGGCGGCGGTCACGCGGTGCAGGCGGCGCGCGTCCGTTTCACGGAAGGCGTAGATCGCCCCGAGCAGGGGGACCAGGGCGGCAAACATCAGAAGCATGTCACTCTCTCCTTTCATACGAGGGCGAGGCCGCGGACGATCAGATCCATCACGGGCCCGAAGCGGAGGCCGAGGGTCAGGACCCCGGCCGCGAGAAGCAGGATGGCGGCAGAGCAGGCGTCATCCCGTCCGGGCCGCGAAGCCTCCGCGGGCGCGCCGCTCCAGACGTTGATGAGCGCGGGCAGGTAGTACAGCGCGTTGAGCACCGACGACAGGGCCAGAACGCCGAGCGCGACGGCGGTCTTCGTCCCGTCCGGGATCGAGCCCAGGGCGAGCCCCGCCTTGGCCGCGAAGCCGCCGAAGAGCGGGATGCCCACCATGCTCAGCGCGCCGACGCCGAAGCCGAGTCCGGCAAGCGGCGCGCGCCGGGCCGAGCCGCGCAGGGCGAATAGCTGCTTTTCATGCCCCGAGACCGCCGAGAGCCTGCCCGCCGAGACGAAGAGCAGGGGCTTGGCGAAGGCGTGGGCCAGGATCTGGAAGCAGGCCGCCGCGACGCCCGCCCCGGTGCCGAGGCCGACGCCCATGAAGATGTAGCCGACCTGCGCCACGGTGGACCAGGCCAGCATGCGCTTGACGTGGGTCTCGCCGATGGCCCGCACCGAGCCGAGGATCATCCCCGAAAAGCCGAGGACAAAGACGGCGTCGCTCACGCGCAGGGCGCGCACGGTGTCCAGCGTGAACACGCGCACATACAGCAGGATCAGCAGCACCGCGTAGCCCTTGACCACAAGGCCCGAGAGCACGGCGCTCGACGCGGTGGTGGCGCTGCCGTGCGCGTCGGGCAGCCAGCGGTGGAAGGGGAACATGGCGCTCTTGACGCCGAGTCCCGCCGTCATCAGGCCGAGGCTGAGGGCGAGGACCCCGCGTCTCTCCCCCGCCGCCGCGAGCTTTGCCACCGCCGCGCTGAGCTGGGGCATCAGCAGGTGTCCGGTCACGGCGTAGAGCAGCACGAGGCCGAACAGGAACATGCCCGAGCCCAGCAGGCTCAGAAACAGGTAGCGCACCGTGGCGACCAGCGTCGGGCCGGAGTCCTTCGCCATCACCAGCGCGCAGGCGGCGATGGTGCTGATCTCGATGAACACGTAGGCGGTGAAGATGTCGTTGGTATAGGTCAGAACGAACAGGCTCGCCAGGACCATGCACAGCATCACGCAGGCGAGGCCCGTCTTTTTTTCGTCCACGTCCGCGAAGAAATCCGTCCTCCCGCCGAGCAGGCACAGGCACATCACCAGCGAGAACACGAAGCCGAACAGGCCCTGCAGAGGCCCGCCCTTGATCTCGTTGCCGAAGGGGGCGGGGAATTTGCCCATCGTGTAGGCGAAGGCCGTGTCGGCGCGGGCGATCCGGACCAGAAAGACCAAGGATGCGAGGGCGCACGCCGCGGCGACGCCGAAGCTCACGCCCCAGGCGAGCCTTGCCCGGGGTCCGAGAGACAGCAGAATCGCGGCGATCATGCACAGGAAGATGCAGAAAAAGGGGAGATTCCAGACAAAGGGCACGCTCACTCCCCCCTTTTCTTCATCGCTTCCAGGAGCCTGCGCAGGTCCGTGGTGCCGTAGACGCCGTACACGCGCTGGATCAGCGCCAGCGAGAAGGCCGACACGCTGACCGACACCACGATGCCCGTCAGCACGAGGCCCGCGGGGATGGGGTTGACGTAGCGCGAGGGGTCGGCCCCGCCGTCGGTGAGGATGGCGGCGGCGCGTCCGGCGACCGTGCCGCGGCTGGCCAGCAGCAGGAACACGGAGGCGTCCATGATATTGAAGGCGACGACCTTGCGGATCAGGTCGGGGTGCAGCAGCACATGCAGAAAGCCCACCGCGAAAAGGACGGACGCGGTGACGGCGTAGCGGTTTTGGACCAGCAGCGTCAGCATCACAGCTCTCCTTTCGTGTAGAAGGCGAAAAAGCCGTACATCGTGCTCATGACGACGAGGCCGACGGCCACGTCGATGATCTGCACGATCCAGCGGGACAGCCCGCTCTCGACGCCGTTGGCCCCGAGGAAGACGTACAGCCCGAACATCACGGCGTAGAGCATCAGCCCGGAGATGCGCACGGCGTCGAACACGCGCCGGGTGAAGAAGCGCCGCACGCGGTCTCTGCCGAAGGCCGCGGCAAAGAGGATCAGCGCCGCGCCCAGCACCGCGCCGCCCGAGAAGCCGCCCCCCGGCGAGAGGTGGCCGTGAAACAGGATGCATAGGCCGAAGACCAGCACGCAGGGCACGATGAAGCGGGCAACGGTCGCGAGGATCGCGTCGCGCGCCGCCTCCTTTTCGCAGGCCTCGGCCTCTTTGCGCAGGGCGGGCGTCGTCGCCCGCAGCAGCAGCTCCACACAGCACAGCGCGACGAACAGCACGCAGCTCTCGCCGAAGGTGTCGAAGCCGCGGTAGTTGAGGATCATCCCGGCGACGGCGTTCTCCGCGCCGGTCTCTTCCTCGGCCGAGCCGACGTAGCGTTCGGCCACCTCGTTGTTCGTGGGATTGCCCGCGTCGGCAAAGGGCGGCAGGCCCGCGACGCCGAGGATCAGGCACAGCGCCAGCAGCATGCACAGCACGATCGCGCACAGCGCGTAGGCGCGCAGGAAGCCGTCGAGCTGTCTGCGGTCGTCCCGCCGCGCGGGGCGCGTTTTCGGTTTCTTCGGGGGCGTCTCGCGCCACCCGGCCCGGAGCGGGTAGCCGCTCTCCCCGTCGAGCCATCTGCGAAGCGCGCTCATTTCTCATCCTCCGTTCCCTGCATCCGGCGGATGCGGCGCAGCGTCAGATAGAACAGCACGCCCGTCACGCCGGCGCCGACGGCGGCCTCGGTGATGGCGAGGTCCGGCGCGCGCAGCAGCATCCAGATCACGCTCATCACGAGGCCGAAGACCGTAAAGGTGATGACCATGATAAGGGGGTGCTTTTGCAGCGGGGCCAAGACGCCGGTGATGAGCAGCAGCAAAAGCAGGATACATTCCACAGCCGTCATCGTCTGTCCTCCTCCCGGTAGTCCTTTCCCGCGCCCGGATGCGAGGAGACCTCGGCCCCGGCGATCAGGTGGGTCAGGGCGGGGCCGGTGAGAAACAGGAAGCCGAGGATCACAAGGAGCTTGAGCGTCGCGGCGGCGCTGCCCGTGAGGATCGCGACGGCGATCACGATCGAGCCGATGCCGAGCGTGTCGCCCACGGCGGCGGCGTGCATGCGGCTCATGACGTAGGGGAAGCGGTAGAAGCCGACGACCGCGGACAGGAAGGCGAAGAGGCCCAGAGCCAGAAAGGGCAGGGCGATGCACAGGCGGATCATTTCTTCTTCTCCTCCTTCCGGTCGGCGGCGAGCAGCCGGGTCAGCAGCACGTTCGCCGTGAAGCCGAGCAGCGCGTAAACAAGCGCCACGTCGAGCAGGTACGCCGCCCGCAGCCGCCGCGAGAGGATGATGATCGAGGCGGTGACGAGGGTGTTGATCTCGTTGACCGCAACGATGCGGTCGGTGAAGCGGGGCCCTTTGAGGACCCTGACCATCAGGGCGAGCATCAGCAGCGCGAGAAAGATCAGCGCGCCGGTGAGGATTTTGTCTTCCATCAGCGCTCCTCCAGCTTCTTGGCCATGCGGAAGAAGGCGCTGTACTCGATGCCGGGCTGGAAGCTGTCGTCCAGGGCGTGCACGGCGTACTCCTTCCCTTCGAGCTTGACGGTGTAGGTGCCGGGCGTGAGCGTGATGGAGTTTGCCACCAGCACGCGCAGCATCTCCTTGTCAAGCGTACTCGTAAAGCGCACCAGCGTCGGCTCGGGCGGCTTTTTGCGCCAGATCCAGCCGATCACCAGAAAGCCCTCGCGCACCATCTCCTTGAGCAGCAGCGCAAGATAGCGCAGCGCGTCCGGCAGCTCGATCAGGCCGCGGTAAAAGCGGCGGCTGTCGTAGCCCAGAAAGCGCGCGCAGAACAGCGTGACGAGGCCGGCGACCGCCGCGCCGAGCGCAAGGCCCGCGAGCGTCACGCCGCCGGAGAAGATCAGCCACAGCGCGAGCAGAAGCACAAACAAATCCGCCGCCCCCTTTCGTGTTCGGGATAGATTGACCTATTATGAATTATACCTTGTGGGATTTCGCTTTTCAAGGCTTTGTTGCCATCGGACAGGGAAAACGCGTCCGGCGAAAACCGGGCGCGTGAGAGCGTAGACAAAGTCTGGACCCCGTCATTGCGAACCAGTGACCGATGTCACTGGTGCGGCAATCCGTTTTTCCCTTGGCAGAACAAGACCCGCAGAAGGCGGATTTCCGGGCTGGCCGCCGGGAAATGCGAACCGCCGCTGCCTGTGGCAGATGAAGGCGGTGCGTATTTTCCGCAGCCGCGCCTTTGGCGGGCCGTCGCGAAGCAGGCCCGGGAAAGGCAATGCGGCAAGGCGTTATACGGATTCCCACGCCAGTGTTGCGACACTGGCTCGGAATGACGTGAAAGAGGGTTCGTCTGGATAATAACGCGCCCGGCGAAAACCGGGCGCGTTCGCTTATTCGTAGTAGTACTCAAGATAGGTGTTCGACAAATTGTAATACAGGAGATACCCGTGGGAGTCGAAGATCATCACGTCCTGATCCCACTGTCCGTTGTTCGACTTCAGAGCCGTGCAGTCCTCCTCGTGCGTGCGCGGGTTGCGGGCATTGGTCTCCCAGAAGTAACTGTACTCCGTGACGCGCTTCTCCGCATCGGGTCCCGGACCCATGAGCCAGACCTCTTTGGTCGGAAGCCCGTCTTCGCTGTACTCCCAGCCCGCGCGTTTTTCGCGATTGAGCCACTGCGGGATCAGATAGTCCTCCAGCCTGTGCGTGACCTCATGGCCGTTGCGATCCTTACTCACATACGACAGCCCGTCCTCGGCCCAGGTATACGAGATCTGATTGCTCGGATTATAGGTGATGCGTCCCTGCTCGTCGGCCTGGAGGTCGTCGTACCAGAAATACCTCCGGCACTCCTTCTGACCGTCGAAGCGGGTGATCACGCCGGCGCAGCTCCCGTCCTCCCGGTAGACGGGCTCCGCCGCGACCATGTAATACGGCATCTCGACCCGGGCGAGGCGTCTGCTCCCGTCCGGCTTTGGGACGGGCTGCCCGCAGAGCGTGTCCGGCAGCGCGGGATAGAGCTCCTCGAGCGCGACGGCCCGCTCCTCGTCGCTCGGCTCGACCTCGGCGGACACAAAGCGCGTCTCATACTCCCAGTCGACGATGGAGTCCACATACTGCGGCCTGTCGCCCACGACCTGTATGACGGACGACTTGGCAAGGGAAGGATTGCCCCAGCTCGTTTTCATGAGATACGCGCGATCCCAGGGATCGCTGCCGAGAGTGCCGCCCCACAGGAACGGCCCGTTGGAATTGGAGTCGACGGAGAAGGCGATGGCGCCCTCCTCGTTCTTGCTGGCCGGATAGGAATAGCGGGTCCTGTCGACGGTCTTCCCGTCCACCTTCCACTCGGCCTCGGTGATCAGATCGTCATCCCCGTAATGCAGCAGGATCTCGATGTGCCTGTCCCCGGCCTTGTACGGGTTATAGCGGAACTCCCCGTGCGAGTAATCCACGATGTAGAGCTTCCCGGGCAAATGCCGCTCCGCCGCGTCGTACTCGACAGAGCTGAGACGGCCCTGCTCATCGTAGCGGAAGAACTGCTCGACCTCGCCGCCGTCGGGCGCGACATGCCGGGTCGCGACCTGTACGCCGTTTTCATAGACCGGGGTCATGGTCTGTTCCCCCTCCCCGTTGACGCGGAGGGACTCAGCCTGCCGTCGGCGTCGTAGGAGAAATCGGCCTCGGCGCTGCCGATCGTCTCCCAGTCGTAGGACCAGTGCGTGCAGAAGCCGTTTTCATCATACGCGAAGGTGCAGGTCTCCTGCAGTCCATAGGGTTTTCTGGTCCGCGTCTCCCCGACGATCCGGCCGGCGTCGTCATAGCTGAATTCCGCATCCTGGTAGTAGCTGTTTCGCAGGCTCGGATGAACATAAGTCGTGGTCTCGGAGACCGGCTCGCCGTACTCGTCGTAGACATAGTCCGTGATTTCATCAAAGACCCGTCCGGTGGGGATGTCGGCGGAGGCGGTATATCCCTGTACGTTCTTCTGGATCAGCAGCTCGCGCTCTTCCATGCGATAGAGCTTTTCCGGCTCCGGCTCGGGCTCCGGGGTCGGCTCCGGCGTCGCGGCGGCCTCGGTCGCGGTCTCCGAATCGGCGGGCGTGTCCGCGTTGTTCTCTTGCGCTTCCGTTTTCGCCGCCTCCGGCGCAGCCGTTTGGGTCGGAGCGCCTCCGCAGGCGCAGAGGGAGAAAAGCATGGCCGCGATCAGCAGCAGGGCGGGGATCGTCTTTTTCATGGCCTTCCGTTCCTTTCCGAAACAGGATGATATTTCCTGTTTGAAAGAATACCATGTTCCCCGCCCGATGGCAAGAAAAACGCGCCCGGCGAAAACCGGGCGCGTGATGAAGATACACGGATGCGTTATTCGCTTTTCGCTTCGTCCTCGACGGTGACGAGACCGTCCTCGCCGACCGTGACGGTCATGCCGGTCTGCACGGTCTCGAGGAACTCGTCGCCCAGCATGTCCACGACGGGCATGGAGGCGTCGGTCCACACGTCGCCGAGGATGGCGCCGGAGGCGGCCAGCGAGTCGATGGGCAGGGAGAAGAGCATGCAGGCGGGCTGCTTGCCGACGGCGCAGGCGGTGTAGAGCACCATCCCGCCGGTGGTGGAGCCGATGGTCATGGGCAGGCACAGGGCCTTGCCGAGCATGGGCTTTTTGTAGATGTCGGCGTTGTTCTGGTCGCCGCACTTGACCTGCTTGTCGCCGAACATCAGGGCCATCTGAAAGCTCGCGAGGGTGTTGAAGCCGCCTCTTGAGACCAGAGCCTCCGCCTTGCAGGTGCCGGGGACGATGACGCGGCCCTTGAACTGCTTCATAGTGTTCCCCCCTTGCAGGTAATGACGTTGAGGATCTCGCCCTCGGTGCAGTAGCGCGCGCTGGTGTAGGTGCGCAGCTTGTTGGAGCAGGTGATGACGGCCTTCATCTTGCACAGGGGGTTGTTCATGTACATCAGCGGGCAGATGTAGCTGAGCACGACCCCGTAGCTCCGCAGCTTCGCGGCGACGACGCCCTTCTCGGCCTCGCGCAGCACGGCGGGAGAGGCGGTGAAGACCGTGGGCACGGAGACCCGGTTCAGGCCGTTTCTCCGCAGCCGCTCGCCGATGGCCGCGGCCCAGTCCTCCATCTGGCTGAGACTCAGGTGCGGGCAGCCGACGAAGCAGAGCTCGGGCTTTGCGTTGGGATCCTCCCAGATCACGGGGTAGCTCTCGCGCACGCGCTCAAGCTCCGCGTCGTCGATGACGTAGACCTGGGCGTCCTTCTTGATGAGCTTTTCGCCGAGCTCCCTGGCCTCGGGCGTGAGCTTGTCGATGTGGTACAGGCCGACCGCGCCGTTGGAGGCGGTGGCCGCGCCGAAGTCCTTGAGGTAGGCGCAGGCCTCGTCGGTCAGCTCCGTACCGAGCCATTTGTCGAGCCCCTTGACGTAGGGCACGTCCTCCATGACCTTCATGCCGATGGCCGAGCCGAGAAGCTGCGCCTCGGGCTTCTTTTCGCAGCGGACCTCGACGACCCAGGAGGCCTTGCGCCCCTCGTCGGTCAAGAGGCCGAACTCGGGCACGAAGCCCGCGACCGAGCCCATGAGCTCGATGATGCCGGAGTTGCGGTTGCAGCGTGCGCCGAGCACGGAGTTTGCGTAGACGACGGCCGAGGACTCGGCCCAGCTGAGCACGTCGCCCTTTTCGGGCTTGTTGCCGACCTGGTCGAGATAGCAGGTGCAGGTATAGCCGTCGTCGCTGAGGATGCCGAGTTTTTTGAGCTGCGCCTCGTACTTGTCCTGGTGGGTGTACATGACGGTTCTGAACACGATGTCCTCCAGCAGGCTCGAGGGCACGTTCGGGTCGAGGGGGCGGGGGTCGGCGGTGAACTTCTGGCCGGAGGTCAGGCCCGCGGCGATGAGCTGGTCGTAGAGCTCGTAGACCGGCTGGATGGCCTTGAGGCCGAAGGAGATCACCGTGTGGCCGCATTTGCTTGTGACCGGGACCATGCGCTCGGCGCCGAAGGCGTCGCCGTACATGACGAGGGTCTTGACGACCTTGGCCATGGTCTCGCCCTTTTCCCCGTTGAGCAGGGCCTCCTGCTCGGGCGTCAGTTTCATGCGCGATCACTTCCTGATTTCAGATTTTCCCCGTAATTCGGGGCCGTTTCGGGCTGCTTTCATTTTACCATCCCGGGGTAGGAAAGTCAATGCGCGCGGCTGACGCAGGCAAAGCGAAAGCCGTCGCGGCCGCCCTTGCCGCGCGGACGAAACAACAGACGCCGCTTCATAAGATCGGGCGCTTCGCGCATTTCTCCCTTGCAAAATATCCCACGGCGCTGTATAGTGTAGAAGTTCCTGAACAGATGAACGCTGAAATAGATCGGAAGGAGAATCCCCATGAAGAAAAGAATGCTGGCCGTGATCCTGCTGCTCGCCATGGCGCTGACCCTCTGCGCCTGCGGGAGGAAATCCAAGGCCGTGGAAACCCCCGCGCCCGCGCCGGTCGAGACGCCGGAGCCCACGCCCGATCCCGCCGAGAAGATCGCCGCGGCAGCCGCCCTGTTCAACGCGGGCGACTATTCCGCCGCGATGACCGAGCTCAAAACGCTCGAAGCGCTGGGCGATCCCGAGGTCGCCTGGCTGCTGGGCAAGTCCTTCTATGAGGGCCTCGGCACCCGGACCGACGGCGCCCGCGCCGCCGAATACCTCCAGAGCGCCGCGTCGAACGGCGTGACCGCCGCCCGCTATCTGCTGGCCGACGCCGCCGACAACGGCAGCGGCGTGCGCCAGGATAAGGACGAGGCCTCCCGGGCCTACGTCAAGTTCGCCGCGCTCGCCGACGAGCTTCAGCCCACCGCGCCCGGCTACGGCTCCGCCATGGTGGGGCTGACGCAGTGCTACGCCCGCGGTCTCGGCGTGGAGAAGAACCAGAAGTTCGCCGTTGAGGCCGCCAAGAAGGCCGCCGACGCCGAGGGGCTGACCCCCTTTGACCTGATGACGCTGGCCGCCTTCTTCGACAGCGCCGACACCATCAAGATCACCGCCAACGCCGACGCCGCGGCCGCCGCCGCGGGCGAGAAGCCCGAGAACGCCCGCAAGATCGACGCGGCCAGGGCCAAGGCGCTCTATGCCAAAGCCTTCGACGGCGTCCGGGCTCTGGCCGAGGCCGGCAACCTGCGCGCGCAGAAGCTGCTGGGCGACTTCTACTTCGACGGTCTGGGCAGCACGGAGCGCGACTACGCCAAGGCGCTGGAGCTGTACACCAAGGCCGGCGAGGCCGGATACGCCCCCGCGCAGGCGCGGGTCGGCTACATCTACCAGAACGCGCTGGGCGTGCCCGCGGACTACGACCTGGCGATGGAGTGGAACAACCGCGCCGCCGAGCAGGGCGACCCCCAGGGTCAGGAGCAGATCGGCTATCTGTATCAGGAGGGTCTCGGCGTGACCAAGAGTCTGGACGAGGCCAGCCGCTGGTACGCCAAGGCCAAGGACGGCGGGAGCGACTGGGCCGCGGCCATGCTCGACGAGACCGACATCGGCTGGGCCTACGGCGG
>CADCLH010000085.1 GCA_902802215.1 Oscillospiraceae bacterium
TCAACTTTTCTTCGCTCGCCCGAAGAAAAGTTGCAAAAGAAGCGGCGCTTAGGAGGGGAAGATTCCGATTTCTTCCCCTCCTAAGAATCTCCCTAATTGAAACGGCCAAGGGGGCCCGCGGGCCCCCGTTGGATTCCCCTGGGAGCGGTGGGAAGACGGTGCAAAAAACCTTACCGCCTGCACCATGCAGCGCCAAGCGAAGCGTCTCCGCGCGGAAACAGAGGCGACAGCCTTTTCCACGATTGCACCCGGTTTTGAGAACAAGGCCGGACATCCGCGGGGACCGGCTCAACGACTGTCGGCAGGAAACCCGCGTGAAAGCGCCCTTTTCTTTCTTGCACCGGGCGCGGCGCTGTCTTTCTTTTCGGGCAAGCACCGAAAAGAAAGATAGGGGGGCGCATTACGCAGGGAACGGTTTGCATACCGGCAAGAGAAAACGGATTGCCACGGCCCCTTGCGGGGCCTCGCAATGACGTGCAGGGGGGAGGCGGGGCGGAACGTGGGGACACGACCCCTCACCGCTTCGCGGAGCTCCCCTTACAGGGGAGCCAGGGCGGGCGGCGCTCTCCGCCCCTACTTCATGATCTTCCCCGGGCTGATGCCGAAGCTCGCCTTGAAGGCCCGGTGAAAGGCGGAATAGTCGTTGAAGCCGGAGAGCTCGGCCGCCTTGACGGCGCTCACGCCCTCGCGGATCAGGCGCGCCGCGTGCACCAGCCGCTTCTGCCGCACATAGGCGTGCACCGTCGTGCCGGTCTGCGCCTTGAAATAGCGCATAAAATGATAGCGGCTCATGTAGATCCGCTCGGCCAGGGCCTCCACCGTCAGCTCCTCGCGGAAGTGCTCGTTGATGTACGAGAGCACCTGCTGGATCTTCGGGTCAGCGCTGCGCTCGGGCCGGGCCGGCTCCGCCTCCGACAGACGCGAGATGTGGATCAGCAGCTGGATGATCAGCGTCTCGCACATCGCCTCCGAGCCGAAGCGCGTGTCCGCCGCGGCCTTCTCATACGCGGCGACCGCCTCCTTCAGCTCCCGCAGCTGGTCCCCGGACGCGCGCAGCAGATGCCGCCCCCGGCGGTCCGCCTCGTCAAAGCACTCGAGCAGGCCCGCCCCGGGCATCACGCGCTCAAAGTAGCGCCGGTCCAGATAGAGGATGATGCGCTCATAGGGCTCGGTCCGGTCGATGACCGCCTTGTGGATCGTGTGGTGCCGCACCAGCAGCACCGTCCACGGCTCGAGCGGATAGCTGCGGTCCTCCACCAGATAGTCCACCCGGCCGGAGATCAGGATCACCAGCTTGTCAAACTCGTGAAAGTGGTAGTCCAGCTCCTGCCCGGCGCTGTCGCGCAGATGAAAATAGTGGTAGCTCTCCCGCAGATAACCCGCCCGGTTGACCCCGCTGCGCTCTGCCATGTCCTCGCCTCCCGCCCGCTGTTTTCACGCTTTAGCGTAGTATACAGCACTTTTTGCAATCTTTCAAGCATGTCTTGCAATTTACCTGGCAAAACATCGCAAATATAATAGCCGTAGTTTCCTGAAAGGAGTGTTCGTTCATGCAGTCCAACAATTTCTTCAAGAACAACTGGTTCACGCTGACGATGGTCTTCGGCATGGTCGCCGGCGCCATCACCGGCTGGGTCTGGCCGGGAGCCACGGTTCTGGAGCCGCTGGGCACGATCTTCATCAACATGATGTTCTGCGTCGTGGTCCCGCTGGTCTTCTTCTCCATCTCCAGCGCCGTCGCCAACATGGTTTCCGCCCGCAAAGCCGGCAGAGTCATGGGAACCACCGTTGTCACCTTCCTCTGCACCGCCGCGATCGCCGCGATCATCATGTATGTGATCGTCCGCGTTGTCGGCGTGGTCCCCGCCGGCTTTGAGGCCCTCGAACCCGCCGAGGCCGAGGCCGTCGACGTCACCAAGCTCATCATCAACTTCTTCACCAAGCCCGACTTCACGGAGCTGTTCAGCCGCAGGGCCATCCTGCCCCTGATCGTCGCCGCGATCCTCTTCGGCTTCGGCGTCCAGATGGCTGGCGGCAAGGAGACCATGACTGCGAAACTCCTCTCCGACATCAACACCTGCCTGATGAAGACCATGCGCCTGATCACCTACTACGCGCCCATCGGCTTCTTCGGCTTCTTCGCCTACCTCGTCGCCACCTTCGGCCCCGAGTTCCTCAAGGGCTACGGCCGCACGCTGGTCATCTACTACGTGGTCGCCTTCGCGTACATGTTCATTTTCGCCCCGATCTACGCCCGCTTCGGCGGCGGCAAGGGCGCCGAAAAGGTCATGTGGCAGCACATCTTCGCCCCCGCCGCGGTCTCCTTCGGCACCTGCTCCTCCGTCGCGACCATCCCCACCAACATGGAGGCCTGCGAGGACACCGGCGTGTCCAAGGACGTCAGCGAGATCGTGATCCCGCTCGGCGCCACGATGCACATGGACGGCTCCGCCATGAGCGCCATCATCAAGGTCGCCTTCCTCTTCGCCTTCTTCGGTCAGGACTTCACCACCGGCCGCGCGATCCTCGCGATCATCGTCGCCGTGTTCTCCTCGGTCGCCATGTCCGGCATCCCCGGCGGCGGCGGCACGGGCGAGATGGTGCTCTGCTCCATTTTCTTCCCCGAGCAGCTCGCGCTGGCGCTGCCCATCGCCTGGGCCCTCGGCGATCTCGTCGATCCCCCCGCCACCATGGTCAACGCCGCGATGGACTACGTCTCCACCTACATCGTCTCCAAGTACGTCGACGGCAAGGATTGGCTCCAGAAGAGGCTGGCCGCCGCAAAGAAGTAAAGACAAAACATACGAAGGACCTCCGCCCGAACGGGCGGAGGTCCTGATCTGCAAAAAACCCGGTATCTGTCATCTCGAGCGGAGGCGCAGCCGGAGTCGAGAGATCTCAAGCGTTGGAACATTTCAGATCTCTCTGCTCGCTTCGCTCGGTCGAGATGACATGGAAAGGGTACATCTACAGCTTAAGCCGCGCTACAAATGCAGCGCGGCTGTTTTATTGTTCTGTTTCTTCCGTTTCTTCGAGCTCCCCGTCCGGGAGCTCGTCTGCGTCCGCCGTGTCGTCAGGGTTTTCGACGTCCGCCTCCTCCGTCGGCTCGTCCGGCTTTTCCTCCTCGGTCCGGTCCGCCGTCGCCTCCGGTCCCCTGTCCGGCTCCGTCGCATCGGCCGCGGCCTCGCCGATCCATTCGGAGGCGCGGACGAAGATCCAGTTCTCAGCGCTGCCGTCCCAGAGCTCTGGGACCTCCGCGGGCGCGGCGTCCTCCGCGAAGGGATCGTCCGGGATCTGCTCGGCGTTCTTTACATCCAGGCCCAGGACCAGACCGTCGTAGTCGGCCGGGGCGCGGACCGTCAGCACCGCCTCCACGACCGCGCGGTTGACCGCGGAGACGCGGTCCCTGTCCTCGACAAACTGCCACTTGCCCCAGCTGCACCGGGCCTGCTCGCTCACATGCACAGGGAAGCTCCCGTTTTCGCCGTCTAGCTCCGTCTGCCGCGTATAGGTCCGCTCGTCCTGAAGATTCCCGCTGTCCCGGCTGTTGAGGATGCGTCCGGACTCATAGTCGATCAGGTCGT
The DNA here is from genome assembly GCA_902802215.1 of Oscillospiraceae bacterium. Lineage (GTDB taxonomy): Bacteria > Bacillota > Clostridia > Oscillospirales > Oscillospiraceae > Limivicinus. The sequence goes on from CADCLH010000085.1 coordinate 3,585, forward strand.
AGCCGCCCGCGAACACGCAGTAGGCGTCGACGCTCTTGTCCGACGGCATCACAAAGGCGGCCTCGGCGGTCGTGGTATAGCGGATCTCCCAGGTGACGAAGCCCTCGGCGTCCGGCGCGGAGCGCGTGATCCGCGGCGCGGAGACCGTGGCGCGGACCGACTTGTATTTCGCCTCCTTCAGCGTGGAGGCCTGCGCCTCCGGGATCTCATGCTCCGCGGGCTGCTCGAAGCGGAAGCCCTTCTCCTCCGCAAACGGCAGCGCCTCCGGTTCCGGTTCGGGCGTCGGCTCCGGGGAGGGTTCGGGCGTCGGAGACGGCGCGAAGGTCGGGATGGGCTTGCGCGTCGCCGCAGGCGCGGAGGGCGCAGCCGTCGGCGCCGCCGTCCGGTCGGCCGCGCAGGAGCGCACGACCAGAACGAGGCAGACGATCAGCACCAGGCTGAGCGCCAGAAGCAGGATTTTAGACCGGTCCATGCCGGAATCCCCCCGTTTCTCTCTGTCGGTATTTGTTTTATCTTATCACAGCAGCGTACAAAGTACAACGGCTTCCCGGCTCTCTGCGCGCAAAAACTCCGCAGGCTTTCGCCTGCGGAGCTTCGGTTTTCCGTTTACTTGGCGTAGTCGATGGCCTTGGTCTCGCGCAGGAGGTGGACCTTGATCTGACCGGGGTAGGTGAGCTCCTCCTCGATCTTCTTGGCGATGTCCCGGGCCAGCAGGACCATCTGGTCCTCGCTGACGTCCTCGGGCTTGACCATGATGCGGATCTCGCGGCCCGCCTGGATCGCGTAGGAGCTGGCGATGCCGGGGAAGCTCTTGGAGACCTCCTCGAGCTTTTCGAGGCGCTTGACGTAGTTCTCGATGTTCTCGCGCCGCGCGCCGGGGCGGGAGGCGGAGATCGCGTCGGCCGCCTGGACCAGGCAGGCCTCGATGGTGCGGCATTCCACGTCGCCGTGGTGGGCCTCGATGCAGTGGATGACCGCGTCGGACTCCTTGTACTTGCGGGCGATGTCCACGCCGATGGTGACGTGGCTGCCCTCGACCTCGTGGTCGATGGCCTTGCCCAGATCGTGCAGCAGGCCCGCGCGCTTGGCGACGTTGACGTCGACGCCGAGCTCGGCGGCCATCAGGCCCGCGACATGCGAGACCTCGATGGAGTGGTTCAGCACGTTCTGGCCGTAGCTGGTGCGGTACTTCATGCGGCCGAGCAGCTTGACGATCTCGGGGTGCAGACCGTGGATGTTCGTCTCGAACATGGCGCGCTCGCCCTCGGCCTTGATGGTGGCGTTGACCTCCTTCTGGGCCTTGGCGACCATCTCCTCGATGCGCGCCGGGTGGATGCGGCCGTCCTGGATCAGCTTCTCGAGCGCCAGACGCGCGACCTCGCGGCGGACGGGATCGAAGCTGGAGACGGTGATCGCCTCGGGCGTGTCGTCGATGATCAGATCGCAGCCGGTCAGCGTCTCGATGCTGCGGATGTTGCGGCCCTCGCGGCCGATGATGCGGCCCTTCATCTCGTCGTTGGGGAGAGGTACGACGGAGACGGTGATCTCGCTGGTGTGGTCGGCGGCGCAGCGCTGGACGGCGGTGGCAATGATCTCCTTGGCGCGGTCGTCGGCCTCCTCCTTGAACTGGGCCTCGACCTCCTTGATTTTGAGGGCCATCTCATGGGTGACCTCGTCGCGGACGTTGGCGATCAGGTAGGCCTTGGCCTCCTCGACAGTGAAGCCGGAGATCTTCTCCAGCATCTCCATCTGGCTCTTCTTGAGCATCGCGATCTCCTGCTGCTGGGCGTCCGCAGCGGCGATCTTCGCGGCCAGGGTCTCGTTCTTCTTGTCGGCGGCGTCGAGCTTGCGGTCCAGGTTCTCCTCCTTCTGCTGAAGGCGGCGCTCCTGCTTCGACAGCTCGGCCCGGCGCTCCTTGACTTCCCGCTCATACTCGGAGCGGTTCTTGTGTATTTCTTCTTTTGCCTCAACGAGAGCTTCTCTCTTTTTGCTCTCTGCACTCTTTATCGCGTCGTTGATAATGCGCTTGGCTTCTTCCTCAGCGCTGACGATCTCACGCTCGGCGACCTTTTTGCGGTACATCACGCCGAACGCGAAGCCGGCCGCGCCCAGAACAAGCGCCAGGACGATGGCTAGCACAATTGGCATCAAAAGTAAACACACCTCCATTCTTTCAGAATTTTGCGGTGGTTACCGTGATAGATATGAAGTTTATCTATTGCTCGGAAGACGGGACTTCAAGCGTGCCCGTCGGAATTGAAAAGTAATATCATCGGGAGCTCCCCATGCTCCCCCATAATATTAACTAAGTTATTTTACCGTCTTTCGGATGTTATGTCAAGCAAAGGGCACAAACTTTTTTGGGTTTTTCTTTCCGGCCCCGCTCCCGGAGTCGACAAGCGGAGAAAGCTGTGGTATAGTTCTGGTTTGGGAGATGATGGAACATGACCGATCGCGAGATCCTTGACCTGATCTGCGGCGCCGAGCGCGAGGCTGCCGCGCTGATCCTTCGGGCGCGCGGCATCCTGGCCGAGTGCAAGAGCGGCCGCCGCGACGTGGTGACCGAATACGACCGCCGGGTCCAGACCCTGCTGGTCGAGCGCCTCTCCGCCGCCGTGCCCGGGGCGCGCTTTTTCTGCGAGGAGAACGACCGGCACGACGATCTGCACGCGGACCTTGTTTTCATCATCGACCCCATCGACGGGACGATGAACTTCGTGCGCGGCTTTCACCACAGCTGTATCTCCGTCGCCTGCATGCGGCGGGGACGGCTGGCCGCCGGGGCGATCTACAACCCCTACGTCGACGAGCTGTTCACCGCGCTCGACGGCGGCGGGGCCTTTCTCAACGACAGGCCCATCCGCGTCTCCGACGAGGGCCTCGGCGCGTCCGTGGTCTGCGTCGGCACCGCCCCCTACTCCCCCGCGCTCGCCGACCGGAGCTTCGCGCTGATGAAGGCCGCCTATCTCGCGGGGCTCGATATCCGGCGCGAGGGCTCGGCCGCGCTCGATCTCTGCTCGGTGGCCGCGGGAAGGGCCGGGGCGTATTTCGAGCTCGGGCTCTCGCTCTGGGATTACGCCGCGGGCAAGCTGATCGTGGAGGAGGCCGGGGGCGTCTGCTGCCGGATCGACGGCGAGGCGCTGCCGCTCGACCCCTCGCGCCCCTCGGTGGCCGCGGGCGGCCCGCAGGCTCTGCGGGAGCTGCTGGAGCTGGCAAAGGAGATCAGATAAACCCGGTCAGACTGTAGACAAGCCCTTGCAGGCAAGTCGGACCTGTAAGGGGGAATTGTGAAAGGGGGACGGGGAGTCCCCCTTTCACGTTCAATCCACACAAAAATGGGAACTTTTTCGGAAGTTCCCATTTTTGCCGGTCAAGTTGCCGACAACTTGACCGGGCCGCTGCATGATGCAGCGGCCCGAATTGATTCAGTCTTCGATTCGTTTCCCCGTGGTCCGGGCGTCGTCCAGAACGCGGCGGATCAGCTTTGACCGCGTCAGCCACAGCAGCACCAGACTCTGCAGCGGCAGCATCACCGTCAGCTGCACCGCGCGCACGCCGAGCAGCGCGGTATAGGGCGTGCCGGTGATAAAGGCGATCATGGCGCTGTTGGCGAGGTACGAGATCAGCACGCAGTTGAGGACCGCCGCCAGGATCGGGAAGCGCCAATCGGAAGCGCGCCGGTACAGGCACAGGCCGAAGATCGCGCCCGTGCAGGCCGCCGTCAGCGTAAAGCCGGGGAAATACGCCCCCGTCGGAAACAGCAGCGAGCCCAGCAGATCGCCGAGCGCCGCGACGCCCGCCGCCCACCAGGGTCCGTAGAGCATGGCGCACAGCGCCGTCGCCGCAAAGCCGAGGCCGATCTTCATCAGCGGCGTGTTGAAGGCCAAAATCCGCGTCAGGATCACGTCCGCCGCCAGCAGCAGCGCCGAGACCGCGAGCTTTTTTGTCTGCCCCTTCACGGGCCGCACCTCCCTTTTCTGTGTTCGCTGTGATGATACCACAGACCACAGGGACTTGCAAGTGGCAGGCCTCTGCATCAAATTTCCCGCGGCGGGAAATAATAACTCCACTCTTGTTTTCGGGGGTGGAGTTTTTCATGCAGGGGAAGGTCGAGATCTGCGGGGTCAACACGGCGAAGCTGCCGGTTCTGAAGGCCGCCGAGACGCGGGAGCTGCTGGAAAAGGCCCGGGCGGGCGACAAGGAGGCGCGGCAGGCGCTGATCGCGGGCAACCTCCGGCTGGTGCTGTCGGTCATCCAGAAGTTCACCGGCCGCGGCGAGAGCATGGACGATCTGTTTCAGGTCGGCTGCATCGGCCTCATCAAGGCCGTCGACTGCTTCGACCTGAGCCAGAACGTGCAG
>CADCLH010000086.1 GCA_902802215.1 Oscillospiraceae bacterium
CCCGGACACGGGAAGCCGTTCAAAACGGCGGAGCTCCGGAAATACCGAAAGAGCCTCGAACGGATCAGACTGTATCCGCTGAAGGAACAGAAGCGGGAGGAATGAGCGCAGATCGAGGCGTATGTCCGCAAAAACCGCCAGCGAAACAGAAAGGAAAACGAGACATGAAAGCAGTCGTCGCAATCGACTCCTTCAAGGGAAGCCTCACTTCCCTCCAGGCCGGCGACGCCGTCCGCGAAGGGATCCTGCGCGTTTTTCACGATGCTGTCGTGCAGGTACGGCCTCTGGCTGACGGCGGCGAGGGCACGGTGGAAGCCCTGACCGTCGGGATGGGCGGAGCGCTCCAGACCGTTACCGTCACCGGCCCGCTGGGCGAGAAGGCGGAGGCGCAGTACGGCATTCTGGCCGACGGCCGAACCGCGATTTTGGAGATGTCCGCCGCGGCGGGCATCACCATGGTCCCCGACGAGAAGCGCGATCCGCTCTGTACCACAACCTACGGCGTGGGCGAGCTGATCCGCGACGCGATCGGGAAGGGCTGCCGCCGCTTCATCGTGGGCATCGGCGGGAGCGCCACCAACGACGGCGGCGTCGGCATGCTTCAGGCGCTGGGCTACGGGATGCTGGACGCCGGGGGCAGGCAGATCCCCTTCGGCGCGCAGGGTCTGGAGAAGCTCGTCAGGATCACCGATACCGGGGTGTTGCCCGAGCTGAAGGAATGCAGCTTCAAAATCGCCTGCGACGTGACCAACCCCCTCTGCGGCGAGAGAGGATGCAGCGCGGTCTACGGTCCGCAGAAGGGCGCGACGCCCTCCATGATCCCGCAAATGGACAAGTGGCTCGCCGATTACGCAAAGCTGGCCGCCGATTACAACCCCCGGGCGGACAGGGAGTATCCGGGCACGGGCGCGGCGGGCGGCATGGGCTTTGCTTTCCTCAGCTTTACAAACGCCGTTCTGGAATCCGGCGTCCGCATCGTCCTCGAGGAGACGCGCCTGGAGGACTATGTGAAGGACGCCGACATCGTCGTCACCGGCGAGGGCCGTCTGGACGGGCAGACGGTCATGGGCAAGGCGCCGATCGGGGTGGCGGACATCGCCGGGAAGTACGGCAAGCCCGTCGTGGCCTTCGCCGGCTGCGTGACCCCGGACGCCATCGCCTGCAACGAGCACGGCATCGACGCGTTCTTCCCCATCCTGCGGACGGCGCGAACGCCCGCAGGAACATGGCCGACACGGTCGAGCAGGTCTTCCGCCTGCTGGCGATCCAATTTGACCGTTGACACCGAGCGCGGGAATGATTTAGAATTCTCTCAGGAAAAGCGGGCCCAGAGGCCGCGAGGAAGGAAAGAACGACTATGGAACCCATCGTCAGACCGTATCGGAGCGGGGAAGAGGAATATGTCGCGGAGCTCCACGAGAGGCTGTATTCGGAGGAATACGGCTGGGGGCCGGAATTCGTCAGATACGCCGTCGAGATCCCCCGGCATTTTGCCGCGAAGGAACAAAACGGCAGGGAAGAGCTGTTCATCGCGGAGCGGGACGGCCGCCCGGTGGGGAGCATCATGCTCTGCGCGGCGGACGACCCGGACGTCGGCCAGCTCCGGGTCTTCGCAGTCGAAAAGGACTGCCGCCGTCAGGGAATCGGCGCGGCCCTGCTCCGGGCCGCGATGGAGAAGGCGGAGAGCGCCGGATACCGGAGAGTGATGCTCTGGACGGCGGACGCCGTCACCGACGCGCTGGGTCGTCGAGATCAAGATGGAGAAGGAGCTCGGCTGAGCCCGCGGCGACTTGATAGATGGAAGGGGAAACGCTATGAATTCGATTTGGCTTCTGGTAGGCATCACGGCCCTGGCCGGGGTCGGCGGGACCGGAATGGGCGGCGTGATCGCCTGCATGTTCCGGAAGGATTCCGACAAGACGGTCAGCCTCCTGCTGTCCTTCGCGGCGGGCGTCATGACCGCCGTGGTCTGCTTCGACCTGCTGACCGAGGCGCTGCACGCCGACGGGGAGACCGCCGCGGTCTGGCCGGTGGCGTTCGGGGTGATCGTCGGCTTTGTGGTCATCGCTCTGCTCAACGCGTGGATCGACAAGTCGACCAACCACGAGGTGGCGCATATCGACGCCAATCACCCGCGCACCGCCGACTCTCTGGAGGAGCTGACCCACGCCAACCACTTACAGGAACATATGACGGGCCGCCAGCCCCGCAGCGGGCTGTTCCTGGCCGGACTCGTGATGGCGGCGGCCATCGCCCTGCACAACGTGCCCGAGGGCATGGTGATCGGCGCGTCCTTCGCCTCGACGGCGGACCAGATCCTCGACAACCGGGGCGGACTCATCATGGCCGTCGTCATCGGTCTGCACAACATCCCCGAGGGCATGGCGGTCGCGGTGCCGCTGATCTCGGGCGGCATGAGCAAAGTGCGCTCCGTCGGGGTGACGGCCCTGTCCGGCGCGCCCACGATCCTCGGGGCCGTGCTGGGCTTCCTGATCGGCACCATCAGCCCGACCGCGCTGGTGCTCTCGCTGAGCTTCGCCTCCGGCGCGATGCTGTATGTGGTCTTCGGCGAGCTGCTGCCCGAGTCCATCCTGATGTGGAAATCCAAGCTGCCCGCGGCGCTGGCGGTTCTCGGGATGCTGACGGGCCTGATCATCATTTATCTCTGAAAAAGCGGGAGGAAAGCGGTATGTCGAACACCCATGTTCTGGAGACGGACGCCCTGCGCGTCGAGATCGCCGACGCCGGGGCGGAGCTAAAAAGCGTGATGGACAGGGTCAGCGGAGCCGAGCGGATCTGGACCGCCGAGCCTGCCGTGTGGAACCGGCACGCGCCGATCCTCTTTCCCTTCGTCGGACGCCTGACGGACGGGAAATACCGCGTGTCCGGCCGGGAATACCCCATGAAGACCCAGCACGGCTTTGCCCGCGATCTGGACTTTGTGTGCACGGAGGAGAGCGCCGAAGCCGTCGAGCACCGCCTTTGCGCCTCGGAGCGCACGCGCGCGATTTACCCCTGGGACTTCCGCCTGACGGTGTGGCACAGCGTCGACTCCGCGCGGCCGAGAGTGCTGCGCGTTGAATGGACGGTCGAAAACGGCGGCGGGACGCCCATGCTCTATTCGATCGGCGCGCACCCGGGCTTCCTTCCGCCGGAGGGCGCGAAGAAGGAGGACTGCCTGCTCGTCTTCCCGGGGAAGGAGACGCTTCGGTATTACCCGGTCAATGCCGCGGGCTTCGCCCTGCCCGATCAGAAACGCACGCTCAAGCTGACGGACGGCGCGGCGCGCTGGCGCGACGACATCCCCGACACCTGGATCTTCGACGGACAGGGCGTCGACGAGGTCTCGATCGCCGCGCCCGACGGGCGGCCCTGGGTCACGCTGCGCTGCCCGGGCTTTCCCTTCCTCGCGGTCTGGGCCAACCCGAAGGGCCCCTTTATCTGCCTGGAGCCGTGGTTCGGCAGGACGGACGAGGCGGGCTTTGCGGGCACGCTCGAAGAGAAGAAGGGCATGGAGAGACGCGAAGGCGGCGAAAAGCGCGCCTTCGCGTACGAGATCGAATTTCACCGCTGAGAGGAAGGACGTTTAGACGTCGGAAGAGATCGCATGAGACACGCAAGCGCCAAAAAAACCACAGCCAGAGACATGACCAGCGGCCCGATCCTGCGGCATCTGGTCCTCTTCGCGTTGCCGCTGATGCTGGGCAACGTGTTCCAGATGCTCTACAACACGGTCGACTCGATCATCGTCGGCAACTTTGTCAGCAAACAGGCGCTGGCGGCGGTGGGCTCCACCACGCCCATCGTGAACATGATGGTCTTCTTCTTCAACGGCTTCTCGGTCGGCGCGGGGGTCGTCATCGGTCGCAGCTTCGGCGCGCGCGATATGAAAAAGCTGCACACCGCCGTGCAGACCACCATGGCCGCCACCTTCGTGATCAGCCTGCTGTTCACGCTGCTGGGCGTCGCTGCGGTGCGGCCCCTGCTGCGGCTGATGAACACGCCCGCGGACGTCTTTGAGGACGCGGTGCTGTATCTGCGCATCTACATCGGCGGCATCTCCGGCCTGCTCGTGTACAACATGGGCAGCGGGGTGCTGCGCGCGGTCGGGGACTCGACGCGCCCCCTGTACTTCCTGATCCTCACGAGCCTTTTAAACATCGTGCTGGACCTCTTTTTCGTGCTGGCGGTCGGGATGGGCGTCGCCGGCGTCGCCGTCGCCACCATCCTCTCGCAGTTCATCTCCGCGGCGCTGGTCCTGCTGCTGCTGACCCGGACCCGGGACATCTACCGCATGCAGTGGGGCGAGCTGCGCATCGACTTTCCGACCCTGCGCAGGATCTTTTCCGTGGGCATGCCCGCCGCGCTGCAATCGATCCTGACCGCGTTCTCGAACGTGTTCGTGCAGGGCTATATCAACTTCTTCGGCTCGGACGTGATGGCGGGCTGGGGCAGCTACAACAAGCTGGACCAGTTCATCCTGCTGCCCATGCAGAGCATGGCGATGGCCGCCACCACCTTCGTCAGCCAGAACAGCGGCGCGGGGGACGAGAAGCGCAGCCATCAGGGGACGGTCACGGCCATCCTCCTGACCACCTCCGTCATGGGGCTGATCGCCGCGGCGCTGTTCGTCTGGGCGCCCGGCGCGGTGCGCCTGTTCTCGCCCGACGCGGACGTGATCCGCTACGGCGTGATGTTTATCCGCACCAATGTGTTCTTCCTGCTGTTCAACTGCGTCAACCATGTGCTGGCGGGCTCCCTGCGCGGACGCGGGGACGCGCGCGGGCCCATGATCATCATGCTCACGTCCTTTGTCGCGATCCGCCAGTGCTACCTGTACCTCGTGACGCACTTCGTCGCCAACACGCCGCGGCTCGTCGGTTTCGGCTATCCGGTGGGCTGGTTCAGTTGCTGCGTGCTCCTGAGCCTGTACGCGTGGCTGAAGAACCGCCGCCGCATGACCCCGCCGACGGCGGAGGCGGAGGCGCTGTCGGAGGCGGAGACGGAGCTGACCTCGGAGGGGGCATAGGAGCCTGACATGAGAGAACTGACTTTGACGCAATATGCCGAACGGTATCGGGACCGGGCGCTTCCGAGCGCGGAGAACATTGTTCTCCGCGAGGCGGAGGCGTCCGACTTCGCCCTCTCGCGGCGCGACTCCGTCGCCCACAAGTACCGCTTCGGGCGGGCGCTGGTGATCGCGGGCTCGCGCGGCTATTCGGGCGCGCCCGTGCTGGCGGCGAATGCCTGCGAGCGCGGCGGGGCGGGCCTGACGCACTTGATGGTGCCGGAGAGCATCTATGAGATCGCCGCCGCCCGCTGCGACGGGGCGGCCGTCACGCCCCTGCCCGCGGACGGGGCGGGCGGCTTCTCGGCCGGGGCCGTGCCGCACGTGCTCGCCCAGCTCAAAAAGGCGCAGGCCTGCGTGATCGGCCCCGGCCTCGGCACGGGAGCGGGCGCGGGGGAGCTGGTGCGCGCGGTGCTGCTCGAGGCCGCGTGCCCGCTGGTGCTGGACGCCGACGCGCTGAATGTCTGCGTCGGAGACAGGGGACTGCTCAGCGCCTGCCGCGCGCCGCTGCTGCTCACCCCGCACGAGGGGGAGTTCAAACGCCTCGGCGGGGACCTGACGGACGGACGCCTTGCGGGCGCGCTGCACTTTGCCCAGACGCACCCGCGCGCGGTCCTGATCCTCAAGGGGTGGGGAACGCTGGTCTGCCGGGGCGCGGAGTTCAGCGTCAACCCGACCGGCGGCCCGGCCATGGCCAAGGGCGGCGCGGGCGACGTGCTGTGCGGCGTCCTCTGCGCGCTGCTGGCCCAGGGCTTCGAGCCCTGGCTCGCGGCCCGCTGCGCGGTGTATCTGCACGGCCTGTCCGGCGATCTGGCGGCTGCGGAGCTCGGGGAATATTCCCTCGCCCCGTCGGACCTGATCCGCTTTCTGCCTCAGGCGATGAAAACGATCGCCGCGCGCTGACGGAACGACAACGGGGGAGGGGCCGCGTGGAGACGAAAACGACGAAAACAAAACGGCCCGGCGGGATGCGGCGCGTCCTCGTGTGCTGCGCCGCCGTCCTCATGCTGGCGCTCTTCGCCTGCCTGCTCTATGTGCGGGACTTTTACCTCGCCGACGAAGCGGCGTGGGAGTCGCTGCTCGTCCCGGCCGCCTCGGTCACGATCACGGACCCGGGCGGGCGGCTGGCCTTTCTGCCGGAACATCCGGCGGCGGGGCTGATCTTCTATCCGGGCGGCAAGGTGCAGGCCGAGGCCTACGCCCCGCTGATGGAGGCCTGCGCGGAGCGCGGAATCCTGTGCGTCCTGATGCGCATGCCGGGGAATCTGGCGGTGCTGGACCCGAACGCGGCGGACGGGATCGCCGCGGAATACCCCGAGGTCACAGACTGGTATCTCGGCGGCCACTCCCTGGGCGGCGCGATGGCGGCGAGCTGCGCGGCAAAGCACGCAGAGGACTACGCGGGCCTTGTGCTGCTGGCCGCCTATTCCACCGAGGACCTGCGCGGCAGCGGCCTGCGGGTGCTGAGCGTCGTCGGCACCGAGGACGGCGTGCTGAACCGGGAGAAGTACGAACAGTGCCGGGAGAACCTGCCCGCAGACGCGCGCGAGCTCGTGATCGAGGGCGGCTGTCACGCGTACTTCGGCTGCTACGGCGCGCAGCGCGGCGACGGGACGGCGACGATCGGCAACCGGGAGCAGATCGAACGGACTGCGGACGCGATCGCGGCCCTGGCGCTCGGCGAGGGCGCGCCGGCGGGACGGAACGCGGCCTGAGCGAAAGCATCGATTGTGAGGTGTCGGATATGAGACCGTATGTGCGCAAGGTTCAGTATTACGAGACGGACAAAATGGGCGTGACCCACCACGCCAACTACATCCACTGGATGGAGGAGGCGCGGATCGACTTCATGGAGCAGCTCGGCTTCCCGTATGAGCGCATGGAGGCCGAGGGCGTGTATTCGCCGGTCCGCTCGCTGAACTGCGAGTACCGGCGGCCCTGCACCTTCGGCGATACCGTGACGGTTTATGTCTCGACCGAGGAAGTGCGCGGCGCCAAGCTGACGATACGCTATGAGATGAAAAACGCCGAGGGGGAGCTTCTGTGCACGGCGCGCTCGGAGCACGCCTTTCTTGACCGCGAGGGCCGCATCGTGCGCATAAAGCGGGAGCTGCCCGCATTCTGCGCCGCGCTCGAGCGCGCGGCGAAAGAGGGGGCGGACGGATGAAGGACCGGCGCTATGTCGTCTTCGACGTGGAGACCCCGAACCGCCTTAACAGCCGCATGAGCGCCATCGGCGTCAGCGTCGTCGAGGGCGGGCAGATCGTCCGGGACTTCTACTCTCTCGTCGATCCCGAGCAGCCCTTCGACTGGTTCAACAGCGTGCTGACGGGCATCAACGAGGAGACGGTCTTCGACGCGCCGAGCTTCCCGGAGCTCTGGCCGGAGCTCAAACCCATCCTCTCGTCGGGCATCCTCGTGGCGCACAACGCGTCCTTCGACCTCGGCGTGCTGCGCAAGTGTCTGGCGGGCTATGAGATCGAATGGAAGCCGACGGTCAAGGGCGTCTGCACGGTCGTGATGGGCCGGAGCCTGCTGCCGGGGATCAGCCATAAGCTCAACGACCTGTGCGATTACTACGGCATCTGCCTCAACCACCACCGGGCGGACAGCGACAGCCGCGCCTGCGCCGAGATCCTGCTGCGCTACATCGAGAGCGGCGCCGACCCGGACAACTACATACGGACCTACCGCATGGACTGAAAAACAGGGGGCCGATCAAATCGGCCCCCTGTTTTTCACAGATATGGGGATTATTCCTTGACAAGCGCCTCGAAGACGGGCAGGCTGCGCAGGATCATGTCCTTCGACACGCAGGTGCTGATGCGGAAGTAGGCGGGGCAGCCGAAGTCCGCGCCGGGCACGATCAGAAGGTTTTTCTCCTTCGCCCGGTCCGAGAAGGCCTGCGCGTCGCCGCCCGGAGCCTTGACGAACATGTAGAACGCGCCGCAGGGCTTGACGCACTCGTAGCCGTAGGAGCTGAGCGCGTCGTAGAGGATGCTGCGGTTCTCGTCATAGGCGTCGACGTTCGGACGCGAGGCCGTGCACAGCGCCACCACGCGCTGCTGCAAGGAGGGCGCGCAGACATGGCCCATGGCCCGCGCGGCTCCGGCGACCGCCGCGAAGAGATCGGCGCTCTCGGCCGCGGCGTCGGGCACGCAGACGTAGCCGATACGCTCGCCCGGCAGGGACAGGGACTTGGAGTAGGAGTAGCACACGACGGTGTTCTTGTAGATCGTCGGGATGAACGGGACCTCGAGCCCGTCGTAGACCAGCTCGCGGTAGGGCTCGTCCGCGATGAGGTAGATCGCGTGGCCGATCTCCGCCCCCTTGCGCTCCAGCAGCGCGGCGAGCTTCGTCAGCGTCTCGCGGCTGTAGACCACGCCGGAGGGGTTGTTCGGGGAGTTGACGATGACGGCCTGGGTGTGGGGCGTGATGTGCGCCTCCAGCGCCTCCAGATTGACCTGGAAGGCCGTATAGTCCGCCGGGACCTCCACGAAGCGCGCGCCGCTGGCCTCGGTGAAGGGGCGGTACTCGGGGAAGTAGGGCGCAAGGCCGATGATCTCGGCGTCGGGCACGGCCAGCGCCTTGATGACGGACAGCAGCGCCGGGGCCGCGCCGCAGGTGAAGAAGATGTTTTCGGGCCGGATGGCGGTGCCGAAGCGCTCGTTGAGCTCGTCGGCGACGGCCTTTCTGGCGTCGTACGCGCCGGGGGCGGGCGTATAGCTGTGCACCGCGAGAGAGTCCATGTCCCGGATCACGCGGATGAAGGTCTCGTTGACCTCCGGCGGCGCGGGGATGGAGGGATTGCCCAGGGAATAGTCATACACGTTCTCCTTGCCGACCACCTGGGCCTGCCGGAGCCCGTATTCAAACAGCTCCCGGATGCAGGAGCGCTTTTTTCCGAGGGCCAGCATCGTCTCGTTGAACATGAAATACCTCCTAAAACTGACAGATTCTTATGGTTTTTCTCCGGAAAAGCGACGACATTATCTCCAGATTTTCTGCTTTTCGGCGGCGTGGATCAGTTCCTCCCGGAAATCCGGGTGCGCGACGGAGACCAATCGGTGCGCGCGCTCGGCGTTGCTCTGCCCGGCGAGGTTGACCGCGCCGTATTCCGTGACGACCCAGAAGGCCTGACTGCGCGGGTCGGTCACGATGCCGCCGGTGGGCTCCGGCAGGATGCGGGAGTGGCGCACGCCGGCCTTGTCCACAAAGGAGGAGGTCATGCAGATGAACGCCGCGCCGCCCTTCGAGGGGACCACGCCCGTCAGGAAGTCGAGCTGGCCGCCGGTGCCGCTGATCTGGCGCAGGCCCGCCGTCTCGGCGTAGACCTGACCGTAGAGGTCGACGGCGATGCAGTTG
>CADCLH010000087.1 GCA_902802215.1 Oscillospiraceae bacterium
GATCTCCTTGGTGTCTCTGGCGATGACAAGCTCCTCGTTCGTGGGGATGACGAAGACCTTGACCCTGGAGTCGGGCGTGGAGATCATGACGTCCTCGCCGCGCTTGGAGTTGGCGGCGTCGTCAATGGTGACGCCGAGGTAGCCGAAGTAGGAGGCGATCGCGGCGCGGGAAGCCTTGGAGTTCTCACCGACGCCGGCGGTGAAGATGATCGCGTCGACGCCGTTCATGGCGGCGACATAGGAGCCGGCGACCTTTGCGACCCAGTAATGGAACATGTCGAGCGCGAGCTGGGCACGGTCGTTGCCCTTCTTGGCGGCGTCGTCGAGATCGCGGAAGTCGGAGGAAACGCCGGAGACGCCGAGCACGCCGGACTTCTTGTTGAGGATGTTGAGCATCTGGTTGATGTCGATGCCGTACTTGTTCATGATGAACTGGATGACGCCGGCGTCAAGATCGCCGCAGCGGGTGCCCATGGGCAGACCGACCAGAGGCGTGAAGCCCATGGAGGTGTCGACGCACTTGCCATGGTCGATGGCGCAGATGGAGGAGCCGTTGCCCATGTGGCAGGAGATGAGCTTGAGCTCTTCAATGGGCTTGCCCATCAGCTCGGCGCAGCGGGAGGAGACATAGCGGTGCGAGGTGCCGTGGAAGCCGTAGCGGCGGATCCCGTCGTTCTTGTAGTACTCATAGGGGACGGCGTACATGAAGGCTTTGCCGGGCATGGTCTGATGGAAGGCGGTGTCGAACACGGCGACCATGGGCACGTCGCCCATGACGTCGCGGCAGGCCTTGATGCCGGTGATGTTGGCGGGGTTGTGCAGGGGGGCAAAGGGGATGCACTCCTCGATGGCGGCCATGACGGCGTCGTCGATGCGCACGGAGCTGGCGAATTTCTCGCCGCCGTGGACGACGCGGTGACCGACGGCGTCGATCTCCTTCATGGAGGAGACCACACCGTACTGCTCGCTCGTCAGCTTCTCAATGACCGCGGCGATCGCCTCGGAGTGGGTGGGCATGGGCACGTCCTCGTTGAAGACGGGCTTGCCGCCGACCAGCGGGCTGTGCTTCAGATGACCGTCGATCCCGATCCTCTCGCAAAGGCCCTTGGCCAGGACCTGCTCGGTCTCCATGTCGATGAGCTGATACTTCAGGGAGGAGCTGCCGGCGTTGATGACTAGAATTTTCATGTTTTTTTCCCTTTCTATTGTAAATCTGAGCAAAGTTTTATAAAATGAATCCTGTCATTATTCTAATACATTTATGAGAAAAAGCAAGGATTTTTTGGGAGGCGGCGCGTGTGCGCAACGTAGGCATCGTATGTGAATACAACCCCTTTCACCGGGGACATCTGTATCAGCTGGAGGAGAGCCGCCGGCTGTGCGGCGACGCGCTGATCACCTGTGTGCTCTCGGGCGACTTTGTCCAGCGCGGAGAGGCCGCGCTTTTCACGAAATTCGCCCGGGCCGAGGCCGCCTGCCGCTGCGGGGCGGATCTGGTTGTCGAGCTGCCGCTTCCGTGGTGCGTCGGTTCCGCGGAGCGTTTTGCCTCCGGCGCGGTCTCGATCCTGGCCGCGCTCGGATGCGAGGCCCTCAGCTTCGGCAGCGAATGCGGGTCGGCGGATACGCTCCGGCGTCTGGCGGAAGCGGATACGGACGGCGCGGTCCGCGAGGCCGTTCTCCGGCGGCTGAAAGAGGAGGAGACCCTCTCCTACGCCGAAGCGCGCCAGCAGGTCCTGTTTGAACGTCTTGGGGAGGACGCCGCGGTCCTGTCAAAGCCGAACGACATTCTGGCCGTCGAGTACCTGAAAGCGGCCTCTGCCGTCAAACCGGAGATGGAGGCGCTGTGCATCCCGCGGAAGGGGGCGGAGCATGACGTGCGCTCGCGGGGGGCGTTCCGCTCGGCCATGGATCTGCGGGAGAGCCTGGAAAACGGCGGCCAGATTTCGGCTTCGATCCCGGAAAAAGCGTGGGAGGTTTTTGAAAGGGAGCTCGCGGTCGGCAGAAAGCGGGACCTGAAAAGGCTGGAGCTTGCGCTGCGCTCCCGGCTTCTTGAGCGAAGCGCTTCGGATTTCGACGAGCTGCCGGACGCCGGGGACGGCGCGGGCAGGAGACTGTACAAGGCCCTCTGCACCGGCGAGGATCTGGAAGCGTGCATCCGCGCCGCCTCCACGCGGCGGTATTCCCGCGCGCGCATGCGCCGTCTGGTCCTGTACGCTGCGCTGGACGTTCGGGCAGAATGCACAAAGGGGACGCCGCCCTACGCGCGCCTGCTGGCCTGCGGCGAGAGGGGACGGGCCTGGCTCGGTCAAAATGCCGGGCGGATGACGATCCCGCTGCTGACGAAACCGGCGGCGGCGAGAAGCATGGGCGCGCGCGCGGAGGAGATCTTTGAGCTCGGCGCGTCCGCGCATGAGCTTTACAGGCTGCAATTTGTGTCGGATGATGACAAAGCGTGGGGAACCGACTGGAGGACAGGCCCCTATATTGGTTAATCTATACAAAAGGATTATGTTCCCTCCGTGGAATTTGGTGAGAAAAAAGCTTGCAATTTCTTAACGGATAGTTCATAATCAACATATCGTTACCAAACACAGGTGTCTTTCAGAGAAAGACACCAAAGCGGTAACCACCGATAGGAGGAAGAAAAAATGAAAAAGGTACTCGCACTTGTACTGGCCTGTGTAATGGTCTTCGCTCTGGCGGCCTGCGGCGGCTCCGGCAAGAGCTCTGCGGACACCGTCACCATCGGCGTGTTCGAGCCCGCTTCCGGCGACAACGGCGCCGGCGGCAAGCAGGAGACCCTCGGCGTCCAGTACGCCAACTCCGTCCAGCCGACCGTCGAGATCGGCGGCAAGACCTACAATGTCGTTGTGAAGTATGTCGACAACGAGTCCTCGAACGACAAGGCGCCCTCCGCGGCTGCCGAGCTGGTCAACGCCGGCTGCTCCATCGTTCTCGGCTCCTACGGCTCCGGCGTCTCCATTGCGGGCGGCCCCACCTTTGAGGCGGCCGGCATCCCCGCCGTCGGCATCACCTGCACCAACCCGCAGGTCACCGAGGGCAACACCTACTACTTCCGCATCTGCTTCCTGGATCCCTTCCAGGGCACCGTTCTGGCCAACTACGCCTTCAATGAGCTGGGCGTTACCAAAGCCTACTGCCTGAACAAGCTGGGCGACGACTACTCCGGCGGTCTCGTCAAGTACTTCATCGACGCGTTTGAGGGCCTCGGCGGCGAGTGCGTGCACGAGGAGTTCCCCGACGGCAACTCTGACTTCACCTCTTACGTTGCCAATGCGAAGGCTGCCGACTGCGGCGTCTTCTTCAGCCCCGTCTCCACCGAGGCTGCCCAGCTGATTATCGACCAGGTCGTCGCGCAGGGCGCGTCCTTCCCGCTGCTGGCCGGCGATACCTGGGACTCCAACGTCATCCTCCAGGCCGCCAAGGGCAAGGATGTCCAGGTCACCGTCACCACCTTCTATCCCGAGGGCGCCGACGCCAACTTCGACTCCAGCATCAAGGCCTGGATCAACGGCGATTCCACCAACCTGGCCAACAACGGCGGCGACGATACCGTCGCGGCTGTGACTGCCATGGGCTATGACGCCTACTTCTTCGCTCTGGCCGCCATGCAGAAGGCCGGCTCCACCGAGCCCGCCAAGGTCATGGCCGCTCTGTGGGATACCGAGATCAACGGCGTGACCGGTCCCATCGCTCTGGACAAGACCAACGGCGACGCGATCCGCAACACCGCCTTTGTCAAGCAGGCTGATACCGCCACCGGCACCTGGATCGCTCTCGATCCCGTTACCGTCGGCTAAACCATCCATCGTGTGAAAAGCGGCGGGGGATTCCCTCCCGCCGCTTTTTGCGGGGGAAGAGCTGTTCTTCCCCCGTGACTGCATTTCCGGGAGCCGAGCGGCGGACACGGCACAGCGCGCGCCCGGCGCTAAACTCCCGAACAGAAAGAATCCCTTCATCAAGGAGGCAATCCGATGTCCTTTTTGCAGAACAGTCTGCCCTACATCCTCGCCGGCATTTCGGTGGGCGGGCAGTACGCCCTGATTGCCATCGGCTACACGATGGTCTATGGCATTCTGCGCCTGATCAACTTTGCTCACGGCGACGTGTTCATGGCCGCGGGCATGTTCATGGTGTTTCTCTCGGCAAGCCTGCCCCTGGGCGTTGCCGTGCCGCTGGTGCTGCTGCTCACGGTCCTGCTCGGCTTTTTGATTGAGCGCGCCGCCTATAAGCCGCTGCGCTCGGCGCCCCGCATGTCCGTCATGATCTCCGCCATCGGCGTGAGCTATCTGCTGCAAAACTGCGCCCTGTACTTTACCGGCGGTCTTGCCAAGGTCTATCCGCAGCTGCCCTGGCTGAGCGACACGGTCACGATCCTCGGCGCGGTCACCAAGCGCGTGACGCTGATCACCCCGATCCTGACGCTGGTGCTGGTCATCGGCCTGTCGCTGTTCATCCGCTATACAAAGGTGGGCATGGCCATGCGCGCCGTGTCCAAGGATTTCGAGACGGCGCGGCTGATGGGCATCAAGGTCAACTCGGTCATTTCGACGACCTTTATCATCGGCTCGCTGCTGGCCGCGGTGGGCAGCCTGCTGTACTTTACCAACTACGCCTCCGTGACGCCGACCTCCGGCGGCATGCCGGGCCTCAAATGCTTTGTGGCCGCGGTGTTCGGGGGGATCGGGTCGATTCCCGGCGCGGTGATCGGCGCCTTCATCATCGGTATTTGTGAGAACATCATCAAGGGCCTCGGCTGGACGACCTTCTCCGACGCGTTCACCTTTGCCCTGCTGATCGTGATCCTGCTCGTCAAGCCGACCGGGCTGTTTGGCGAGAAGGCAACGGACAAGGTGTGAGGTGAGCGGTATGGATTTAAGAAAAGACAAAAAGAAGGATGCTCTCTGTACCGCGGTCGCTCTCACCGGGATGCTTGTTGTGCTGCTGATCATGGAGCTGACCATGAAGAGCACCTCCATCCTGTTCACGGTTTTGAAGAAGGGCGTCATCTATGCGCTCGTCGCGGTCTCCATGAACCTGCTCAACGGCTTTACCGGTCTGTTTTCGCTCGGTCAGGCGGGCTTCATGCTGATCGGCGCCTACACCTATTCGATCCTCTCCATGCCGATTTCGGTCAAGATGGGGGAGTCGGTGTACAAATACTATGACTGCGCCATCGGCATCGAGCTCGGGATCTTCCCGTCTCTGATCCTCGCCGGGGTCATCGCGGCTGTTTTCGCCGCGCTAATCGGCCTGCCGGTCCTGCGCCTCAAGAGCGACTATCTCGCCATCGCCACGCTGGGCTTTGCGGAGATCCTGCGCGCCTTCTTCCAGTGGGACGCCATGGGACCGGTCACCAACGGCGCCAACGTCCTGCGCCAGTACAAGGATCTGACGAAGGTCAAGATCCCGTTTACGAACATCCCGTTCCCGCCGACGCTGTTCTGCTTCCTGGTCTCGGGCATCTGCATCGCGATCATCGTGCTGCTGATCAACTCGTCCTACGGCCGCGCCTTCAAGGCGATCCGCGACGATGAGATCGCCGCCGAGGCCATGGGCATCAACCTCTTCAAGCACAAGGAGATGAGCTTTGTCATCAGCTCCTTCTTCGCGGGCATCTCCGGCGCCATGCTGGCCATGTTCCAGTACACGATCCAGGCCGCGCAGTTCAAGACGGCCATGACCTACGAGATCCTGCTGATCGTTGTCATCGGCGGCATCGGCTCGGTCACGGGCTCGTGCATCGCGTCCTTCCTGTTCATCGCCTGCAACGAGTGGTGGCTGCGCTTCCTCGACGAGTCCTCGAACAACATCCTCGGCCTCAACATCCTGCGCTCCGGCTTCCGCAAGGTCGTGTTCTCCATCATCATCATGATCATCGTACTCTTCTTCTCGAAGGGCATCATGGGCGAGCGCGAGTTCTCGTGGGCGCGCGTACGCGCCTTCTTCCGGGACCCCTTCGGGGCCAGGTCGCGCAAGGCAAGGAAAGCGGCCGCAAGCGAGGGAGGTGAGCCGTGATGTCTGATTCCGTGCTGCGCATGCAGGACGTGACGATGCAGTTCGGCGGCGTCGTCGCGGTCAACAACCTCTCTCTTGAAGTAAGGCGCGGAGAGATCGTCGCGCTCATCGGCCCCAACGGCGCGGGCAAGACGACGGCCTTCAACTGCATCACCGGCGTCTATGAGCCGACGAACGGCCAGGTCTACTATGAAGACAAGCTGATCGTCGCCAACCACCCCTCGGGCAAGATGAAAAAGGCCTATCAGGGCATGAATTCCGAGAAGTATGTCAGCGTCAAGCCCATCGATCCGACCCCTGACCAGATCACAAAGCTCGGCATCGCCAGGACCTTCCAGAACATCCGGCTCTGGAAGAGCATGACGGTCTTTGAGAACGTGCTCACGGCCAAGCACATGCGCGCGAAGCAGAATGTGTTCTCCGCCACCTTCCGTCTCAACGCCTCCGAGGAGCGCCGCATGCGCGAGGAGACGCTGGCTCTGCTGGAGGAGCAGAATCTCTTGCAGTTCAAGGACGATCTGGCAACCTCGCTGCCCTACGGTCTGCAGCGGCGTCTGGAGATCGCGCGCGCTCTGGCCACGGACCCGAAGCTCCTGCTTCTCGACGAACCCGCCGCGGGCATGAACCCGCAGGAGACCGAGGATCTCGGCAAGTTCATCGTGCAGATCAAGGAGAAATACGATCTCACGATCTTTATGATCGAACACCACATGGATCTGGTCATGCGGTTTTCGGACCGCATCTATGTGATCGACTTCGGCAAGCTGATCGCGCAGGGCACGCCTGCGGAGATCCAGGCCAATCCGAAGGTCATCGAAGCGTATCTGGGGGTGGCGGACGATGAGTGAACCTATCCTTTCCATCCGGGACCTGAAGGTCAATTACGGCGGCATTGAGGCCGTCAAGGGCATCTCCTTTGATGTGGAGGAGGGCAGCATCGTCACGCTGATCGGCGCAAACGGCGCGGGCAAGAGCTCGACGCTGCGCACGATCGCGGGCCTTGTCAAGCCCGCCTCCGGCAAGATCGTTTTCCGCGGCGACGATATCACCAACTGCGACACCAACGTCATCGTGCGCAAGGGCATCACGCTGGTGCCGGAGGGTCGCCGCATTTTCCCCGATCTGACCGTTCTGGAAAACCTGCGCGTCGGCGCGTATCTGCGCAACGACGATATCGCGGGCGACATCCAGTGGGTCTACGATCTGTTCCCGCGCCTGCGGGAGCGCTCGTGGCAGGCGGGCGGCACGCTCTCCGGCGGCGAGCAGCAGATGCTCGCGGTCGCGCGGGCCCTGATGTGCAAGCCGAAGCTCATCATGATGGACGAGCCCTCGCTGGGCCTCGCTCCGCTGGTGGTGCGCGGGATCTTCGATATCATCCGGGAGATCAACGCCCAGGGCGTGACCGTCCTGCTGATCGAGCAGAACGCCAACATGGCGCTGAAGGTCGCGGACTACGCCTACGTTCTGGAGACCGGCCGCATCGGCCTGTCCGGGACGGGCAAGGAGCTGCTGACCAACGACGACGTCCGAAAAGCTTATCTCGG
>CADCLH010000088.1 GCA_902802215.1 Oscillospiraceae bacterium
GGGAGGTCGGCCCGGATCGCCCGCCTCGCCGCTTCGATCTCCTGATCGATCATCATGCCGATCACGTCCTCCAGCGTCTGCTCCTTGCTCGCAAAGTAATAGTAATAGGTCCCCTTCGCGATCCCGGCCTCCTCGATGATGTCGTCGACGCTCGTGTTCTCATAGCCGCGGGTAATGAACATGCCGTATGCGATTTTCAGAAGCTCCAGCTTCCGCCGTTCTCCTTTTTTCATGGCGGCCTCCTTTTTTTCGACTATCGGTCGGTTATTATCATACCCGAGCGGGTCCCCTCTTGTCAGGCATTTTTTCGACCGACAGTCGAAAAAAATAAAACCGGCCCGATCCGCGCTGCATACTGGCGGAGCGGCTCCGGATGTGGTAGAATACCGTATATCGAAAAAATGCGGCCGCTTGAAGAAGAAATATGAAGTATTACGTCACCGCCGATGTGCACGGTTTTTATACAAAATTAAACAGGGCGCTGGACGAGGCCGGGTACTTCGCCGATCCCGAGCCGCACAGGCTGGTCATCCTCGGCGATTTCTTCGACCGCGGGCAGGAGGCCGCGGAGATGCAGCGCTTTCTCCTCGGGCTCATGGAGCGGGACGCCGTGATCCTCGTGCGCGGGAACCATGAAGACCTCTTTGAAGACCTGGCCACCGTCCACCGGGGCCTGCCGCTCCGGCACCATGTGAGCAACGGGACCTACGCGACGGCCCTGCAGCTGACCGGCTTCGACCCGGCGACAGCGGTACGCAGGCACAGGGCCCTCGCCGCGGCGGCGCGCGAGACGCCGTTTTACCGGCGCATCATCCCGGCGACCGTCGACTGGTTCGAGACGGAGCATTACGTCTTTGTCCACGGGTGGATCCCGGGCGTTCCGCGCCGGGACGGCTCCTTCGGCTATGATCCCGACTGGCGCAAAGCCTCTTCGGAGAGCTGGCGGGAGGCGCGGTGGATCAACGGCATGGACGCGGCGCGCTCCTGCCGGGAGGACAAGACGATCCTCTGCGGGCATTTTCATTGCTCCTACGGCCATGCCGTCTATGAGCACAGGGGATCGGAGTTCGGGCCGGACGCGGATTTCAGCCCCTACCGCGGCCCCGGCATGATCGCGCTGGACGCCTGCACCGCGTACAGCGGAAGGGTCAATGTGGTCGTGCTCCGGGACTGAGGGCGGCGCGAAAATGTTTTCCGATAAACTGACTGTCAAAAGGCTTGTTTCTTGGCCGAACGGCGTGTATAATAAAAAATCAGGAGTACCGTCCCGGCGGACGGCAGCTGCGAAGAATGCGGAAAGCCGCGGTTCTTCCCCGCCTGAAACCGCAGCATCTTTCATACGAAAAGGAGAGTCTTGCCATGAACATCGTAAAAACTCAGAACATGCCGTCCCTGACCATCGCCCTCGAGGGCCGTCTGGACACCACCACCGCGCCCCAGCTGGAGGCGGAGCTGAAGTCCTGCCTCAGCGGCGTGGAGGAGCTCGTGATGGATATGGAGAAGCTGGAGTATATCTCCTCGGCCGGCCTGCGCGTTCTTCTCTCGGCGCAGAAGCAGATGGCGAAGCAGGGCAGCATGAAGGTCATCCATGTGAGCGAGAGCATCATGGAGATTTTCGAGGTCACCGGTTTTTCGGATATCCTGACCATCGAGTAATACATCGCTTCGGGAAAACAGGGATTTGCAAGGCGCTTCGACGATCTGAACGGACCCCCTTCGGGGGCGTTGAAGAAAGAGCGGGTGAACGCGGACGATGGGAAACAGGGACAAGCGCATCCTTTCCCGGGAACTGGTGCTGGATGCTCTGCCGGAAAATCTGTCCAGGGTGCAGTCCTTTGTGACGGAGCTGCTTGAACAGGCGGCCTGCCCCATGAAGACCCTGATGCAGATCGACGTCATTGTGGAGGAGATCTTTGTCAACATCGCGCCGCCGCGACGATCACCTTCACGGATCGCGGCATGCCGTACGATCCGCTGGCCAAGGAAGACCCGGACGTGACGCTTCCGGCAGACAAGCGCGAGATCGGCGGCCTCGGCATCTTCATGACGAAGAAGATGATGGACTCCGTGCGCTACGAGTACCGCGACGGCCAGAACATCCTGACCCTGAAAAAGAAGCTGTAAGCCGGGCGTTTCACCGCCTGCGCGCAAAAAAGCAGTACCCGGTCCGGGTACTGCTTTTTTTGCGTTTTTCTCAGCGCAGGTGCATCGGGGTGAGGGCCAGATAGTCCTCCAGCGGAGCGTCGTTCATCACGAGCTCGATGATCTGGCGTCCCAGCGGATCGAGATCGTCGGTCATGAACTGCTGCAGCTGCTCCTTGAAGAAGTCGGTGATGATCTTGGCGCCGGCATCGAAGCCCTCGAAGCCGAGCCAGGACTGCAACTCGGGGCGCAGGAAGGTCTGACGGACGTACTGGCCGTCCAGCCGCATCTCATCCAGCGAGTAGCCGAACAGCGGGCAGCGGGAGGGGACCAGGTGCTTCTTGCGGATCTGACCGGTGCGGCGCGCGAGATACTCGCGGCTGATCCACTCGCCCATGAAGCCGACCTGATACGCGCCGATATACTGGTTGGGCAGCAGGATGTTCAGGGTGTTGGGGCAGTCGAGCATCTGGTGGAGCAGGAGGTTTGCCTGCGTGACCTTCATGCCCGTGGAGAAGGGCCAGTAGGAGCCGACGCCCTCGGCCTTCAGGCCGCTGCCGGCGTTGGTGTCCGCAATGGAGGGGTTCTTGAAGCCGCGCGGCGCGATCAGACGCCACACCCACGCGATGGAGATCGGCACCACCTGCAGCATGCCCATGACGCCGTAGTTGGGGGCCATCTTCGTGGAGGGCGGCATGCGCACGCCGAAGGAGCGGACGTTGACCTCCTGCGGCTCGTCGCCGGGGACGATCCCGTCGACCATGGCGCGCGGGATGATGACGCGGGGGTTGGAGCAGGGCTTGCCGTTGGAATCGGGGATGTGCTCCCAGATCAGGCAGGTCGCGCCGGGCACGCCGTCCATGTTGAAGAACTCCAGCGGCTCGGACGGGTGGATGCTGATGCGCTCGTACTCGGCGTTCTTGCCGTAGCTGGTGTCGCCGTCCATACGCAAAAACCAGCCGTCCTCGGCGTCGGCGATCTTGAGATAGCCGGAGCCGTCCTGAAAGTCCTTGTGGGCCAGCACCATGTCGTCCGCGATCGGGCGGATGCGGCAGGTCTCGCTGATGTTCAGGTAATATTTTTCGCCGCTGACCGTGTGGGTGCCCATGAGCACCTTGCCGTCGGGCTCGCGGTGGATCTCCTCGAGCATCTCGCTCTTGCCGCCGCCGGAAGCGCCCTCGTGCATGAAGACGGTCTCGTTCTCATACGGGGACTCGAGCATGGCCGCGGAGGCGTGGTTGGTGATCCAGCCCTCGTGCTCGCCGATGTCGAGCAGCATGGAGAACACGCCCTTCTTGGCGGAGGGACCCGGGTAGAGGTTGTAGGCGAAGACCTCGTGCAGCTTCTCGCTGCGCTGGTGGACGACGACCTGCTTGCCCTCAAAGTGGGTGTGCCGGAAGGGGGGCGCCACATAGATGATGGCGCGGGGGTCGAAATGCTCGGGCACGTCGTAGATGGACATGAAGCCCTGCATGTTGGCCAGCGACAGCGCGAAGAAGGCCGCGTTGACCGGGCAGACCATCAGGCTGTTGTAGCCGAAATACTTGCCGCCCGCCTTGAAGGGCAGCAGGATGAGCTGCTGATTGCAGAGCCAGGCCATCGTCTCCTCGCGGAGCTTCTCGAACGGGTAGCCGTAGCGCTCGGCAAAGCGGGGCTTGTTGGTGGGCAGATCGTCGCCGATGCGCATGCAGTCGGGGTCGCGGCGGCGCATGTAGTCCTCCATGAAGTTGACGACGGTGCCGTTCTTGCAGCGGACGACCTCCGCCTCCTTGACCAGACCCTTGCCCTCGATGGGATAGCAGACGTCATAGCGGGAGGAGTGGGTCGGGCCGTAGGCCATCTCGGTCAGCTCCTCGATCGACTCGGGGTAGACCAGGATGCGGCATTTGCTCAGCGCGTCCTTGAGGTCCTCGGGGAGAACAAAGCGGGAAAGAAACTTATCGGTATACAGAAGAATCCCTCATTTCTATGATGATATGATGCCATTTTGATTCTGCCAGTATTTTAACACTGTCGCCGCGCATCTTCAACAAATAAAAAAACCAAATATCTCGTTCCGCGGCGGTAAAAAAACGGGCGTTTCCTGTGAAAAATAGACAAGAAGCGCTTGAAACCCGTAGTATTCTATGCGCTTTCCGGAGGGATTCTTGCCATTTTGAGGGCGGTATGATAGGATAGGCGGCGAAAGGGGAGGGGACGCCATGCGGAATTTCAGGCTCGAGCTCTGCTACGACGGCAGCCGCTGGGCGGGCTGGCAGAAGCAGAAAAACACCGACAACACCATCCAGCAGAGGCTCGAGACGCTGCTCTCCCGCCTGCTTAATCAGCCGGTCGAGCTCGCCGCCTCCGGCCGCACCGACGCCGGCGTCCACGCCCGGCGGCAGGTCTGCTCCTTCCGCGCGGAGACGGAGCTGAATGCAGATGTTATGTTAACAGAATTACGTAAATATCTGCCGGAGGATATCGGCGCGCTGGCTCTGGAGGAGGCTCCGCCGCGCTTCCACGCGAGGCTGAGCTGCGTGGAAAAATGTTATGTCTACCGAATCCACACCGGCGACGCGCCCTGCGTGTTCGAGCGGAAGTATGTCTATGCCTTCCCCGCGGCGCTGGATCTCAAGGCCATGAAGCGGGCGGCAAGGGCCCTGTGCGGCACGCACGATTTCGCCGCCTTCTGCACCGCCCACGGCAAAAAGAAGTCCACGGTCCGCACGCTCAAAAGCATTGATTTCGTCCGGGAGGGGGACGAGCTGCGCATCTTCTTCACCGGCGACGGCTTTTTGTACAACATGGTCCGCATCCTGACCGGGACCCTGCTCGAGGTCGGGACCGGCAGACGCCCCGCGGAGGAGATGGGAGAGATCCTCGCCTCCGGAGAGCGGGCGCGGGCGGGCTTCACCGCCCCGGCCCGTGGCCTGACGCTCTGGGACGCGCGGTATTGAAAAGCAGGTATTGACAGCTTTCCCCAATCTTGATAAAATAAATCGTCTCAATTGGATATTCCGAGTGATCCGAAGCAAGATATCGACCGCCCGGCGGAAAGCGACGGGCCAAGGCCACACGGACAGCCGGGTCGGATGCCGAAGAACCGCAGGCGCGGCGGCAACTTTTGTTGCCTTATTGATTGAGTTAAAAGCTCAAGTTTTATGGTTTTGTAAAAGCATACAAATCTGTGAAATGGTCAATAAGAGTAGGTAAGAGTATCTTTGCTCAAAACTCTTAAAATCCATTGGGCCGTCGTCCTCTCCGGAGGACGGAAAAAGCCGAGCGCCGGCTTTGTGTTTGCGGCGTTTTGCAGGCAGCTATGCTTTTTGCATGGCTGCTTTTTTCTTTGGGGGATGGGATATGAAAAAAATCATCGAGCTGAAAAACATCACCAAATCCTTCGACGGCGAGGTCGTGCTGGACAACATCAGTCTGGACATCTACGACAACGAGTTCATCACCCTGCTCGGGCCCTCGGGCTGCGGCAAGACCACGACGCTGCGCATCATCGGCGGCTTCGAGACCCCCGACTCCGGCGACGTGATCTTCATGGGCGAGGACATCAAGGACGTGCCGCCCTACAAACGCAACGTCAACACCGTCTTCCAGCGCTACGCGCTGTTCCCGCATCTGAACGTGTTCGAGAACGTCGCCTTCTCCCTGCGGGAGAAGAAGGTGCCGAAGGACGAGATCAAGCGCAAGGTCACCGAAATGCTCACGCTCGTCGCCCTCAAGGGCTTTGAAAAGCGCAGCGTCACCAGCCTCTCCGGCGGGCAGCAGCAGCGTGTCGCCATCGCGCGGGCGCTGGTCAACCAGCCGAAGGTCCTGCTGCTGGACGAGCCGCTGGCCGCCCTCGACCTCAAGCTGCGCAAGGACATGCAGGTGGAGCTGAAGAACATCCAGAAGGCCACCGGCATCACCTTCGTCTTCGTCACCCACGACCAGGAGGAGGCCCTGAGCATGTCCGACACGGTCGTGGTCATGTCCGAGGGCCGCATCCAGCAGATCGGCACGCCCGTGGACATCTACAACGAGCCCACCAACGCCTTCGTCGCCGACTTCATCGGCGAGTCGAACATCCTCGACGGCGTGATGCTCGAGGACCGGAAGGTCTCCTTCGCCGGGCAGGTCTTTGAATGCGTCGACGAGGGCTTCGACAGGCGCGAGCCGGTGGACGTGGTCGTCCGGCCCGAGGACGTGGACATCGTGCCCGCGGACAGGGGCATGCTCAAAGGCGTCGTGACCTCGGTCACCTTCCTCGGCGTGCATTACGAGATCATCGTGGATATCGACGGCTTCAAATGGATGATCCAGACCACCGATTTCTGGGACGTGGACGAAACGATCGGCCTCGTGATCGAGCCCGACGCCATCCACGTCATGAAGAAGTCCGAGTATTCCGGCATGTTCGGCGACTATTCCACCTTCTCTGACGAGATGGAGGAGATCGGCGAGGTCGAGATCGAGGAGCTGGCCGAGATCGAAGAACGCGGCGGGAACCGGACGGAAAGCGGGAAAACGGATGAATAAGAAGACTTCTTCCCTCGTTCAGCGCCTGACGCTGACGCCGTATTCGGTGTGGGCGGTGCTGTTCATCGTGGTGCCGCTCGTCTTCGTGGCCTACTATGCCTTCACCGACTCGTCCTTCGCCTTCACCACCGACAACATCACCCGCTTTTTCACCGCCACCTCCGTCGTGGACGACGGGGAGACGGTCAGAGAGGTGCACACCTACCTCGTCATCTTCATGCGCTCTTTGAAGCTGGCGGTGATCTCCACCGTGATCTGCCTGCTGATGGGCTACCCGCTGGCCTATATCATGGCCCGCGCCCCGGAAAAGACGCAGAAGATCCTGCTGACGCTCATCATGATCCCGATGTGGATGAACTTTTTGATCCGCACCTACGCGTGGATGACCATCCTACAGGACAAGGGCATCCTCAACGGCTTCCTGACGGCCCTGCATCTGCGCCCCGTGCATGTCATCGGCACCGAGTCCGCGGTCATCATCGGCATGGTCTACGACTACTTCCCCTATATGGTGCTGCCGATCTACTCGGTCATGGCCAAGCTCGACGTGAGGCTGCTCGAGGCCGCAAGCGACCTGGGCTGCCCGGGGCCGAGCGTCCTGCGCCGCGTGATCTGGCCGCTGAGCATCCCGGGCGTCCTCTCCGGGGTGACCATGGTGCTCGTCCCCTCCATCAGCACCTTCTACATCTCGCAGAAGCTCGGCAACGGCAAGTTCTTCCTCATCGGCGACGCCATCGAGGGCCAGTATGTGGCCAACAACCTGCACTTCGCGGCGGCCATCGCCTTCATCCTCATGGTCATCCTGCTCGTGTGCATGGCCCTGATGCAGAAGCTTGCCAACCGGAAGCTCATCGTGGCGTAAGGGGGGCGGAGACATGAAACGTGCATCGAAAATCTACACGGCGCTCATGATGATTTTCCTCTTTGCGCCCATCGCCATCCTGGTGGTCTTCTCCTTCAACGACGCCAAGAGCCTGTCGGTCTTCTCCGGCTTCTCGCTCCACTGGTACCGCGAGCTCTTCCGCGACGCCGAGACGCTCAAGGCCGTGCGCAACACCCTGGTGCTCGCGGTCTCGGCCGCGCTGATCTCCACCGCCATGGGCACGGCCGCCGCCGTCGGCATCAACCGCCTGCGCAATAAGGTCCTGCGCCAGGTCATGGACAGCGTCACCAACATCCCGATGATCAACCCCGACATCATCACCGGCATCTCCCTGATGCTGATGTTCGTCTTCGTCGGCAGGCTCTTCGGCGCGGCGACGAGCCTGAACTTCGGCACCATGCTCATCGCGCACATCACCTTCTGCCTGCCCTACGTCATCCTGCAGGTGCTGCCCAAGCTCCAGCAGATGGACAAGTCCCTGCCGGAGGCCGCCATGGACCTCGGCTGCACGCCCTTCCGGGCCTTCCTCAAGGCCGTGCTGCCCGAGATCATGCCCGGCGTCATCACCGGCCTCATCATGGCCTTCACGCTCTCGCTCGACGACTTCGTCATCAGCTACTTCACCTCGGGCAACGGCTTCCAGACCCTTCCCATCCGCATCTACAACATGACCAAAAAGACCGTCACCCCGAAAATGTACGCCCTGGCGACCATCATCTTCTTCGTCATCCTCACCCTGCTGCTGGTCTCCAACCTCTACGACGAGGACGAGGTCCAGCGGCGCAGAGCCGCCAGACAAATCCGAAAAGCATCCAAGGAGGAAAAGACATGAAAAAGACCATCGCACTGCTGATCGCCGTCCTCATGCTCGCCGCCCTGCTCGCGGGCTGCGGCGGGGGAGGGAAGACCCTGACCCTGAACGTCTACAACTGGGGCGAGTATATCTCCGACGGCTCGGAGGATTCCTTCAACACGATCCGCGAGTTTGAAAAGTGGTATCAGGAGACCTACGGCCAGAAGGTCAAGGTCAACTACACCACCTTCGCCAGCAACGAGGACATGTACGCCAAGCTCTCCAGCGGCGCCGTCAGCTACGACGTGATCTTCCCCTCGGACTATATGGTCGCCCGCATGCGCGAAAACGGCATGCTGCTCGAGCTGGACTTCAACAATATCCCCAACTATGCGAACATCGACGAGAGCTTCCGCGGCCTTTTCTATGACCCGGACAACAAGTACACCGTGCCCTATTCCTACGGCGTCATCGGCGTCATCTACAACGCCGCGGTCGTGGACGAGGCCGACGCGGGCGGCTGGGATCTGCTCTGGAACGAGAAGTACAAGGGCGAGATCCTGCAGATCAACAACTCCCGCGACGCCTTCGGTATCGCCCAGTACAAGCTGGGCCTCGACGTCAACAGCACCGACCGCTCCGAATGGGATCAGGCCCTGGCCGAGCTCAAGAAGCAGCAGCCGCTGGTCAAGAGCTACGTCATGGACGAGATCTACAACATGATGGAGTCCGGCGAGGCCGCCATCGGCGCCTACTACGCGGGCGACTATTTCACGATGATCGACGCGCAGGCCGACGGGGTCGATCTGCAGTTCTACTACCCCGAGCGCACCAACTACTTCATCGACGCCATGTGTGTGCCCTCCTGCTGCCAGAACAAGGAGCTGGCCGAGATCTTTATCAACTACATGCTCTCGCCGGAGCCCGCCATCGCCAACGCCGAGTATATCTACTACGCCTGCCCCAACAAGGCCGTCTTCACCGATGAGGACTACATCGAGGAGATGGGCGAGGAG
This sequence comes from Oscillospiraceae bacterium, assembly GCA_902802215.1. GTDB lineage: Bacteria > Bacillota > Clostridia > Oscillospirales > Oscillospiraceae > Limivicinus. Next base: position 9,347 of record CADCLH010000088.1, read on the forward strand.
GCCATGGAGATCCTCTATCCGAGCGGCAGTGACTTCAGGGAGAACTATGAGAAGTTCGCGTTTCGCGGGCTTGAC
>CADCLH010000089.1 GCA_902802215.1 Oscillospiraceae bacterium
CCCCTTCACCGAGCCGAGCTGCGAGCTGGACATCCAGTGCCACAAGTGCGGCGGCAAGGGCTGCCCGACCTGCAAGGGCGAGGGCTGGATCGAGGTCCTCGGCGCCGGCATGGTGCACCCCAAGGTGCTCGCCGGCTGCGGCATCGACCCGGACGTCTACTCCGGCTGGGCCTTCGGCATGGGTCTGGAGCGCCTTGCGATGGGCGAGTACAAGATCACGGATCTGCGTCTGATCTTCGAGAACGACGTCAGATTCCTCGAGCAGTTCTAAGGAGGGCAGACAGATGGATCTATCCAGAAAATGGCTCAATGAGTTCGTGGACCTTCCGCTCTCGGAGGTCGACGACCACAGCTTCGCCGAGGCCATGAGCATCTCCGGCTCCAAGGTGGAGGTCACCGAGGACCTGAGCGTCAAGATCAAGAACGTGGTGGTCGGGCGCATCGTCAAGCTCGACAAGCACCCCAACTCCGACCACATGCTGGTCGCGATGGTCGACGTCGGCGAGGGCGAGCCCCGCCAGATCTGCACCGGCGCCTGGAACGTGCATGTGGGCGATCTGGTCCCCACGGCCCTGCACAACGCCCTGCTGCCGAACGGCACGAAGATCATGAAGGGCAAGCTGCGCGGCGTGAAGTCCGACGGCATGCTCTGCTCGCTCCGGGAGCTCGGCTGCACCACGCACGACTTCCCCTACGCGGTCATCAAGCCCGCCGCCCTTTTGAACGACTACCACCCCCTCGACCCCGACAAGCCCTCGATCTCCGCCGACATCAAGGCGGGCGACAGGATCTTCGGCAAGGTCGTGGCCGCGCTGGTCGTGGACGTGGCCCCCGCGGGCGTCAACCTCTGGGACGTCGCGCTCTCTCTGGGCGAGAGCGACGTTGAGGCCGTCTTCGACTGCCAGAACCTCCACGCGGGCGACATGGTTGCCTACGACACGGCCAAGAACCGCATCCTCACGCCCGAGGACCTGCGCGCCAGGCCCGAGGAGTTCCCCAACTGCATCACCGACGGCATCCTGATCCTGCACGAGGACTGCAAGCCCGGCGACGATATGCGCGTGCTGCTCGGCATGGACGACCATGTGGTCGAGTTCGAGATCACCCCCAACCGCCCCGACTGTCTGTGCATGATCGGTCTGGCGCGCGAGGCGGCCGTGACCTTCAACAAGCCGCTGAAGCTGCACGAGCCGGTCGTGAAGGCCGAGGCCGGCGGCGACATCAACGACTACGCGAAGATCGTCATCGAGGACCCGCTGTGCGTGCGCTACACCGCGCGCATGGTCAGGAACGTGAAGATCGCTCCGTCCCCCGCCTGGATGCGCGAGCGCATCCGCAACGCGGGCATGCGTCCGATCAACAACATCGTCGACATCACCAACTACGTCATGCTTGAGTACGGCCAGCCGATGCACGCCTTCGACTTCTCCTGCGTCAAGGACGGCGAGATCCACGTCCGCTGCGCCCGCGAGGGCGAGACCATCCAGACCCTGGACGGCACGGAGCGCGCGCTCTCGACCAGCATGCTGTGCATCTGCGACACCGAGAAGCCCGTCGGCGTGGCGGGCGTCATGGGCGGCGCGAACAGCGAGATCGTGGGCGACACCGGCATGGTCCTCTTCGAGTCCGCCAACTTCAACGGCGCCTCGATCCGCCGCACCGCCACGGCCCTCGGCATGCGCACCGACGCCTCGGGCCGCTACGAGAAGGGTCTCGACCCGCAGAACACCTGGCCGGCTGTGCAGCGCGCCTGCGAGCTCATTGAGCTGCTGGGCGCGGGCGAGGTCGTCGGCGGCGTCATCGACGTAAAGTCCGAGCCGCTGAAGGAGACCACGCTGAAGCTCGAGCCGGAGAAGGTCAACGCTCTGCTCGGCACGGACATCGACAAGGACGTCATGCGCGACATCCTTGTGCGCCTCGGCTTCACGCTCGAGGGCGACGTGATCCACGTGCCCTCCTGGCGCGCGGATGTGGAGCACTACTCCGACATCGCCGAGGAGGTCGCCCGTTTCTACGGCTACAACGAGATCCCGACCGCGTTTGCCGGCGGCCAGACGACCGCGGGCGGCTACAGCGAGCTGCAGCAGCTCGAGCGGCAGCTCGGCGCCTGCTGCCGCAGCATGGGCCTGGACGAGATCATCACCTACTCCTTCATCAGCCCGTCGTACTACGACAAGATCCGCTGGAGCCCGGACGATCCGCGGCGCGACAGCCTGCGCATCCTCAACCCTCTGGGCGAGGACACCTCGATCATGCGCACGACGATCCTGCCGTCGATGCTGGAGATCCTGACGCGCAACTACAACTACCGCAACAAGGCGGCGGCCCTGTACGAGATCGGCCGCATCTACCTCAAGCGCCCGGACGGCATGGCCGACGAGCCGCGCATCGTCTCGCTCGGCGCCTACGGCGAGAAGATGGACTTCTTCGTGCTCAAGGGCTGGGTCGAGGCGCTGCTGAGGGACCTCGGCGCGTCGCGCCCCCGCTTTGTCGCGGAGAAGGACAACCCCTCCTACCACCCCGGCCGCTGCGCAAAGGCGTACGTGGGCGAGACCTGCGTAGGCGTGTTCGGCCAGATCCACCCGCTGGTCGCCGCCAACTACGGCGTCGACGCCGAATTCTACTGCGCCGAGCTGAGCTTTGACGCGCTGGCCGCGGTCAAGGGCGCGCGCCCGGTCTACAGGCCGCTGCCGCGCTTCCCCTCGGTCACGCGCGACATTGCGGTGGTCTGCAAGGCGTCGATCCCCGTGGGCGAGATGGTCGACTGCATCCTCGCAAACGGCGGGGCGTACCTCAAGGACTGCACGCTCTTCGACGTGTACACGGGCAGCCACATCGCCCCCGGCATGAAGTCGGTGGCCTTCTCGCTGACCATGCGCTCGGACGATCAGACGCTGACCGACGACCACGCCGAGGAGACGGTCGCGAAGGTGCTCAAGGCTCTGGGCGAGACCTTCGGCGCGGTGATGCGCTGAGAGACGGCTTCAGAAAAATTAAGTCTTTTTTGACTTTACTTGTCCGGCCTGTCAGGTATATAATAAGAACAGGATAGAATAAAGGACAGGTGAGAGCATGGAAGACGCAACCAGAAAATTTACGGCGCTCGACTCGAAAGCCGAAATGAAGGAGATCCTCTCCTCCGTCTACAACTCCCTGATGGTCAAGGGCTACGACCCCATCAACCAGATCGTGGGTTACATCCTCTCCGAGGACCCGACCTACATCACCAACTACAACCACGCCCGCACGCTCATCTGCCGCATCGACCGGGATGAGCTGATGCAGGAGCTGCTCAAATGCTACCTTGACAAGTGAGCTGAAGACGGGAACGCCGCCGGTGCGCACGCACCGGCGGCGTTTCTATGTTTTTCCTCATTGTGAGCCGTCCTCACACTGCCCCTTGCGCCCGGCCTCCCCCCTGTACGTCATTGCGAGGCCCCGCAGGGGCCGTGGCAATCCGTTTCTCCTGCCGCCCCCGGCAGCCCTGCCTTCCCCTTTATGGGGAAGGTACCCGAAGGGCGGATGAAGTGTCGCCCCCGCCGCATGCGGCGGGGGATTCTTTTACGGTTGACGCGCAGGATTCAGAACGGTCGGATTTGCTGCGCCGGGGTGAAGGGATCGCTCTCATCGTCCTCCCGGCAGCCGCCGTTCTGCTGCCGGTCCAGTCCTTGCCGCTTCGCCTGTTGCTGTTCTTCCGTCTTGTCATCTCTCCCGGCCATAGGCAAAAAAACGGAAAGAAAGCAAAAAAACGGAAAGAAAGCGATGCTTGCATTCAAACAAATGACATGGTAAAATAAAAGTGCTATACAAACTTCATATTATTCCACACATTGAGAATGTGTTTTTATCTCTCGGTAAAAACGCACTCTCCATTTTACCATTCTCTTTGTGTGGATGACAGAAGTTTGTGTAGCGACAAGCGGAGCTGTGTGTTTTTCGTGTGCAGTTCTGTATGGGGCTGCACACTTTTTGTGTCTGGAGAGATAAAAATATGGACTTGACTGACAGAATACTATCCACTGACAATGAAGGCAGAGAATATAAGTCTTCCTGCGCTCATGTGAAGAGGTCGCTTTCAGCAAAGGACCCTTTTTTTATTGTTCTTCTGTCCGCAGCAATTCTTTTTCTACTGATCTCGCGGATAATTACTGTAACACATAATATGGATCTTCATCAGGATGAAAGTGCGTTTTACGAATCCGCAAACAGTTTGATGCGTTTTCTCTCCGGACGCGAAAACTCTTATTCCGAGGTAAAAGAATACCCCGAAGGCGCAATCGTATTACAGCTGCCATTTCATATTGCTGCGTCCTTATTTCGTCATGCCACCGGGATTGATCTCTCCCTAAGACTGCGGGGACGAATTGCTTCCATTCTCTATTTCGTTTTCGGCGCGGTTTTGGGCTCCTTGCTTGAATACCGATTTATCGGGAAGAACAAATCTTCTGTTTTGGCCTATTTCCTTATTCTCGTTTTTTCCGTTATGCATATCGAGCAATCCCGGTACGGTACGGGTGATCCCATCTCGTTTTTTCTTATGATGGCAATTCTCTATCTGACAGCAATTGGGGTAGAAAAAAGCAAAAAGAAAAGATGGTTGCCTTGGCTGTGTGCAGGCTTTCTCTGTGGTTTGTTGTGCGCTGTGAAATACCCGCTGTTGTTCTGGGCCGTGATTCCGATCACTGTTGCCTGGAACGCAGAAAGGGGAGCAGATCACCGCAGGGGGCTGATTCCAGCGCTGATCGCTTGTGCTGTTCCGCTCGGCTTTCTGTTTGCATCCCCGAAAGTTGCCGTTGATCCGGCCTATATCATCAGAGTTTGCTTTCGTGAGTTAAACAGTTATTCCGGCAGTGATTATTCGGGGGTAGGCAGTCCGTTGAGCCATCTGGTTTCTGTCACGCTCTATGCTTTTTTCTATGCGGGGTTTCCATTTGCTCCAATATTCGCTGCTCTGGCAATAAAAGAAGGTTCTCGGTTTGGGAAGAAGGATAGCCCAATATCGTTTCTGTTCAACAGATTGCTTCCTTGCTTGATTATTCTGTTTTTTGTTTACAACCTGTTCGTAAGAAACTTAGCCATGAGGACCTATTATCCGCTTTTCTTTCTGGTAGATCTGTATGTTGCCGCATACCTTGGAAAGCAATCCGGCAGAAAGACGAAGACAATTCTTTGTATTCTCACATTCATATTTTTGGCGCGGGGAATCTATTTCATCGCGGCCCTGACGGAAAAGACCGGGGCAAAAAACCTGCGGGCTTCAATCGTTCAGGCTACTGACGATTCCTGGCAAAAGACAACCTTCTTAAATCCCGGTACGTTTATCTACTATCATATCGGTCCCTCCATTGCGCATTCAATCGAACCTGAGTCAAAACGTTTGACAGATCCAGAATTTGAAGATTCTTCCCGTTTAGCGCTCGGTCCGGGCGAGTTGCTTATTACCGGGTCAATCGAACGCTTTTTTGCGGGGCATTGGGAGGACGATCTCTTTCCGGTAGGCAATTCAGAGGCCAGCACACTCAACGCGCGCTGGGCAGATTTCAAGCGAATCAACCGCAGCTGTTTTGTCGGCTCTGCCTATCCGTCAAGATACTATTATCTGTTTGGCTATTGGCTAAAAGGTACATCCGGAAGCTATTTTGAGTTCCCTACGAACTACGTCTATTATCGGAGCGCCTACTAAACAGTTTGTAAGGGCAGTCTGACGCGCTGATGCAAAAGAGGCTGTGAAGTCCAGGATAACCCTCGGGTTTCCTTTTCTTCACAGCCCCTTTTGCATAACTCAGGAGCAACAAGTCTCAGGCCACGTCACAGCACATACAGCACCTCGTCGCGCTTTTCCTCCTCCGCCGTGGTCCCGGGCCGCGATCTCGCGTACTCGGCGGGGTTCATGCCCACCGCGCTGCGGAAGACGCGGGCGAAGTAGTTGGCGTTGGTAAAGCCGCAGGCGTCGGAGACGAACTGCACGCTGTGTCCCCCCTGCCGCAGCAGGAGACGCGCGTTTTCAATGCGGACCTGATTGAGATACTTCCCCGGCGTGATGCCCATGTATTTGCAGAAGCAGCGCGTCAGATACTCCTGGCTCACCTCGAGTCGGTCGGCCAGCTCCCCGATCCCGTCGAGGAAGGCGTATTCGCGCCGCAGGATGCCGAGCGCGGCCTCCACCACAAGCGGCAGCCTACCGCCTTCGGCGGGCTCCGCGCTCTCGGTCCCGTGCAGGGCCATCAGCAGCTGATATGCCGCGCCGGACGCCTCCCGCGCGGAGAGCGCGTGCCTGCCGTGCGCGGAGAGCAGTCCCAGCATCCGTTCGACGGCGAGCCCGCCCTTTTCAAAGAACAGTCCGGTTCGCCGACAGTCCGTCAGCACCGCATCGGCCGCGCTGCCGCAGAGCGTCACGCAGCGCAGCGTACACGGCGAGGCCGCGAGCAGCGACAACTCCTCGCTTCCCGCGAAAGCCGCGGCCTGCGGCGGCTCCATCGTCCAGGCGCGGTCCGCCCAGGCGATGCGCGCCCGCCCCTCCGCCGGGGCGAGGATATGCCAGCGCCCGGCCTCGCCCGGCACGGTGCGCACACTCCCGGCCTCAAGGGAAAAGACGGACGCCTCGCAAACGCCCAGAAGCCCCGAGAGAAATTCTCCCGGAGCTTCCAGTACGGTATTCAGCTCTGTGGGCCGACGCTCCATCAATGGCAGATGGCGAGCTCGGTCTCCTTGTCGAAGAAGTGCATGCGGTCCTGCTTGACGGCAACCCGGATGAACTCCTCGACGGGGTGCTCCTCATAAGACGGCATACGCACGATGACCTTCTTGTCGCCCACGAAGAGATACATGTTGGTCTCAGCGCCGAGCAACTCGCAGAAGTCGACCTTCGCGTAGAGGCAGTTGGTGTCGTTCCGGTACTCGACGGGGAGGAAGTCCTCGGGACGAATGCCGAGAATGACGGTCTTGCCGATGTACGGGGTCAGCGCCTCGTGCTTGAAGGCCGGGATCTCGATCTTCTCGTTCTCGACCTTGGCAAACAGCTTGCCGTCCTCGGCAAGGATCTCGGCGTCGAGGAAGTTCATCTGCGGCGAGCCGATGAAGCCCGCGACGAAGAGGTTGCACGGCGTATCGTACAGCACCTTCGGGGTGTCGTACTGCTGGATCAGGCCGTCCTTCATGACGACGATGCGGTCGCCCATGGTCATGGCCTCGGTCTGGTCGTGGGTGACGTAGACGAAGGTGGTGTCGAGGCGGCGGTGCAGGCGGGCGATCTCGCTGCGCATGGAGGTACGGAGCTTGGCGTCCAGGTTGGACAGCGGCTCGTCCAGCAGGAAGACGGCCGGGTTGCGGACCATGGCGCGGCCCAGCGCGACGCGCTGTCTCTGGCCGCCGGAGAGCGCCTTGGGCTTGCGCTCGAGCAGGTGCTCCAGGTCGAGGATCTTCGCGGCCTCGTGCACGCGCTTGTCGATCTCGTCCTTGGGGACGTTGCGCAGCGTCAGGCCGAA
>CADCLH010000090.1 GCA_902802215.1 Oscillospiraceae bacterium
GCCGCCAAGGGCCAGTATATCCGCTCCTGCGTGACCGCCTCCACCATGGGCCCCGGCGTCAAGATCAACGCCCAGAAGCAGCTTTGATAATTGATCTGAATGAAAAACGCTCCGTCGAAAGACGGAGCGTTTTAATGTGTAAACAAACCTATTTGCACGTCATTCCGAGCCAGCGCGCACGCTGGCGTGGGAATCCGCATAACGCCTTGCCAAGCCGGAAAGGAGCATAATCAAAGGATTTTCGCGGCCAGGGAAGAAACGGATTGCCACACCAGTGACATCGGTCACTGGTTCGCAATGGCGCATTACCGACTTTGTCTACAGTCTGAAAAACGCTCCGTCGAAAGACGGAGCGTTTTTGCGTGGACAAGCCCTTTTCATTTCTTTTTCACGACCTCGCGCTCGACGTACTGCGGGGTCGCGTCCGTGGTGGTGGTCCAGCCGAGCGGCGCCGTGTGGACCGTAAAGTAGCGGATCACCGCGACGAGCGCGTACACGAAGCCGAGAAGCGCGAGGATCACGCCGGACCAGATCGAGATGCGCAGGGGCTTGACCGAGAAGGAGGTAAAGCCGTTCATCCACAGGCCCAGCAGCTTGCCGAGCGTGTAGCCCGAGGAGCCGCTCTCGCGCGCGCGGTGCTTCACCGGCACGTTGCAGATGTTCTTCGTGCTGCGCAGCACCAGACCCATGACGTAGGGGTAGCAGTGCTCATAGCGGAGCATCTCGTCGACCAGAAAGCGTCTGGCCGCGAAGTAGCTGGTCAGCTCCAGCTCCCGCGGCTTCGAGAGCATGATCTCGGTCATGCGGCGGTTGACCTCGCTTCCGAAGCGGCGGAAGCCGCTCTCCCGCTTCTGCGCGTAGGAGGCGTAGACCACGTCGAAGCCCTCCTCGAGCTTTTCGAGGAGCTTTCCCGCCTCGTCGGCGGGGGTCTGCCCGTCGTCGTCCAGGCAGACGACATAGTCGCCCGCGGCGTGGCGCAGCCCGCACATCAGCGCCGCGTGCTGGCCGAAGTTTTTGGCCAGATCGACCGCGGTGATGCGCTCATCCCGTTCGGCCAGGGCCCGGATCACCGGATAGGTGCCGTCGGGCGAGCAGTCGTTGACCAGCACGATCTCATAGTCGTAGGCGTCGAGCGCCGCCATGGCCGCGCGGATCTCCTCCGTCACGCCCGCGACGGTCTTTTCCGAGCGGTAGCAGGGGATCACAAAGGAAACCAGCTTCATGTCAATCCTCCAGAAAGGCCTCGGGCAGCGCGCTCAGGCGCAGCAGCCGGGTCATCTCCTCCTGCGTACCCGCGGTGAGGATGTAGTATCCGTAGCGGGTGGAGCTGTCGCGGATCTCGTGCCCGTCGATGGGCGCGATCTCACTGACGCGGAAGAGGTTCTGCGGGCAGCTCGCCTCGATCCGGCGCAGGGCGTCGAGATCCTCCTGGGAGAAGATGAAGCGCACGGCGGCGATCCGGCCGGGCTGCACGGGGGTCAGATCGGGCGCGTGGCCGCAGGCGACGTCGATGACGCCGCGCACGAAGTCCACGCCCGTGGACAGCGGCACCAGATCGGAGCCGATGCAGTCCCCGCCCATGCGCGCGCCGCACTCGATGATGCGGATGGCGCCGCCTTCGTCGACCTTGAGCTCGGTATGCGAGGCGCCGAAGCGGACGCCGAGGCTGTCGAGCACTTGCGGGACCAGCTCCCGGATGCGCGCGAGGGTAGTCTCGTCCATGTGCAGGGGCGGCTGGAGGTGGCCGGTCTCGACGAACAGCGGCGCGCCGGTGGTGAACTTCTCCGTGACGGCGAGGAAGCGGTGCTCCCCCTGCCAGGAGAGGTATTCGACGCTGTATTCGCGGCCCTCGGCGAACTCCTCGACGAGGACCTTTTTCTCAAACGAGGGCTCGCGCGCGAAGGCGATGGCCTCGGGCAGCTCCGCCGGATCGCACACCTTGCGGATGCCGCGGCTGCCGGAGCGGTCGGTGGGCTTGACGATCACGGGATAGCGCAGCGGCAGGGCGGAAAGATCGGTGTCCTCCTCCACCTGGATGCTCTTGCAGGAGGGCAGACCGGCGCGCTCGAAGGCCAGGCGCATCCGGTGCTTGTTGGTGGCGGTCACGGCGCTGTCCATGCCGTTGCCGACGAGCCCCAGCCCCTCGGCCACGTAGTTGACGGTGATCGCGGCCAGATCCGAGCCGATCGAGCACACGCCCGCCGGGCGCAGAGGGCGGCAGAGCGCGAGGATCTCGTCCTTTTCCACGATGCTGACCGGGTGGAACACGTCCGCCGTGCGCTCCCCGACGTCGCCGCACTGCCAGGCGAAGACATGGGTCCCGTAGCCCAGCTCTTTGGCGCGCAGGATGAGCGGGTTCTGAAAGTCGTTGGCCCCGATGATGATGAGCTTCGGCTTTTCCTCCCGGAGTCTGGCCATGAAGATGACGTCGCGGTAGCGCCCGTCGAGCAGCACCATGTCGCGGAAGACGCCCTCGGCCTGAAAGCCGGCCTTTTCATAGCTCCGCCTTGCCTGCACGTTGTCCGACAGCAGCCGCAGGCTGATGCGGTGCAGGCCGAGCTTTTCAAAGCCGAAGTCCGTGAACAGCTTCGCGGTCTCGCTGCCGAGACCTTTGCCGCGGGCCTCCGCCTCCCCGATGAAGACGCCGTACTCGGCGCTGCGGTACACGCGGTTGACGTCACGGAAATAGACCGAGCCGACGGGCCGTCCGCTCTCGCGGTCCTCGATGATGTACTGCACGACCTCGCCGGAGGCGACCTTGGTCTTCATCCAGTTGATATGCACCGCCGCCGTGAAGGGACCGCGGTAGATGAAGTTTTGCAGGACCTCGGGATCGTTGCGCCAGGCGACGATCCGGGGCGTGTCCTCCATCGTGATGGGGCGCAGGAGCACGCGCTCCCCTTCAAGGATCGGAAGAGTTGTAATCGCTTCGTTCATGGTCGCTTCCTCATAAATAAAACACAAGAATGCCCAGCAGGATCAGGCCCATCCCGATCAGCTTGCCGCGCGTCAGCTTCTCGCCGTAGAAGATGCGGCCGAGCAGCATCACCAGCGGAAAGCCCAGCGATTCGAGCACGGGGATGTTCTTGATCTCCAGACCGCGGCAGGCAAAAATCACGCAGAGCATGGAGCAAACCAGCAGCCCGTAGCCGCCGATGACCCAGACGTTGAGATACTCGCGCAGCGCGGAGGGCCATTCGGTCCGCGCCGCCTTCTTCAGCATCATCTGCGACGCGGCGGACAGAGACACCGCCACAAGCATGGCGAGTATGTGGATCCAGCTGTTATCCATCACGGTTCACCATCCAGATCCCGGCAAAGAGGATGCCGATGCCCAGCAGGTTTTTCGGCGTGATGGTCTCCCGGAACAGCAGCGCCGCCCAGAGCGTCGTCCACACGACCGCGGCGGCGCGGTTGGAGTAGGCCACCGAGATGTCGACGCGCTTGATGATCTGCTGCCAGCACAGCGCGTAGACGCCGAGGATCAGGACCTCGGCCCCGATCCACAGCACATAGCCGCCCGAGAGAAAGGGGTGGGCGCTTGCGAGCTTCGCGGCGACGTCCGCAAAGGAGTACAGGATGACCGCGCCCTGCAGCGCGAGCAGGGAGCGGAGCGTGAGCTTGTTCTCCAAGGCCGCCACCTCTCAGCGCCTGCCCCGCTCCGGATCGGAGAGCAGGTCGTCGGGCAGGCACTCCCGCACGACGTACTGGGGGGAGTTGTTCATGCAGATATAAATTCTTCCGATGTACTCGCCGATCAGACCGAGCATGAGCATCAGCAGACCGCCGATCATCAGCAGCACCGCCACGATGGTGGTCCAGCCGTCGGGGACGTCGGCGGTGGTCAGGCGGATGATGACGATGACCAGCGTCCAGATGAAGCCGATGGCGGCGAAGGTCACGCCGCAGAACGAGGCCGCGCGCAGAGGCTTGACCGAGAAGGCGGTAAAGCCGTTGAGCCAGAGCTTGATCAGCTTGCCGAGCGTATAGCCGGAGCGGCCCTCGGCGCGGTCGCGCTGGTGCACCAGCACGTGCCCGATGTTTCTGGTGGCGCGGATGATGAGGCCCTCGAGATAGGGATAGGGCTTGTCGTAGCGGAGGATCTCGTCCACGATCAGACGGCGGCAGATGAAGAAGCTGGTGGACTGCACGTCCTTCGGCCAGTCGAGCAGGCTCTCGGCCATGAGCTTGTTTGCCCGGGTGCCGAAGCGGCGGAAGGCGTTCTGGCGGATCTCCGGGTAGACGCCGTAGACCACGTCGTAGCCCTTGTCCAGCTCGTCGACCAGCTTGAACAGCTCGTCCACGGGGGCCTGCCCGTCGTCGTCGAGGAGGAAGGCGGCGTCCCCGCTCACGGCGGAGAGGCCCGCCATCAGGGCGGCGTGCTGGCCGAAGTTGCGGGTGAAGCGGATGGCCCGGATGCGCCGGTCCGCCTCCGCCAGAGAGCGGATGACCTGCCAGACCCCGTCGGGCGAGCCGTCCTCGGTCAGGATGATCTCATAGTCGACCTCCGGCCGTTGGGCCATGGTGCTCTTGAGCTCCGCGACCACGGCCGGGAGCGTGCGCTCCGAGCGGTAGCAGGGGATCACAAAGGAGAGCTTCATCGGCCTCACACCCCGTAGAAGTCCCGGACGGCCGCAATGACCCTGGCCTGATCCTCAGAGGTCAGCCCGAAGTACAGCGGCAGGCGCACCAGACGGTCGGATTCCCGGGTGGTATAGACGTCCTCGCCGCAGAAGCGGCCGTATTTGAGGCCCGCAGGGGCCGAGTGCAGCGGCACGTAGTGGAACACCGCGAGGATGTCCCGCTCCTTGAGGAAGCGGATCAGCTCCGTGCGCTCAGAAAGGTCGCGGCACTTGAGGTAGAACATGTGCGCGTTGTGGACGCAGCCCTCGGGGACGGTCGGCAGTTCGACCCTGCCGGCGTCGGCCAGATCCTGAAAGGCCTCGCGGTAGGCGTTCCAGCTTTTCAGGCGGTTTTCGTTGATCTCGTCGGCCATCTCGAGCTGGGCCCAGAGATAGGCCGCGTTGAGCTCCGAGGGCAGGAAGCTGTCGCCGATGTCGACCCAGGTGTACTTGTCCACCTGGCCGCGGAAGAAGCGGGCCCGGTCGGTGCCCTTCTCACGCAGGATCTCGGCGCGCTCGACAAAGGCGGGGTTGTTGACGACGACCGCGCCGCCCTCGCCCATCGAATAGTTCTTGGTCTCGTGGAAGGAGTAGCAGCCGACGTCGCCGATGGTGCCGAGGGGCCGGCCCTTCCAGCTCGACATGACGGCCTGGGCGGCGTCCTCGATGACCAGCAGCCCGTGGCGGCGGGCGATGTCCATGATCGCGTCCATGTCGCAGGCCACGCCCGCGTAGTGCATGGCGACGATCACGCGGGTCCGGTCGGTGATCGCGGCCTCGATCTTCGTCTCGTCGATGTTCATGGTGTCGGGCCGGATGTCGACGAAGACCAGCTTCGCGCCGTAGATCGCGAAGGCGTTGGCGGTCGAGGAGAAGGTGAAGCTCGGCAGGATGACCTCGTCGCCGGGCTGAAGCTCGCACAGCAGGCTCGCCATATCCAGGGCGGTGGTGCCGCTGGTGGTCAGCAGGACCTTGTGGGCGCCGAAGCGGTCCTCGAGCCATTTGTTGCATTTTTTGGTAAAGGCGCCGTCGCCGCAGATCTTGTGCGCGTCGATGGCCTCGGCGATGTATTTCAGCTCATGCCCCGTGCAGGGGGGAACGTTGAATGGAATCATGAAAAACCTCCCGATCTTTCGCGGTAAAAAAACAACTTCTGCTTATTATATCAGCAAGAATCCGCAAACACAAGCGCTTCTTTCTGCCGGTCTTCCGCACCTTACAGGCGCTGCAGCTCTGCCAGGGCGCGGTTTTTGTACGCGGGGTCGCCCGTCACGTCCTTCAGGACCTCGATCTCCGGCGGCAGCGCGAAGGGCTCGGAGCCGTAGACAAAGAGGATCGCCCGGTCCTTCGAGAAGGGGTAGACGTCCAGCTCCATGCGGTGATCCCGATACGTGAAGCGGTACTTGAGCTTGCGCACGCTGTGCAGCGACAGGTCCGCCTCCATCAGATAGGTCACATACTCCTTTCCGGAGATCGGCCGCTCGGTCACCCAGCGGGTCCCGTCCTCCCCGACGCGCTTGGTCGTGTAGAAGAAGAGCTGCTCGTCGAAGCTCGACTGCTGGCGGATGCGGCGCTCGAGGTCGGGGTCGGAGGAGAGCAGATAGGTCTGCATCATCTCGATGGGCAGCGCCCCGTAGGCCTTCGTCAGCGCGCCGCGGTCGGGCATGCGCACCAGATACTTGCGCTTGCCGGGTTCGGGCGCGCTCTCGCCCAGGACGCGGCAGATCTGCGCGAGGGCGCGGTTGATCTTGTCCTCGAAGTCCACCGAGTTGTCGACGACGTACAGGGCGTGGTGGCCCTGCCAGGCGCGCAGCGTGCGGTCGTCCAGCTCGCGCGCGTCCTCGATGCTCTCGTAGCGGGCGGCGTTGCCGTAGTTGAAGGCGTACTCCGCCCCCTTGGCGCAGCTGACCAGATGCAGCACCGCGTCGTAATGGGTGAGCACCTGCTCCTCGGTCAGACCGAAGCGGCCGAGCACCTGCGCGAAGACCTCGTCCGTGACATAGGCCTTGTCGTCCAGCACGGCGCGGTCGTAGAGGATCAGCACCTTCTCCTCCGGCACGGCCTGCGCGGCCCGCAGCGCCAGCCTCTCCTTGTGGAGCTGGTCGTCGATCACATAGTACTGGAAGTCCTCCATGGACATGCAGTTGGGGAAGGGACCGAAGCCGAAGCCGGAGATCAGCTCCGTCGCGGTCTCGGGGATGGTGAGCACCTTCCAGCCGTCCTCGCTTTTGAACTCCTTGAGGATGCGGCTGACAAGCGTGGTCTTGCCCGCCGCGGGACCGCCCGTCAGAACGATCCGGGTGATGCGCTTCTCCATGGAACAAACCTCCTCGCCGCCGTCGCGTATCTGTCTCTGCATCGACATGATACCATGAAGCCCTCCTTTTTTCAACGTCCCGCCCGCCGCTTTTTTCCACCTTCCCGATGGAGCACGGAAGCTCCGGCGAGCCTCTTTTTGCCCGCGTCGACGGAGGAATGGGACATTTTTTCGCAAAAAGTGGGGGATAGGTGCCGAATTGGCGCGCAAAAGACGCCCAAATGGCACGAGCTATCTTGACGAAACCGTTTTTTTGATGTACTATCTATGCGTAGCACTACGCCTTCTATCTTCCGCTGAATGGAGGAACTCGTATGAGCTTGATTCCAGAAGTGAAATGCCGTCGCTGCGGCGAGACGTTTTCTTCCTTGCGCAGCCGCTGCCCCAACTGCGGGACCCGCCGCGTCGCGCAGAGCACCCGCACCCCCGGCCCTACGCCCGGGACCGTCAGCGGCACCGCCGCGTATGAGCGCGCGGAAACCAATACCAAATGGCAGATCATCTTCGGTCTGATCCTCGTGGCCGCCGTGATCCTTGCCGTCGTCGTCATGGTCACCACCTCGCTCGAGGGCGCCGACGTCAAGCAGCAGACCACCTCCATCACCCCGCCCGTCGTGACCGAATACGTGCCCGTGATCGAAGAGGC
>CADCLH010000091.1 GCA_902802215.1 Oscillospiraceae bacterium
GATAATACCGGAACGCCGTCGGGATGGAGCACTGAGCGCGGATCTCGTCGGCGCTTTTCCACACATAGTCCCCGCACTCCCCCGCCAGCGTGAGAGTAACGCCCCGCATGTGCCACTCGACATGGGTGAAGACGTGCCGCGCCTCGCCGCAGGCCTCAACGGAGAGCACGTCCCCGCCGAGAGCCCGGACCGCGTCCGCCGCCTCAGCCGTCGTGAGCGCGCCGTCCCGGTTCGGGAACTCCCACATCCGCGCGAGCAGGCACGTTTCCTCCCGCCGCCGGACGGCCCAGCGCTCCCCGGCGCGCAGCAGCAGGACCGTGCGCTCCTCGATCCGCCGCGGGCGCGGCGGCGTCCGCACCGGGTAGCGCCCGACCTCGCCGCGCTGCCGGGCAAGGCAGAGCTCCGCGAGCGGACAGTCGGCGCAGCGTGCCTCGCCGTTCGGGACGCAGACGGTCTCGCCGAGCTCCATGAGCCCCTCGGTCAGAAGTCCCGCCGCCTCCCCGCGCGGGTAGGCCGCGCGCAGAAGCTCTGCCATGCGCCGTCGGGTCTGCGGAAGCTGCACGTCCTCTGCGCAGGCGAGCGCCCGCGCGAGCACGCGCAGCACGTTCCCGTCCACGGCGGGCTCCGGCGCGATGGAGGCCACCGCCCCGGCGGTGTAGTCCCCGATCCCGGGCAGGGTCTGCAGCTCCGCAGCTGTCCGCGGCAGCTCGCCGCCGAAGTCGGCCGCGATCCGCTTTGCCGCCTTCTGGAGATTGCGCGCCCGGCTGTAGTAGCCGAGGCCCTCCCAGAGCTTGAGAAGCCTGTCCTCCGGGACCTCTGCGAGCGCGCGCACGTCCGGAAGCTCGCTCAGAAAGCGCGCGTAGTACGGGATCACGGCCTCGATGCGCGTCTGCTGGAGCATGATCTCCGAGATCCAGACCTCGTAGGGCGTGGGATCGCCGCGCCACGGCAGGGGCCGCCGCACCGCGGGATACCAGGCGAGGATGCGCGATATGCAGTTTTGGATGCGTTCCTCTTCGGTCATGGTTTCATTCCGACAGAACAGGGGGCGGCCGGTGCCGCCCCCTGTATTCAAATCCGTTTTTCGCGGGGGCGTGTACCTCGCAAAAAACACTTCCCGGCTCTCAAGTGTGCGAGCGCAGAGAGCTGCAAAAGCTCGATCAAGAGGCTTCGCCTCTTGATCGAATCATTTCACGATCTCAAAGCCGCCCTCGTCCACCTCGGCGTCGCCCTCTTTATGGGTCACGGGGCGCTTCTTTTCGAGGTTGCGCACCAGGATCCACACATAGAGGATCTGCATGCCCGCCGAGGCCAGCAGCATCAGCTGCATGCCCATATAGCGCTCGTCCGCGAGGGCCATGATGCCCATGGCGCCGCCCAGCATCGTGGAAAACAGCGCGCGGTAGCCGTCCGGCACCCGGAAGGCGAAGCCCGCCGCGCGGAAGAAGCCGAGCATCAGGAAGATCAGCGCGAAGATCTCCATCGCGTAGGACCAGGCGACGCTGTTGTAGGCGTTCTGGAGGTAGCAGAGCACCAGCCACAGCGCGTAGGTCAGCACCGGCAGCATCATCCCGAAGCGCACCAGTTTTTCGTGCGTGAGGATATCGTAATTGGCGGCGCCCAGCACCAGCGGGAAGGCCACGCCGGAGGCGGCGGCCAGCAGGCAGAGCACGCGGATCAGATCGGCCTGCCTGTCGGTCTCCGACTGGATCAGCAGCAGGCCGGCCCCGGCGACCATGATGACGCCGGCCAGCCAGCGCAGCGCCGCAAAGAGCTTGCCGGGATTGAACAGCGCGCCGCAGAAGTCCTCGGGCGAGCCGAGCTTCTGGTCCTTCATCTGCTGCACAAAGTGCCGGAACAGCAGGGCCGACGCGATGACCAGCGCCGGGACCATGAAGTTGAGCAGGCTCTTTTCGTTGAGCCCGGCCTCGTCGAAGGCGAGCTGATCCTGAAGCCAGCGGAAGAACACGCCGAAGGCGCCCGCGCCGGCCACATAACAGGTGATTTCTAGCGGTTTTTTACGCATAATCCACGTCTCGTTTCCATATAAATGAATGAATGACAAGGGGTATTGTACGCCCTTTTCGTTTCTGCGTCAAGGGAGGGGTCTAAGCTGCGAAACAGCATCTGGAGCGCGCTGCTGGCGCTTGCGGTCCTGTTCGCCCTGGTCTGGCTGAAGCAGCGCCTGACCGCGGACTTCGAGCCGCCCGCGCCCCTACCGACGGCGGAGGCGGAGACCGCCCCCGACTCCGCGCCCCTGCGCCTGCGGGTGCTGGATCACGGCGAGCTGCTCTCCCTCGCGCTCGAGGACTATGTGCTGGGCGTGACGGCGGCCGAGATGCCCGCGGATTTCGAGCCGGAGGCCCTCCGGGCGCAGGCGGCGGCAGCGCGGACCTACGCCATTTACTGCGCCCGCAGCGGCCGTCATGCCGACGCCGACGTCTGCACGAACCCGGGCTGCTGTCAGGCCTGGGTGAGCGACGAGGCCCTGCGCGAGCGCTGGGGCGACGCCTATCCGCAGCGGCATGACAAGCTCGCCGAGGCGGCGGCCGCCTCCGAGGGGCAGATCCTCTGCTACGGGGGACAGGCCGTTTTCGCCGCCTTTCACTCCTCCTCGGCGGGCTTCACCGAGGACTGCGGCGCGATCTGGAGCGAGCTGCCCTATCTCAAAAGCGTGTTCAGCCCCGAGGGGCCGGACAGCGTGCCGAACTACGTCACGCGCGTCGAGCAAAGCCCCCTCGATTTCCGGGACACGCTGCTGTCCCTGCGGCCCGAGGCGGATTTCAGCGGTCCGGTCGAAACCTGGCTCGGCCCCTCGGAGACCGACGCGAGCGGCCGCACGGCCTTCTGCGTGATCGGCGGGGCGCGCTTTACGGGCACGGAGCTCCGCGCGCTCTTCTCCCTGCGCTCGACGGCCTTCACGCTTACGTTTGAGGACGGGGTCTTCGTCTTCACCGTGACCGGCTTCGGCCACGGCGTGGGCATGAGCCAGTACGGGGCCGAGGTCATGGCGCGGCAGGGCAAGGACTTTCGTCAGATCCTCGCGCACTACTACCCGGGCACCGAGCTTCAAACCCTCACATACGTCACGAAGCAGTAGCGCACGCCGTTTTCCTCCCGCCAGTCCTCCGCCTCCCGCGCTTGCCAGTCCGGCGACGCGTCGAGGTTTTCAAAGAAGCTGTCGGACGCGGGCGCGCGGTCGATCTTCGTGACGTGCACCGTGTCGACATAGGGCAGGAACTGCCGGTAGACCGACGCGCCGCCGATGACCAGCGCGCGGGGGTACTTCGCCGCGAGGGCGAGGGCCTCCTCCGTGCTGTGCGCGACCTCCGCGCCCTCGATCTCGATATTTTGCCGGGTGACGACGATGTTTTGCCGCCCCTTGAGCGGTCGGCCGCCCGGGAAGTCGCCGAGGGTGCGGCGGCCGACGATGACCGCCGCGCCCGCCGTGAGCTCCCGGAAGTGGGCCCGGTCGGCCTTCAGGACAAGCTGCTGCGTGCCCTCGCTGCCGATGCCCCAGTCGGAAAAGACCGCGACGATGGCTTCCATCTCCCTTTCCTCCTTACAGCGCCACCGGGATCTTCCCGGCAAAGTCGGAGTATTCGTAGCCCTCCATCGTGAAGCTGTCGCGCGTGAACTTGTAGAAGTCGTCCACCGTCGGGTCGAGGGAGAACTTCGGGGCGGGCTTCGGCTCGTGCGCGATGAGCTCCTTCACGGCGTCGACGTGGCGGTCGTAGATGTGCGCGTCGGCGATGACGTGCACGAATTCGCCCGGCTCAAGCCCGGAGACCTGGGCCATCATCAGCGTCAGCACCGCGTACTGCACGACGTTCCAGTTGTTGGCCGTCAGCATGTCCTGCGAGCGCTGGTTCAAGATCGCGTTGAGCCGCCTGCCCGTGACGTTGAAGGTCATCGAGTAGGCGCAGGGGTAGAGCGCCATTTCGCTAAGGTCGGCGAAGGTGTAGATGTTGGTCATGATGCGCCGGGAGGCGGGGTTGTGCTTGAGATCCCAGAGCACCTTGTCCACCTGATCCATGTCCCCCTCGGGGTAGTGGTGCTTCACGCCGAGCTGGTAGCCGTAGGCCTTGCCGATGGAGCCGTTCTCGTCGGCCCAGGCGTCCCAGACCCGCGTGCGCAGCTCACGCACGTTGTTGCTCTTGGCCTGCCAGATCCACAGCAGCTCGTCGATGGCGGACTTCCAGTAGATGCGGCGTATGGTCAGGATCGGGAACTCCTCGGCCAGATCATAGCGGTTGACCACGCAGAATTTCTTGATCGTGTGGGCGGGCGTCCCGTCGTCCCAGCGCGTGCGCACGGGCCGGTCGGTGTCCCAGATCCCGTTTTCGAGGATGTCTTTGCAGTTTTGAATAAAGATCTCGTCGGCTCTGCTCATACAAGTGACTCCTTCAAGGGTGATGCTCTATTTTATCACGCCCGCGCCGCTTCTTCAAGACAAACGCACCGCCTCCGCCTTTTCCGAATAGGATAGCGCGGAGGTGGTGCCTTTGCAGGTTGCGGTAATCGGAGGCGACAAGCGCCAGGTCTCCCTGTGCGCGCTGCTGGCGCGCGAGGGGCATCGGGTGCGCTGCTTTGCGCTGGAGAAGGCGGCCCTGCCGCTCAAGGCCGAGCAGGCCGGGTGCCTGCTCAGCTGCGTCTACGGGGCGGACTGGGTGCTGCTCGGCATCCCGTCGGAGAAGGGCGGCACGGTCTTCGCGCCGCTGTCGGTGCAGACGATCACGATGGAGGAGCTGCTCGGCGCGCTCTGGCCCGGTCAGGTCCTCTGCGGCGGGGGGTTCTCGGCGCAGAGCAGCCTCGCGGCGGTGCGCGGCGGGCTGCGCGTCTACGATCTGCTGCGGCGGCGGGACTACGCCGTCGGCAACGCGGCGCTGACCGCGGAGGGTGCGCTGGCCCTGCTGGTGCAGCACAGCGAGGAGAGCCTGCTGGGCTCGCACATCCTGGTCACGGGCTGGGGGCGCATCGCCTCGCTGCTGGCCCCGCGGCTGCGCGCGATGGGCGCCTATGTGACCGTCGCGGCGCGCAAGGCGGGCGACCGTGCCATGGCCGCGGCGCAGGGCCTCGACGCCTGCCGCTTCGACGAGCTGGAGCGGATCGCCGACGATCTGGATTTCGTCGTCAACACGGCGCCCGCGCCGGTACTGTCCGACGCGCTGCTGACGAAGCTGCGGTCCGGGACGCTGCTGCTGGAGCTGGCCTCGTCGCCGGGCTTCGACCGCGACCGCGCGCAGACGCTCGGCCTGCGGCCGCTGTACGCGCCGGGTCTGCCGGGACAGTTCGCCCCCGAGGCCGCCGCGGCGCTCTACTGGGACACGGTCGGCGCGATCCTGCGGGAAAAGGAGGAAAACGATGGAACATAAGCCGCTTGTGGGGCTCGCGATGTGCGGCTCCTACTGCACCTACGCGCAGGTCTTCGCCGCGGCGGCGGCGCTGCGGAAGGACTACCGGCTGCTCGGGATCATGAGCGAGACCGCCGCCGAGACCGACACGCGCTTCGGCACGGCGGTCACAAACCTGCGCCGCCTGATGGAGCTGACCGGCGAGCCGGTCGTCACCACGATCGCCGAGGCCGAGCCGCTCGGCCCCGCGCGGCCCATGGACGCGCTGCTGATCGCCCCCTGCACGGGCAACACCCTGGCAAAGCTCGCGCACGGGATCACGGATTCCGCGGTCACGATGGCGGCCAAGGCGCATCTCAGAAACGGCCGCCCGCTGGTGATCGCCTTCTCCACGAACGACGGCCTGTCGGGCTCGGCGGAGAACATCGGAAAGCTGCTCAACCGCAAGCACGTCTATTTTGTCCCCTTCCGCCAGGACGATCCCGAGAAAAAGCCGCGCTCGCTGCAAGCGGACTTTACGCTGCTCGGCGAGACCGTCGCCGCCGCCCTGCGCGGCGAGCAGCTCCAGCCGATCCTGCGGTAAAAAACAGCCCGGAGGTCAACGCCTCCGGGCTGTGTCGTATTTCGGTTTATCGTTTCATCCGTTCGAGCAGGTACGGGATGGCCTGCTCGAAGTTCACGCCGTACCAGCTGTGGTTTTCCTCCGCGAGCGTCAGGCGGATGCACTCCACCGTGTAGTCCGCCGCCAGGGCCAGCGCGTCCGGGACCGTCCGTCCCGCCACCAGCGCGCCGACCGCCGCCGAGGAGTAGATGTCCCCGGTGCCGTGGAAGCTCACCGGCAGGTGCTCGGTGAAGTATTCGCTGTAGGCGTGGTCGTCCCCGCTGAGCGACACGACGCCGAGCTTTCCCTTCTCGAAGCTCACGCCGGTGAGGGCCGCGTTCTTCGCCCCGCGGTCCAGCAGCCCCTCGAGCAGCTCCAGGATGAACGCGCGGTCGTAGTCCTCGCGGTACTCCTTCCCGAGCAGGAAGCAGGCCTCGGTCAGGTTCGGCAGCACGAGGTCCGCGCCGTCCAGCAGCTCGGCCATCTTCCCCGGAAAGTCCGGCGTGAAGCCCGCGTAGAGCTTCCCGTTGTCGGCCATGGCCGGGTCGACGATGATCTTCGCGCCCGCGCCGAAGTCCCTGAAATAGCGCTTGACGATGTCCACCTGCCGGAACGAGCCGAGATAGCCCGTGTACAGCGCGTCGAAGGTAAAGCCCTCCTGCTTCCAGTGGTCCGCGATGGGCTCCATCTCGTCGGTCAGATCGCAGAAGGTCCAGCCCTTGAACTGGGTGTGCGTCGACAAAACGGCGGTCGGGACCACCGCGCACTCGACGCCCATGGCCGAGATGATCGGCAGCGCCACTGTGAGCGAGCACTTGCCGAGGGCCGAAATATCCTGAATGCTGGCGATGCGTTTCATGTTCCTCATCCTTTCGGGGATTGACTTTTGACGCTTCGGATTATACACTGAATCTGGACTTGTTGATATCGCCAGATAAGGAGATTTTTTTAAGACCAGATGAAGTACCGCATCGATCCCGACGCGCCCGAGAGCGCGTATTTGCAGCTTTACCGCCAGCTCCGGCAGGATCTGGTGAGCGGCGAGCTGCCCTTCGGGACGCGCCTGCCGTCCAAGCGCCTGCTCGCCGGGGAGCTGGGCGTGAGTCTCGTCACGGTCGAGCACGCCTACGCCCTGCTGTGCGACGAGGGCTATGTCGAAGCCCGCGAGCGCAGCGGCTACTTCGCCTGCTTCGGCGGCAGGCCGCGGAAGGAGACGCCGCTGCCGCCCCTGCCCGCCGCGGAGAGTATTGAGGCCCCGCCGGAGGACTTCCCTTTCTCGGTGCTCGCGCGCACCATGCGCCGGGTGCTCTCGGACTACGACCGCCGCATCCTGCTGCGCTCGCCGGGGCCCGGCACGCCGGAGCTGCGCGCCGCCATCGCGGCCTACATCCTGCGCACCCGCGGCCTTTCGGTCCCGCCCGAGCGCATCGTCGTCGGCGCGGGCGCGGAATACCTGTATTCGCTGATCGCCCAGCTCTTCGGGCGCGGAACCGTCTTCGCGCTGGAGGACCCCTGCTACCGCCGCATCCGTCAGGTCTACGAGGCCAACGGAGTCAAGTGTCTGGCCATGCCGATGGGCGAGGACGGGATCGTGTCCGACGCGCTCGCGGGCTGCGAGGCCGGGGTTTTGCACGTCACGCCCTTCGAGAGCTTCCCGAGCCGCGTCACGGCCAGCGCCGGCAAGCGGCACGAGTACGCCGCCTGGGCCCGCGGGCGGGACAGCTGGCTGGTGGAGGACGACTACGCCTCGGAGTTTGCCTCCGCGACAAAGCAGATCGACACCATCTGCTCGCTCGCGCCGGAGCGCGTCCTGTACCTCAACAGCTTCTCGCGCAGCTTCGCGCCCTCGATGCGCACGGCCTTTCTC
>CADCLH010000092.1 GCA_902802215.1 Oscillospiraceae bacterium
GTGGGCTTGCCCTTGATGCCGGAGACCGTGTAGCCGAAGAACTTCTGCAGGGTCTCCACGTCGCCGCGGTCCCACGCGACCTCGATGGCGTGGCGGATGGCGCGCTCGACCCGCGAGGGCGTGGTGTTGAAGCGCTTGGCCACCTCGGGGTAGAGCACCTTCGTGACGGCGTTGATCATGTCCATGTCGCGGATGGTCAGGATGATGGCCTCGCGCAGATACTGGTAGCCCTTGATGTGCGCGGGCACGCCGATCTCGTGGATGATGTCCGTCACCACGGCCTCGAGGTCCGCGTCCGAACGCGAGGCGCCCGACAGCTCCCGGCAGTCCACGCCGACGCCCGGCGCGGCCTCGGCGCCGCGGGTGAGCTGGCGGATGCGCGACAGCAGCGCCTGCACGTCGCAGGGCTTGGGCATGAAATAGTCCGCCCCGCACGCCGAGCAGTCCGAAATCACCTTCCCGTTGAAAAAGCCCGACAGGACGATCACATGACAGTCCGCCCCCGTCTCGGGCAGGCGGCGCAGGACCTCCAGTCCGTCCAGCTTCGGCAGCACCAGTTCCAAAAGCAGCAGATCCGGGCGCAGCTGCCCCGTCATGCTCAGCGCCTCGAGTCCGTCCGCCGCGGTGCCGATCAGCTCCATGTCCCCCTCCGCGGCGGCAAGCTCGCCGAGCTGACGGCAAAACTCGCGGTTCGGGTCCGCTGCGAGAATGCGAATCTTGGTTTCCATAATTATTATCCTCCCGTGTTGCGTGTTACGGAGAAATGCGTACTCGTACAAGTAGAATCCACCGTTTGTCGCAATCAATTTACCATGCTCCGTCCTTTGCGACAACAGAATCCTGTCGAACAACCGAGAATATTTGTTGACATAATACCAGATTCTTCGACAGGCCGCAACAGCGTTTTGCAGGATTTTACAGAGAGCGCCCGGAGATCGTGTCGAATCGTGTCGAAATGCCCGGGCGGGACGCTCGCGCGCCTCAGTCGTACAGCAGCTCGAAAGTCTCGTAGTGATCCGGGGTATAATAGATCAGACCGTCGTTGGAGAAAATGAGCCGCTCGGGCCCGCGGCGGCTCGCCCCCAGCGTGTTCAGATCGCACTCGGTCCACTTGCGCCCCTTCGCCCTGGGCAGCTGGCCCTCGTAGTTGCCGAAATAGTCGCCGCCGATGCACTTGCCCGGCAGCACCTTGTCCAGCGGTCCGCCCTGCCAGCCGGCGGCCTCGGCCTCCTTCTTCGTGACGAAGTTCGACGGCAGACGGCCGTAGGTGTGCACATACAGGGCCACGTCCTCCTTCGAGGTGTAAACGCCGTCCTTGTCGATCGTGTCCGGCGTCTCCTTCGCAGCCGGCGTCTTCGGCGCGGGCGTGACGAGACTCAGCGCGTCCGCCGGCCGGCTCGTCGGCGCGCTCTGCGGCGCGGAGACCGCGCCGCCGGGCAGGACGTACCAGACCAGAACCAGCGCCAGGATCAAAAGCGGCAGCCATTTTTTCAGCTTCAAGGCATATCAACTCCTTATCGCTCATAGTGTATCACGGTCCGTCGGAATTCGCAAACGAAAAGGGCTTGCATTTTGTAACAGACGGGTGTATATTGGTAACAACAAGTTACAGAAAGAGGGATCTCCATGGCTGCTTCTGCAACGGCCGCGTGGCTGGACAGCTTTTTCTCCGGCTACGACCATTTCTTCCTGAATATCCTGCACGTGCTCGGCGACAAGGCCGGGGCCGTGCTGACGCCGCTGATGCGCGTGATCACCTTCCTCGGTGAAAAGGGCATCGTGTTCTTCCTGCTGGCGCTGGTCTTCATGCTCATGGCCGACAAGCGGGACCTCGGCGTATGCATTTTCGGCGCGGTCTGCTGCGGCGCGCTCATCACCAACATCATTCTGAAGGACAGCGTAGGCCGCCTGCGCCCCTTTGAGATGGTCCCGGAGTACCAGCAGTGGTGGATGGCCATCGGCGCTCCCGCCGAGGACGGCTGTTCCTTCCCCTCGGGACATGTGACCGCCTGCGCCGCGGGCATGACCGCCATCACGCTCATGCGCGGCAAAAAATGGATCCTCCCCTCTGTTCTGATCGTCTTCTTCATGGGCGTCTCCCGCAACTATCTGATGGCCCATTACCCCTCGCCCGGTCCCCTCGGCGGAAACGGCGGCAAGCGCGCAGCAAAGCCCGCCCGGACGGCCGCGCCCGCACGGCGCCCGGCACGGCCCGTCAGGGCCGCCGCGGAGGAGGAGCCCGAGGACGACGTCAAGACCTATTCCGGCTCCGGCCGTCATGCCGCGCCCGCCGCTGCGGGCAAGCGTCCGCTGTTTGAAAAGACGCCGGCGCGCCGCGCAGACGACGAAGCCGCGCTCGACGGACCCGCTCCGCGCCGCACCCGCGCAGAGGCCGTATCCCAGACTCCCGCGCCGCGCCGCAGCCGCCGTGTCGACGCCTCCGAAGATATCCCGCAGGACAGCGTCCTCCCGGAGAGCGCCCCGGAGGAGGCCGCGCCCGAAGAGACCGCGCCGCGCCGCGCCCGCGCGGGAGGCTCGCACAGCGCTCCGGCCCGGACGGCTTCGGGCGCAGGCGGCCGCCACGTCCTCGGCGGCGCGAAGGAGAGCGCGCCCCGCGCCTCCCGCAGCTCTGCCAGGGGCCGCGCCCCCGGCGGCTATCAGGGCAAGCATGTCAAGTAAACTGCCGACAGCATGTCGACGGATTGCCGCGTTCGTGACAGGAGTCACGGACGCGGCAATCCGCCGTTCTCCGCGAATGTGAGCAAACGGTAAATTCGTCGCCGCGCAGCCCCGGAACGGTTGAATTTCCGGAAGATTGTGGTATACTTTATATTTACGACAGCGCTTGAGCGCGGACACGGCTCCGCGATCGGCCAAAACTTACGAAGGAAGGCACAAACATGTCCAAGAAGCAGTTCAAAGCGGAGTCCAAACGACTGCTCGATCTGATGATCAATTCCATATACACCAACAAGGAGATCTTCCTGCGCGAGATCATCTCCAACGCCTCTGACGCCATCGACAAGCTCTGTTATCTGTCGCTGACCGACGAGGGCGTCGGGCTCGACCGCGGGGATTTCCGCATCGACGTCATCCCCGACAAGGAGGCGCGCACCATCACCGTGCGCGACAACGGCATCGGCATGAGTCTCGAGGAGGCGGAGAAGAACCTCGGCGTCATCGCAAGATCCGGCTCCGGCGCCTTCAAGGCGGAGATGGACCAGGCCCAGGCCGAGGACCTGAGCATCATCGGCCAGTTCGGCGTGGGCTTCTACTCGGCCTTCATGGTGTCCGACAAGGTCACCGTCCTCACCCGCAAGTACGGCGAGGAGAAGGGCGTCAAGTGGGAGAGCACGGGCGCGGACGGCTACACCGTCACGGAGATCGACCGGGACGCGGTCGGCACCGACGTCGTCATGCACATCAAGCCCGACACCGACGACGAGATCTTCGGCAGCTACCTTGAGGTCTGGAAGCTCAAGGCCCTCATCAAGAAATACTCCGACTACGTGCGCTGGCCGATCAAGATGGAGATCGAGCACAGCGAGCGCTTCGAGACCGGCGAGAAAAACGACGACGGCAGCCCCAAATTCGACTACCGCATGGTCAAGGAGGAGGAGACCGTCAACTCGATGGTCCCCATCTGGCAGCGCGCCAAGAGCGAGGTCACCGACGACGACTGCATCGCCTGGTACAAGGAGAAGCACCACGACGTCAAGGACCCCTGCGTGCTCGTGCGCATCAACGCCGAGGGCGCGGTCAGCTACAAGGCCATGCTCTTCGTCCCCGGCGAGGAGAACGGCAGCCAGTTCTACGGCGAGACCAAGGGCGGCATCACGCTCTACTCCAACGGCGTGATGATCATGGAGAAGTGCGACAAGCTCGTGCACGACTACTTCGAGTTCGTCAAGGGCGTCGTGGACTCCCCCGACCTCTCCCTCAACATCTCGCGCGAGATCCTCCAGCACGACCGCCAGCTCAAGATCATGGGCCAGAACATCGAGAAGCGCATCAAGGGCGAGCTCGAAAAGCTCATGCGCGAGGACCGGCCCAAGTACGAGGAGTTCTACAAAAACTACGGCGTGCACCTCAAATGCGGCGTGTGCGACGAGTACGGCCGCTACAAGGACTTTCTGCGCGAGCTGCTGCTGTTCTACACCTCGGAGGACAAGCAGCAGACGCTCAAGGAGTACGTCGAGGCCATGCCCGAGAGCCAGAAGGCCATCTACTACGCCAGCTCCGACTCGGTCAGGCACGCGCTCAGCCTCCCCCAGTGCGAGGAGGTCCGCCGCCGCGGCTATTCGATCCTCTATCTCACCACCCCCCTCGACGAGATGGTGCTCGAGTGCCTGCACGATCAGGACGGCAAGAGCTTCTGCAACGTCGTGACCGACGATCTCGGCTTCGAGACCGACGACGAGAAGAAGGCCGCCGACGAGCGCGACATCGAGAACAGGGAATTTCTGGACTTCGTCAAGGAGTCCGTCGGCGACGACGTGGCGAAGGTCAAGTTCAGCCGCAAGCTCGCCTCCCAGCCCTGCTGCCTGACCACCGAGGGCGGCATCACCCTCGAGATGGAGAAATACTTCCGCCACGGCCCGAGCCCGGAGATGCGCTCGGTGCGCGCCACCCGCGTGCTCGAGCTCAACGACGGCCACGCCGCCGTGCAGGCCCTCAAGGCCGCCTTCGACGGCGGCGACAAAGAGCGCGCGAAAAAGCTCGCCGTGATCCTCGCAAGGCTCGCCGAGCTGCTCTCCGGCGCGGAGATCGAGGACCCCGCCGCCTTCGCCGCCCTGGTCGCGGAGCTGTTCTGATACCGACCGCCTCCTCCGGAGGCAATCAGGTTTGGAGATTCACATGAGACCAAGACTCGGCATCTATATCCACATCCCCTTCTGCGCCAGCAAGTGCAGCTACTGCGACTTTGACCCATCTGGAGGAGTCCGCCCACTCCATCCAGAACTATGAGGTGGACACGGTCTACTTCGGCGGCGGCACCCCCAGCTTCTACGGGGCCGACCGGCTGGTGCAGGTCCTCGACGTGCTCAAGCTCAACGGCAACGTGCGGCTCGACTCGGAGATCACGGTGGAGTGCAACCCCGATTCCATCAGCCCCACGGCCCTGAAGCTGCTGCGCGAGGAGGGCGTCAACCGCCTGTCCATCGGCGTGCAGGCCACCGACAACAATCTCCTGAAGCTCATCGGACGCCGCCACAGCTTCCAGCAGGCCCAGAAGGCCTACCGGGACGCGCGCGCCGCGGGCTTCGACAACATCAGCCTCGATCTCATGTACGGCCTGCCGAGCCAGACCAAGCGCGACTGGGCCGACACCCTGGCCCAGATCGTCGAGCTGCACCCGGAGCATATCTCCGCCTACGCCCTCAAGCTCGAGCCGGGCACCCGCATGTACAGCGAGTACCGCGGCTCCCCCATCCTGCCCGACGACGACGAGCAGGCGGACATGTACTCCTACGCCGCCGAGATGCTCGAACGCTACGGCTACCGGCAGTACGAGATCTCCAACTTCGCCGCCCCGGGCTTCGAGTCGAAGCACAATCTCAAATACTGGAACCTGGACGACTACATCAGCTTCGGCCCCGGCGCGCACTCCTGCGTCGGCAACATCCGCTACAGCTTCGTCCGGGACCTGAAGGAGTATATCTCCGGCGTGCGCCGCAAGGTCAGCCTGGTGGACGAGTACGAGGAGATCACCCCGCTCGAGCGCTCGGTCGAGTACATCATGCTCGGCATGCGCACCTCCCGCGGCATCTCCCGGCGCGACTACATCGACCGCTGCCAGTGCGACTGGCGGCCCATCGAACAGGTGCTGCGCGCCTTCGAGGCCAAGGGCTGGGTCCGGCAGACCGGGGACCGCTGGCACTTCACGGTGCCGGGCTTCCTGATCTCCAACACGCTGATCGGCATCATGCTCGAAACCCAGGCCAGCGGCCGCATCGAGGGCACGCCCTGGCTCTCGGACGCGGAGTACGCCGCGCTGCGGGTCGAGCTGCCCAAGGGCGAGGAGGAGCTCTTCGCAGAGCTCTATGAACAGCAGAAAAAGAATTGAGGAACCTCTTTTGACTGACAGTTTGGACAATTTCAACGCGACGGAGGGCGCGCCCGGCCGGAAGCGGCGCGGCAAAAAGGCCGTGCTGATCACGGCCGTCGTGCTGTGCGTGCTGGTGCTGCTCCTGTCCGGCGCCGCGGTCTGGGGCTACATGCTCTCGATCAGCGACCGGAACCTCCCCCGCGTCTATATCGACGGGGTCTTCGTCGGCGGCATGACCGCCGAGGAGAGCGCCGCCGCGCTCCGTGACGCGCACTGGGGCGAGAACGTGCCGGAGACCCTCTCGGTCTCGCTGCCCGCCGGCGCGGGCTTCGCGGTCGATCCGTTCCGCGCGGGCGCCGCCGTGACGGCGGAGCAGGCCGTCGCCGCCGCGCAGCGCTACGGCCACACCGGGGACGTGTTCCGCAACCTCTTCCGCTATCTCGGAAACCACCTCGCCGCCCACGACGTCGTCAAGGGCGAACGGACCCTGGACAGCGCGTATCTGCACGCGTGCATCGACGAGGGGCTGACGCAGCTGCGGCGCAATCTCGCCAAAAGCACCATCACCGCCGACCTGCCGGGCGGCAGGCTCGTCGTGCTCAAGGGTGCGGGCGGTGTGGAGCTCGATACCGACGCGCTGTACGACGAGGTCTGCGCGGCGCTGCGCGAGGGGAAGGACTCCCTCGCCTTCGACAGGCTGAAGCAGGAGCCCTCCATGCCGGATTTTGAAAAGCTCTACCGGGATCTCTTCCATGAGCCGGTGAACGCCTACTTCCGGGAGGATTTCTCCATCGAGCCCGAGGTCGTGGGCTGCAGCTTCGGCGTCGAGCAGGCGGTCTCGCTCTGGAAGCAGGCCGCGGTCGGCGAGCAGATCGTCATCCCGCTGGAGCTGCGCCAGCCGGAGGTCACCGCCGCCGAGCTGGAGAAGACGCTCTACCGCGACGTGCTCGGCTCGCAGACCACGAGCTACGCCTGGTCGAGCGATTCGCGCATCAACAACATCAATCTCGCCGCCGGCAAGCTCAACGGCGTCATCCTGCTGCCGGGCGAGACCTTCTCCTACAACGACACCGTCGGCCAGCGCACCGCCGAGGCGGGCTTCCGCTACGCCAAGGCCTACAGCGACGGCGAGGAGGTCGAGGCTCTGGGCGGCGGCATCTGCCAGGTGTCCTCCACCCTCTACTGCGCCACCATGTACGCCCAGCTCAAGACCGTCTCGCGCACCAACCACTACTTCAAGGTCAGCTATCTCGACTTCGGGCTGGACGCCACGGTGAGCTGGGGCCAGCCGGACTTCAAGTTCCGCAACAGCCGCGACTACCCGATCATGATCCAGGCCTACACCGATCCCGACGAGCAGACCCTGACCGTCGAGATCTGGGGCACCGACACCGACGGCAGCAGCATCCGGCTCCGCCACACCTCGGCCGAGGTCTTCGACGAGGAATACCCCGAGGTCGTGATCGGCCATTCCATCTACACCTACGGCGACGTGTACGACGCAGGCGGCAACTACGTCGACACGGTGTTTGAAAACTCCGGCACCTACTATCTGCACAAGGAGGATATCGAGTGGCCCGAGGGGCATGAAGACCCCTTTGCCGACTCGTTTATGCACGACTACCTCAACCCCACGTGATCGCAAAAGAAACTCAGCATATTTGACAGGAGAGAAGAGCATGGAAAACAAGAAGACCTACTACATCACCACCCCGATCTACTACCCCTCCGACAAGCTGCACATCGGCCACACCTACTGCACCGTCGCCACCGACGCCTTCGCGCGCTACAAGCGCCTGCGCGGCTACGACGTGATGTTCCTGACCGGCACCGACGAGCACGGGCAGAAGATCGAGGAGAAGGCCAGACAGGCCGGCAAGACCCCCCAGGAGTTCGTCGACAACATCGTCTGCGGCGAGGGCGGCATCCTTGATCTGTGGAAGCTGATGAACATCTCCAACGACCGCTTCATCCGCACCACCGACGACTACCATGTCGCCGCCGTGCAGCGCATCTTCAAGAAGATGTACGACAACGGCGATATCTACAAGGGCGCCTACAAGGGCAAGTACTGCACCCCCTGCGAGAGCTTCTGGACCGAGAGCCAGCTGGTCAACGGCATGTGCCCGGACTGCGGCCGTCCCGTCCACGACGCCGAGGAGGAGGCCTACTTCTTCCGCCTCTCCAAGTACGCCAAGCCCGTGCAGGAGCTGCTGGAGTCCGGC
The DNA here is from genome assembly GCA_902802215.1 of Oscillospiraceae bacterium. Lineage (GTDB taxonomy): Bacteria > Bacillota > Clostridia > Oscillospirales > Oscillospiraceae > Limivicinus. The sequence goes on from CADCLH010000092.1 coordinate 8,275, forward strand.
ACCTTCCTCGAACCCGCCTCCCGCGTCAACGAGATGATCAACAACTTCATCAAGCCGGGTCTCGAGGACCTCTGCGTCTCCCGCACCAGCTTCACCTGGGGCGTGCCCGTGGACTTCGATCCGGGCCACGTGGTCTACGTCTGGGTCGACGCGCTGTTCAACTACGCCACCGCGCTCGGCTACCAGAACGACCGCTACGACGACTTCGACAAGTACTGGCCCCCGGTGAACATCGTCGGCAAGGAGATCGTCCGCTTCCACTCCATCATCTGGCCCGCCATGCTCATGAGCGTGGGCGAGCCCGTGCCGACGAAGGTCTACGGCCACGGCTGGCTCGTCATCGACGGCGGCAAGATGTCCAAGTCCAAGGGCAACGTGGTCGATCCCTACGTCCTGGCCGACAAGTTCGGCGTGGACGCGCTGCGCTTCTTCCTGCTGCGCACCTTCCCCTTCGGCTCCGACGGCAACTTCTCCAACGAGCTGCTGATCAACACCATCAACACGCGCGAGAGCGGCGACTTCGACGAGGAGCTGATCGCCCTGATCCGCGGCACCGCCGAAAAGTACGCCGCGCAGATGGACAGCTACCAGCCGCATCTGGCTCTGGAGGAGGTCTTCAGGCTCATCCAGCGCGCCAACAAGTATATCGACGAGACCATGCCCTGGGCGCTGGCGAAGGACCCGGCCAGGAAGGCCCGTCTCGCCTCCGTGCTCTATAACCTGCTCGAGGCCCTGCGCGTGAGCCTCATCATGCTCACGCCCTTCATCCCCGCCAGCTGCGACAAGGCCTTCGCGCAGATCGGCGCGGACAAGGCCGCGCAGAGCTGGGACAGCGCCGCCGTCTACGGCGTGCTGCCCGCCGAGGTCGAGGTCCACAAGGGCGAGACCCTCTTCCCGCGCATCGACGCGCAGAAGATGCTCGAGGAGCTGGAGAGCGCCCACAAGGCGGCCACCGCCCCCAAGGTGGAGTACCCGCCCGTCCAGCCCGACGTGACGATCGACGAGTTCAACAAGTGCGACATGCGCGTGTGCAAGGTCCTCTCCTGCGAGGCCGTCAAAAAGAGCGACCGGCTGTTGAAGTTCATGCTCGACGACGGCAGCGGCACGCCGCGTCAGATCCTCTCGGGCATCCACAAGTTCTACGAGCCCGAGCAGCTCGTCGGCAAGACCGTGGTCGCGATCCTGAACCTGCCGGCGCGCAAGATGATGGGGCTGGAGTCCAACGGCATGCTGCTGTCCGCCCTGCGCATGGTCGACGGCAAGGAGGAGCTGAACCTCATCATGCTCGACGACGCCGTCCCCGCCGGCGCGAAGCTCTGCTGAACGCCGCGCGCCGCCGAAAAAACCGTTTGAAATGCAAAAAATCCGGTGCTTTCGCACCGGATTTTTTATGTTTTCCGTATGGCCGTACGCTTTACCACTCGAGGTTCTTCTCGGTCTCTTTGGAGAAGACGTGGGCCACGTTGCCGCCGAAGGTGAAGTGCACCTGATCGCCGATCTTGTAGTTGCCCTCCATCTCGATGGTGGGGACGATGATGATGACGTCGCGGCCCTCGGCGCTCACATGCAGGTGGACGCTGGAGCCCATCATCTCGCTGACGTCGACCTTGGCGGGGATGCCCTCCTTGGCGAGGACGGTGTGCTCGGGACGCACGCCGAGGATGACGTCCTGGCTCTGCACGTCCTTGTCGAGCAGGCGGGCTTCCTTCTCGGGGTCGAGCTCGACCTTCTCGTCGGCGAGCTGGACGAAGAACTTCTTGTCCTCGCGGATGAGCTTTGCGTCGAAGAAGTTCATGACGGGCATGCCGATGAAGCCGGCGACGAAGAGGTTGGCCGGGTGGTTGAAGACCTCCTGGGGCGTGCCGATCTGCTGGATGTAGCCGTCGCGCATGATGACGATGCGGTCTCCCAGCGTCATGGCCTCGGTCTGGTCGTGGGTGACGTAGATGAAGGTGGTGTTGATGCGCTCTCTAAGCTTGATGATCTCGGCGCGCATCTCGTTTCTGAGCTTCGCGTCCAGGTTCGACAGCGGCTCGTCCATGAGCATGACCTTCGGGTCGCGGACGATGGCGCGGCCGATGGCGACACGCTGGCGCTGGCCGCCGGACAGGGCCTTGGGCTTGCGCTCGAGGTACTGGGTGATGTCAAGGATCTCGGCGGCCTCGCGGACCTTCTTGTCGATGACGTCCTTCGGCTCCTTGCGCAGCTTCAGGGAGAAGGCCATGTTCTCATAGACCGTCATGTGGGGGTAGAGGGCGTAGTTCTGGAAAACCATGGCAATGTCGCGGTCCTTGGGCGCGACGTCGTTCATGAGCTTGCCGTCGATGATGAGCTCGCCGCCGGAGATCTCCTCCAGACCGGCGACCATGCGCAGGGTCGTGGACTTGCCGCAGCCGGACGGGCCGACCAGGACGATGAACTCCTTGTCCGCGATGTCAAGGTTGAACTCCTGCACCGCGACGACGCCTTCGTCGGTGATTTGCAGATTGACCTTTTTCTTCTCCAGCGGCTCGCCGCGGGACTTTTTGCGCTGAGCGCGCTCCGCGCCGCTCTCAAAGGGGTACACTTTCTTGATGTTTTTGAGCTGAACAGTCGCCATGTTTTCCGGCTCCGCGTACACAGCCTCCGCTTCTGTACGCTCACGGCCGCCCGCTTTGGGACGCGCCGCCCTGCGACAGGTCTCCACACTGCCGCACCCCGAGCCAGGGGATGAACAAATCCTCCTTATACATGCTGTGCGCGGCATTTTGTGGAGTGCCGGGCACGCCGTCAAATAATACGGGCATAAAAACCCGCGGATATTATACACGACAATCACCGGAAAGGCAAGCCTTTCCGGTGATTGATGCATCAAAAACCCATCAGCTCCGACACCGAGTCGGCGACGTCGCCCATGGTCTTGAGCGTGCGCTCGACAAGGCGCATGGCGCCGGGCTTTTTGGGACGCATGGCGTACATGGCGGCGCCGCCGACCATCAGGCCCATCCCCATCCCGACCAGAAAAGTCCGCTTGTTCATGACGATTCCTCCGTTCACATGGAATTTGTTTGCCGACAATCCTAGTATGCGCAGGATATCTCTTGATGTACCGATGCAATTTGTGGTAAAATCATTCAATAGTGAACAAGTCAAAGGGAGCAACTCCTATGCAGATCAGGATTCTTGCGGTGGGCGACGTCTGCGGACAGCCCGGCCTCGATCATCTGGAAAAGCATCTGAAAACCTATCAAAAGGAACTGGACGTCGCGTTCACGGTCGTCAACGGCGAAAACGCGAACGTGGTGGGCATCACGCCGAAGCAGGCGGATCTGATCTTCCGCGCGGGCGCGGACGTCATCACGCTCGGCAACCACACCTGGACGCGCACCGAGCTGCAGCCCTATCTGGACGAGCGCACGCGCATCCTCCGTCCGGCCAACTACGCCCCCCAGTGCCCGGGGCGCGGCATCGCGGTCTTTTCCCGCGATTTCGGGGACGTGTGCGTGCTCAACCTCATGGGCCGCTTCACGCTCGACGCCAACACGGACAACCCCTTCGTCATCGCCGACGGCTACATGGCGGAGATCCGGGAGAAGATCATCCTCGTGGACTTCCACGCCGAGGGCACCAGCGAAAAGCGCGCGATGGGCTTTCTGCTCGACGGGAAGGCCAGCGCGGTCTGGGGCACGCACACCCATGTCCAGACCTCGGACGCGCAGGTGCTGCCCAACGGCACCGGCTACATCACCGACCTGGGCATGACGGGCTCGGTCCACTCGGTGCTGGGCATCGACCCCCAGCAGAGTATCGGCAAGTTCATGGGCGACCCGCCGCGCCGCTACGAGGCGGGCAAGGGCCGGAGCAAGCTCGAGGGCTGTCTGTTCACCATCGACACGGAGACGGGGCGCTGCCTCGCGGCGGAGGGGGTCAGGCTGACATGAGAGAGCTGAAGATTCTGCACACGGCCGACCTGCATCTGGACTCCCCCTTCGAGGGGCTGCCGGCGGGCAAGGCCGCCATGCGCCGGGGCGAGCAGCGGGAGCTGCTCGGACGGCTCGCTTCTCTGGTCCAGCGCGAGGGCGTGCAGCTCGTGCTGCTGGCGGGCGACCTGCTCGACAGCGACAAGCCCTATTTTGAGACCGGGGAGGAGCTGGCCCTGTGCCTCGGCGGCATGGGCGTGCCGGTGTTCATCGCCCCCGGCAACCACGATTTCTATTCGCCGAAGTCCCCCTGGGCGCGGCTGAAGCTGCCGGAGAACGTGCATGTGTTCTCCGAAAACGCGATCACCGGCGTGACGCTCGAGAGCCTCGGGGCCGTCGTCTACGGCGCGGCCTTCACGGCCCGGCGCTCGGGACCGCTGCTGCGCGGCTTCCACGCCGAAAAGCGGGAGGGCTATTGGAACCTGATCTGCCTGCACGGCGAGGTCGGCGCGCGCGACTCGGTCTACGACCCGATCGGCGAGGACGAGCTTGCCGCGTGTGGGGCGGACTACGTCGCGCTCGGCCATATCCACAGGGCGAGCGGCCTGCTGCGCGCGGGCGACACCCGGTATTCCTGGCCCGGCTGCCCCGAGGGGCGCGGCTTCGACGAGACCGGGGAGAAGACCGTGAACCTCGTCACGCTCTCGGGCGGGGACTGCCGGCTGGAGACGCGCAGCGTCGCGCTCCGGCGCTACGAGAGTCTGCGCGTCGACGTCACGGGGACCGATCCCCTGCTCGCGGTGCACACGCTGCTGCCGGACGAGACCGTGCGCGACGTCTACCGCATCACCCTGACCGGGGAGTGCGACGAGAGCCCGGATCTGGCGCGCATGCAGACCGCCCTGGGCGAGCTGTTTTTCGAGCTGCGCCTGCGGGACGAGACGCACCTGCGCGCGTCCTGGTGGGACCTCGCGGGGGACGACAGCCTGCGCGGCCTGTTTTTGAAGAAGCTGCGCGCGCGCTGGGAAAACGCGCGCGACGAGCAGGAGCGCCGCACCGCGGAGCAGGCGGCGCGCTGGGGCCTCGCGGCCCTCGACCGGCGGGAGGAGGTGGCGCGGCATGATGATCCGTAAGCTCACGGCCTCCTTCGGCAAGCTCGAGAACGAGTCGCTGCGCTTCCACGACGGTCTGAACGTGATCTACGCCCCGAACGAGAGCGGCAAATCCACCTGGTGCGCCTTCATCATGGCGATGCTCTACGGGGTGGACAGCGCCGAGCGGGCCCGGGCGGGCTATCTGCCGGACAAGCTGCGCTACGCGCCGTGGTCCGGCGCGCCCATGGAGGGCACGATGGAGCTGACGGCGGACCGCTGCGACATCACGATCACCCGCCGCACGCGCGCCAAAAACGCGCCGATGCAGGAGTTCTCCGCCGTCTACACCGGCACCGCGACCCCCGTCAGGGGACTGACCGGGGAAAACGCCGGCGAGCAGCTCACGGGCGTGAGCAAGGACGTGTTCCGGCGCAGCGCCTTCATCGCGCAGGGCGCGGTCGGCGTCAAGGGCAGCGGCGAGCTCGAGCAGCGCATCGCCTCGATCGTCACCACCGGCGAGGAGAGCTGCTCCTGGCAGGACGCGGACGAAATGCTGCGCGCCTGGCAGCGCCGCCGCCGCTGGAACCGCCGCGGACTGCTGCCCGAGCTCGAGGGGAAAATGGACGAGACCGAACGCCGCCTCGAGGAGATGAGCGGCTCGATCCAGACGGCCGAGGAGCTGGACCGCCGCCTCGAACAGGCGCGCGCGGACTGCGCCTCGCTCGAGCAGCAGGTCACCGACGCCCGCAAGCGGGAACGCCGGGACGCGCTCGAGCGGCTGACGACGAGCCGTCAGGGCCTGCGGGAGAGCTCCGAAAAGCACGACGAGGCCATGGACGCGCTCTCCGAGGCGCGCGAAAAGCTGCGCCTGAGCCGCTTCGGCCTGCGGGACCCGGACAGCCTCGAGCAGGAGCTCACGCCCGAGGCGGAGGAGCTCAAAGCCCTGCGCGGCCTCGGCGGCAAGCCGGGCAGTCCGATCCTCGCGCTGCTGTGCATGCTGCTGGCCATGGGGCTGGCGGCGCTGTACGCGCACTTCCGCTACTGGTTCGTGATCGCCGCGGCGGCCCTGGCCTGCCTCGGCGCGCTGGTCCTGCTGATGCGCTGGGGGACGAAGAAGCGCGCGCACGATGCCTCGATGAGACGCCTGCGGGAGCTGCAGGAGAAATATCAGGTCCGCACGGAGGCGGAGCTGTTCGATGCCGTCGAGGAACACAAGCTCCTGTGGGAAGCCATGGAGCAGGCGGAAAAGGAGGAGCGGCGGCAGCGCGGCGTCTTTGAGAAGGCCCGCGCGACGCTCGGCAGCATGGAGGAGACCGCGCTGCGTCAGCTCGATTTCATCGACGGCAGCTCCGAGGCCGTCCGCCTCAGCCGGGAGCTGGGCGCGAAGCGCGCCGAGGTCGAGGACCTCAGCCGCCAGAGCGCGTCGCTCTACGGGAGGCTCGCCGCCATGGGCGACCCGCTGGTGCTCTCGAGCGCACTCGGCTGCATGAAGGAGGAGTACGGCTGCATCTGCGACGAGTACGACGCCATCACCCTCGCCGCCGACACGCTGCGTCAGGCCAACGAGGAGATCCAGCGCCGCTTTACGCCCGAGCTCGGGCGCGTGGCCTCGGGCTACATGTCCGCGGTCACCGGCGGGCGCTACGCCGACGTGCTGCTGGACCGCGACTTCTCCGCCATGACCCGCGCCAGCGACGAGAGCGTCCACCACGAGGCGGAGTATCTCAGCGCGGGGACGCTGGACATGCTGTATCTGGCCGTGCGTCTGGCCGTGTGCGAGCTGGCTCTGCCCGAGGGGGAGAGCTGCCCGCTGATCCTGGACGACGCGCTGGTCAATCTGGACGACGAGAGGCTGGATCAGGCGATGAAGCTGCTGGGCGAGATCGCCAGGCAGCGTCAGGTCATCCTGTTCACGTGCCGGAAATGAAACGACCGCCCGCTCTGCGCGTCCTCGTCGGCGTCGGCGCGCCCGCGCTCCTGCTCGCGCTCTGTCTGACGCTGCTGCGCGGCCGACACCTGTTCTGCCTGTTTTACGAGCTGACGGGGCTGTACTGCCCCGGCTGCGGCTCGGGACGGGCGGCGCTCGCGCTGCTGCGCGGGCGCGTGGGCGAGGCCTTCGGCCACAACGCGCTGGCCATGCTTTTTCTGCCGCCCTGCGCGTATTTTCTGCTGCGGGAGTACCTGCGCTTCGTGTTCCCGGGCCTCGGGCTGAGGCCGACCGCTCTGCCCGCGTGGGCCGGACGGGTCAGTCTCGCGCTGATCCTCGCCTTCTGGGTGCTGCGCAACCTGCCCGCCTTCGCGTTTTTGGCGCCGTAGTGCGACGCCGTTTCACATGAAACGTTTCCATAATGCCACAGAAACACTCTGACAGGAGGGGAAAACACATGAAATACTGCCCGAACTGCGGCGCTCCGATCGAGGACGATCACAAGTTCTGCGCCAACTGCGGCGAGAAGCTCGATGCTCCCGCGTCCGTCGTGATGCCGCCCGAGCCCGTGTACACCGACGACCCCAAGCTGAAGCAGGACCCGGTGCTCGGCGCCTCGCCGAGCTTCGACGCGCCCGCGCCGAAGGACGAGAAGGTGCCGGAGCTGACGCTCCCGACCTCTGGGGGCTGGGCGCGGCCGCCGCGGTCCAGACCGCCCCGGAGCCCGCCAAGCCCGCCGAACCGGCCAAACCCGCAGAAGCCGCTCCTCCCGCCGAGGCCGCGGCCCCCGCGGCGAGCGTGCAGGCGCCGGTCTACGCCTCGGTCACGGAGGACGTGCACTACGACAACCCCCTCCGCGACGAGAAGGAGCAGAGCTGGGAGCTGCCGGACGACTACACCATGTCGCAGCCGCAGGAGCAGGGCGGCGAGAAGGCGCCGAACGCGGACCTGATGCTCGCCTGGAGCGTCATCCTGACCGGGCTGTGCAGCATCTGCGGCATCGTCGGCCTCGTCAAGTCCATCAAGGCCCGCAAGGCGCCCTGGCAGGAGAGGATCCGCCTCCTCAACAGTGCGAAGATCTGGCTGATCGTCGGCACGGTGCTCCATCTTCTCGCCTACTTCGCCGGCGGCAGCCTCTGATCCCGTATCTCAACACCGAGGAAGAATACC
>CADCLH010000093.1 GCA_902802215.1 Oscillospiraceae bacterium
GAAAAGAGAGGATTTTATGAGCAACACACTCGTCGGCATTCTCGGTCTTCTGACCATCGTCGCCATCGTCGTCACCCTGTTCAAGAGCAAGACCCAGCCCGCCATCGCCTTCATCGTATGGCCCTCGATCCTCGCGCTGATCCTGGTGCTCGGCGGCCGCCACAGCTTCGACAACATCGCCGCCATGATCAAGGCCGGCTTCAACTCCACCGGCCCGACCGCTGCCCTGTTCGTGTTCAGCGTGCTCTACTTCGGCATCATGACCGACGCGGGCATGTTCGACGTCATCATCGGCAAGCTGATGAAGCTGGTGGGCGACAACGTCATGGGCGTCGCGCTCGTCACCTGCATCATCGCGCTGGTCGGCCACCTCGACGGCGGCGGCGCCTCCACCTTCTGCATCGTGGTCCCCGCCATGCTGCCGGTCTACAAGCGCATGCACATGCGCCCGACCACGCTGCTGCGCATCGCGGTGCTGTCGATGGGCGTTCTGAACCTCATGCCCTGGGCCGGCCCCACCATGCGCGCGGCCTCCGTTCTCGGCATTGAGGCCGGTCAGCTCTGGAAGACCATCCTGCCCATCCAGATCTTCGGCATCGTCCTGGCTCTGGCCCATGCGGCTTTCGCCGGCTGGCAGGAGAAGCGCCGCGGCGCCGGCCTGCACGGCAAGCTCGCCGAGACCGAGGGCACCGTGGAGCTGCAGGAGACGGCCGAGGAGGCCGCGGTCGAGAACGAGCTGGCCCGCCCGAAGCTCTTCCTGTTCAACGTCCTGCTGACCGTCGCCATCATCGCCATGCTCATCTGGGACGTGTTCCCCAGCTACTTCCCGTTCATGGTCGGCGTTGCCGTGGCCCTGTTCGTCAACTACGGCTTCACCGCCAAGATGCACAAGAAGATCATCAACCTCCATGCCGGTCCCGCTCTGATGATGTGCTCGACCCTGATGGGCGCCGCCGTTCTGATGGGCATCCTGACCTCCAGCATGGGCGCCGACGGCAAGGTCATCTCCGCCAAGGTCATGGAGCTGCCCGAGGACGCGCTGCCCTCCGTGGTCCGCTGCCTCGCCAACATCGTCGCCGGCTTCCTGCCCGAGGCGCTCGGCAAGGCGCTGCCTCTGGTCATCGGCGTGCTGTCCGTGCCTCTGGCCCTCGCCTTCGATACCGACTCCTACTTCTACGGCATGCTGCCCGTCGTCATCGGCATCGGCCAGGCCTTCGGCGTCAACGCCCTGCCCATCGCCGTCGCGATGGTGGTCTGCCGCAACTGCGCCACCTTCATCAGCCCCATGGTCCCCGCGACCCTGCTCGGCATCGGCCTTGCCGATATCGACATCAAGGACCACATCAAGGCGAGCTTTATGTACGTCTGGGTCTTCTCGATCCTGTGCATGCTGTTCGCCGTGGTGGTCGGCATCATGTAATTTCCGTCGCAAGCCCATTTTCTCCCTCCGCCGGAGCTCTCCGGCGGAGGGAGCCCGAACGAGGTGAATCCCATGGCCGCTTCCCTGAGCGCGATCTCTCCGCGCGACACGCGCACCCAGCTTCAGATGGACGAGCTGCTCCGGCAGGAGGGCATCCGCCGCGACCGCAATCTCGACTACAGCTGCGGTGTCTTCGACGACGGCGAGCTGATCGCCGTCGGCAGCAGCTTTCACAACACGCTGCGCTGCCTGGCCGTCTCCTCCGCCCACCGGGGCGAGGGGCTGATGAACCAGGTCGTCAGCCATCTGCTGGAGCGCCAGGTCGAGCAGGGCAACAGCCATGTTTTTCTGTATACCAAGGTCAAAAACGACCGCATTTTCAAGGATCTCGGCTTCTATGAGATCGCCCGCGCCGGGGACGAGCTGGTCTTTCTGGAGAACCGGCGCGACGGCTTTTCGCGCTACCTGCGCGCGCTGGAGAAAACGAAGCGCCCGGGCCGCAGCGCCGCCGTCGTGATGAACGCCAACCCCTTCACCCTCGGCCACCGCTTTCTGGTGGAGACCGCCGCAAAGGAGAACGACTGGGTGCACCTGTTCCTGCTGAGCGAGGAGGCGGGCCCCATCCCCTTCGCCGTGCGCAAAAAGCTCGTGCGGGAGGGCACGGCCGATCTCGAAAACGTGATCCTGCACGACTCGGGCCCCTACATCATCTCCTCCGCCACCTTCCCAAGCTATTTTCTGCGCGACGAGGACGCGGCCATCCTGGCCCACGCGGAGCTCGATCTCGCCGTATTCGCGAAGATCGCGCAGACCCTCGGCCTGTCGTCCCGCTACGCGGGCGAGGAAAAGAGCAGCCACGTCACCGCGCTCTACAACGAGACCATGGCGCGCGCGCTGCCGGAGGCGGGTCTTCGCTTCTGCGAGATTCCCCGCCTCGGCGTCGGGGGGGAGACCGTCAGCGCCAGCACCGTGCGTCAGGCCATCCACGACGGCGAGCTCGAACGCTTCCGCCACCTCCTGCCCGAGACGACGTACCGGTTTTTCATGAGCGCGGAGGCCGCGCCCGTCGTGGCCGCGATCCGCGCCATGCCGGACCCCCGGCACTACTGAGCGATGCGGGAAATCACACTCACTGAGGTGCTGGACGCGCGGGAGGCGCGGGCAGCTCGGCAGCGGGAGCTGCTGGGGGCCTTCTCCCGTCCGCTCGTCTCCTTCACGCTGAACATCCCGGGTCCCGTCAAGGACTCCCCGCTGATCCGCCGCGGCTATTTCGAGGGCTGCGCGCGGCTGGACGCCGCGCTGGACGAGGCGGGCATGCCGGTCCTGCACCGCGAGCCGAAGCTCGCCCCCACCGGGCCGGAGCTGTTTGTGTGCGTCGACGCGGACGCGAAGGCGCTCAAGGCGCTGTGCCTTGCGATCGAGGACCGCGACGCGCTCGGGCGGCTGTTTGATCTGGACGTGCTCACCCCGGACGGGAAGAAGCTCGAGCGCAGCCTGCCCCGCCGCTGCCTCGTCTGCGGCAAACCCGGGCGGGACTGCGCCTCCCGCCGCCTCCACAGCGTGCCGGAGCTCCAGAGCGCCGTGCGGAAGCTCCTCACGGACGCGCTCTTTTCCGTCGACGCGGCCCGCGTCTCGGAGCTCTGCACCCGCGCGCTCATCGAGGAGGTCGAGACCACGCCCAAGCCGGGGCTGGTGGATCTGAACAACAACGGCGCGCACCGGGACATGACGCCCGACACCTTCCGCCGCAGCGCCGAGGCCCTGCGCGATTACTGGGGCGACTGCTTCCGCATCGGCGTCCGGCATCGGGCGGACGCACCGGAGGCCTGCTTCACGCTCCTGCGTTCTCGCGGCGCGGAGGCCGAGCGCGCCATGTTCGCCGCGACCGGCGGCGTCAACACCCACAAGGGCGCGATCTTCACGCTCGGGACCGTCTGCGCCGCGATCGGCAGGCTCTGGTCCGCAGGCGCGCCCTGCCGCGATCCGAAGCGCATCGCCGCGGAGGCGGCGGCGCTCTGCAAAGCCGCCGTGGCGGCGGACTTCGCCGCGGTCCGGAAGCGCGGGACCCCCCGCAGCGCCGGGGAGCGCCTGTATCTGGAATACGGGCTCGAGGGCGTCCGCGGAGAGCTTGCATCCGGTCTGCCCGGCGTGATAGAATATGCGTTGCCGGAGCTCGTTTCCGGCCTCTCGGACGGGCTCAGCCGCAACGACGCGGGCGTCGTCGCCCTGCTGCGGCTCATCTCCCGCGGGACCGACAGCAATCTCGTCGCCCGCGGCGGCCCGACCGAGGCCGCTCTGGCCGCAGCCGGGGCCGCGGCTCTGCTGCCCCGCCCCTCCATGGAGGCGGTGCGGGCCTTCGACCGGGAACTGATCGAACGGAACCTCTCCCCCGGCGGCAGCGCCGATCTTCTCTCCGTCAGCTATTTTCTGTACGATTGGGAGCGCGGCGCGCTTCCGTCACAGGAGTGCAAATAGAGGAATATTTCACATAAAGAGGAGGATTGTATGAAGAAAGTACAGTTTACCGAAACCATCCTGCGCGACGCAAACCAGAGCCTGGTGGCCACCCGTCTCGGCTACGACCAGTTCGAGCCGATCCTCGAGACCATCGACAAGGCGGGGTTTTATTCCGTGGAGTGCTGGGGCGGCGCCACCTTCGACGTCTGCCTGCGCTTTCTGAATGAGGACCCCTGGGAGCGCCTGCGCAAGATCCGGGCCAAAATGCCCAACACCAAGCTGCAGATGCTGCTCAGAGGCCAGAACATTCTGGGCTACAAGCACTACAGCGACGACGTGGTGCGCCGCTTCGTGCGCGCCGCGGTCCGCAACGGCATCGACATCATCCGCATCTTCGACGCCCTCAACGACCTGGACAACCTCCGCGTCGCCGTTGAGGAGACCGTCAAGTCCGGCGCCATGGCCTCCGGCGCCATCTCCTACACCACCTCCCCGGTCCACACGCTGGACAAGTATGTCGAGATGGTCAAGGAGCTCAAGGAGATGGGCGTCGGCTCCATCTGCATCAAGGACATGGCCGGCATCCTCTCGCCGCAGCCCGCCTATGATCTCGTCTCCGCGATCAAGGACGCGGTGGACCTGCCCGTCGTGGTCCACACGCACTGCACCCCGGGTCTGGCCTTCATGACCTACCTCAAGGCCGTCGAGGCCGGGGCCGACGTCATCGACACCGCGATCTCCCCCTTCTCCGGCGGCACCAGCCAGCCCGCGACCGAGACGCTCGAGTACACCTTCCGCGAGATGGGCTACGACACCGGTCTGGACCCCGAGATCCTGCATCAGATGGCCGACTTCTTCAAACCCATCCGGGCCGATTTCCTCGCCGACGGAACGCTCAACCCGATCTCCATGGCCACCGATACCCAGTGCCTGACCTACCAGATCCCGGGCGGCATGCTCTCGAACCTGCTCAGCCAGCTCAAGATGCTCGGCAAGCTCGACAAGTTCGACGAGGCCCTGCTCGAGACCCCGCGCGTGCGCGCCGACATGGGCTATCCCCCGCTCGTCACCCCGACCTCCCAGCTCGTGGGCACCCAGGCCGTGCAGAACGTGCTGGCCGGGGAGCGCTACAAGAACGTGGGCGCCGAGATGAAGGCCTACTGCCGCGGCGAGTACGGCAAGACCCCCGCGCCCATCGACCCCGAGGTCCGCGCCAAGATCCTCGGCGGCGACAAGCCCATCGAGGGCCGCTTTGCCGAGACCCTGCCCGCCGACCTGTACGAGAAGGCCGCCGCCGAGCTCGGCGACACCGCCAGGTGCGAGGAGGACGTGCTCAGCTACATCTCCTTCCCGCCCGTGGCCGAGAAGTTCTTCGCCGAGCGCAAGGCCGCCGAGGAGAAGAAGGTCCGTTACTCCATCGAGAAGCTCTAAGCAGGAGGAAGCGCCATGATCGATCTGGTAAACATCTCCGTCCCCAACGCCGCGGGCTACGCCCTGCTCGGCTACCTCGTCGTGTTTCTGGGGCTCGTGATGCTGATGCTGGTCATCTTCCTCATGGGCAGGATCATGACCCGCAAGAAGGCGGCCCCCGCGCCTGCTCCGGCCGCCGCCGCTCCGGCTGCCGCTCCGGCGGCGCCGCCCGTCAAGGCGGACCCGGCTCCCGGCACCGCGGGCGAGTTCAAGCTCTACGACACCGATCCCCGCGCCGCGGCCATGTGCATGGCCATCGTAGCCGACACCCTCGGCAAGCCGCTCAACGAGCTGCGCTTTATTTCCATCAGGGAGGTCAAAGAAGATGAAGTATAAGGTCACGCTGAACAACCGCGTTTATGAGGTCGAGGTCGAGCAGGGCGAGGCCATGCTCGTCGACGAGTACGAGCTCAAGGCTCCCGCCGCTCCCGCGCCTGCCGCCGCACCTGCGCCTGTCGCGGCCGCCGCTCCTGTTGCCGCCGCTCCTGCGCCCGCCGCGGGCGCCGTCGCCGCGGGCGAGGTCGTCAAGAGCCCGATGCCCGGCAACATCCTCAAGATCAACGTCGCGCAGGGCCAGCAGGTCAAGGAGGGCGATGTGCTCATCATCCTCGAGGCCATGAAGATGGAGAACGAGGTCGTCTCCACCAAGTCCGGCACCGTCGCCCAGATCCTGGTCAGCAAGGGCGCTGTCGTGGAGACCGATTCGCCGCTCGTCGTGATCGCATAAGGGGGCGCTTATGGATATTCTGGGCGTCCTGCAAAAGCTGGGTCTTGAATCCGGCTTCGCCGCCTTCGTCGTGACGGAGGGCGGCTGGAAGAACCTGGTGATGATCCTCATCGCCTTTGTGCTGCTCTACCTCGGCATCGCCAAGAAGTTTGAACCGCTGCTGCTGTGCGGCATCGCGTTCGGCTGCCTGCTCTCGAACCTGAGCTACTTCGTGGGCATGGGTGCCAACGCCCTGTACCACCCCGAGATCTGGGAGGCCTTCCTCGACTCGTCCAGTCCGGCCTACCACAGCTACGGCGCGGTCATGCGCCAGGCGGGCCTGCTCGACTTCTTCTACATCGGCGTCAAGGCCGGCATTTACCCCTCGCTCATCTTCATGGGCGTCGGCGCGATGACCGACTTCGGCCCCCTGCTCGCCAACCCCAAGAGCCTGCTGCTCGGCGCGGCGGCCCAGCTGGGCGTGTTCATCGCCTTCTTCGGCGCGGTCCTGCTCGGCTTCACCGGTCCGCAGGCCGCCTCGATCGGCATCATCGGCGGGGCCGACGGCCCCACGGCCATCTACCTGACCACCAAGCTCGCGCCCGAGCTGCTGGGCCCGATCGCGATCGCAGCGTATTCGTACATGGCCCTGATCCCGCTGATCCAGCCGCCGATCATGAAGGCCATGACCAACGACAAGATGCGCAAGGTCAAGATGGTGCAGTCGCGCGAGGTCTCCAAGACCGAGAAGATCGTCTTCCCCATCGTCGTGGCGACCTTCGTGATCCTGCTCCTGCCCTCGACCGCTCCGCTGATCGGCTGTCTGATGCTCGGCAACCTGTTCCGTGAGTGCGGCGTGACCGACCGTCTCTCCGACACGGCGCAGAACGCGCTGATGAACATCGTGACGATCTTCCTCGCCACCTCGGTCGGCGCGACGATGGTCGCGGACAACTTCCTCAAGCTCGAGACCATCAAGATCATCGTGCTGGGCCTGATCGCGTTCTCGATCTCGACGGTCGGCGGTCTGTGCGGCGGTCTCGTGATGTACAGGACCTCCGGCGGCAAGATCAACCCGCTGATCGGCTCCGCGGGCGTGTCGGCCGTGCCGATGGCCGCGCGCGTGTCGCAGGATGTGGGCCG
>CADCLH010000094.1 GCA_902802215.1 Oscillospiraceae bacterium
TTCCACGCAGAGACGACCTGACCGCTCAGCAGGACGATACCGATGAGGTTGGGGATGATCATCAGCCCGTTGAAGGTATCCGCGAGGTCCCAGGCGAAGCCCAGCGTCGTCACCGAACCGACGAGGATGAAAACGATCCAGAGGAGCTTGACAACGGGACGGCAGTGCTCGCCGAAGATATAGACGGCGGCGCGCTCGGCGTACACATAGTAGCTGATGAGGCAGGAGAAACCAAAGAGGACGACCGAGCCGAGACAGATGTACAGGCCGAACTGCCCGGGCAGCATCTTCTCGAAGGCGCGCATGGTCAGCGCGGCTCCGTCAAAGCGTCCGTCGGCCCAGAGCCCGCTCATGACGATGGTCAGGGCCGTGATCGAACAGACGACGATCGTATCGAAGAAGACCTCCACCGGTCCCCAGATGGCCTGCTCCGCAGGGTGCGAGACCCTCGCGCCGCTGTGGACCATCGCGGCGGTGCCGAGACCGGCCTCGTTCGAGTAGACGCCGCGGGCAATGCCGTAGCGCATGCAGATGAAGACGGAGCCGACCGCGCCGCCGGTCACGGCACGGGGGGCGAAGGCGCCCTCCACGATCTGTACCAGAGCGGAGGGGAGCAGGGAGAGGTTGAGGATAATGACGAGCAGTCCGGCCAGAATATAGGCGCCGCCCATGAAGGGCGCGACCAGCTCGCAGGCGCGGCCGACGCGCCTGCTCCCGCCGAAGATCACGAGGGCGCATACGACGGCCAGCACAGAGCCCACGACCACGGGGCTGACGCCGAACTGCTCGTTGACCGCGGTCGCGATGGTGTTGGTATCGACGACGGCGGAGATCACGAAGGCGAAGGGGATGACCAGGAACGAAAACAGAACGCCCAGCCATTTTTTCCCGAGGCCGTCGGCCAGGTAGTACATGGCGCCGCCCTGCATGCTCCCGTCGGGGCTTTGCCTGCGCCAGAGCATGCCGAGGCAGATTTCGGCGAATTTGGTCGCCATGCCGATGAGCGCGGCGACGATCATCCAGAACAGCGCGCCGGGACCGCCGCAGACGAGGGCGGTAGCCACGCCTGCGATGTTGCCGGAGCCGACGATCGCGGAGACGGAGGTCATCGCCGCCTGGAAGGAGCTCACCTCGCCGCTGGCGCCGTCCTCGCCGTTGTCGCGGACACGGCCGGCGGTTTTGCGCAGCATCCTGCCGAAGAAGCGAAACTGCATGAAATCCAGACGCACGGTGAAAAAGATCCCGACGGCGAGGATCAGCACGAGCATGGGCACGCCCCATACGATGCCGTTGATAAAATCGTTGATGCTTTCCAGGTATTCCATCTTGTCTTACACCTTTCCCAAGTCGATCAGATCCCCGAGCATGCGGTCATAGGAGGGGGGCTCGAAGCGTTCAAAACCCGAGGAATCATAAAGCGTGAGTTCCCCGACGTACAGCTGTCCGTCCGCATGGAAGAAGTCGACGCGCACATGGGGAAAAGAGGCGGAGAGAAGCGCGGACAGCGAGAGGAGCTCATCCAGGAAGTCCGGCCTGTCATCCGGCTGCGCGGACATGGGGATCCCCTGCTCAAAGGGGAGACGGTTCCAGTCCGTGTCGTAGTAATCCTGCGTATGGTGAGAAAAGCGCCCGTTGTGGACCTGGATCAGACGGGGGACGCCGTTGAAGCACATGACCTTGTAGTCACGCAGTCCGCCGCTCTCGTCCTCCAGGTACCGCTCCGCAAACACGCGGGGCTTGACGTCCTTGTAGGGCCACTCGCGGTTGGACCAGTAGAAGTTGCGCCCGAGCGCCCTGGCGAGCTTCGCCTTCGCCGCCTCGCGGTCAAAGGCGGCCTTGTCCCGGCAGATCACGACGCCGCCGGAGTCGTGGGTGCACTTGAGAACGAAGCGCTCCGGCAGCGCGTCGAAATCGATTTCATCCGCCGAATCCCACGGACCGGCGATGACCGGTACGACATACTGCTCGCCGATCTTCTCCGCGACGTAGCCCTTGACCTCGTATTTGTCCACGATGCGCGTATACAGCGGCCTGCGGTCGTGCAGCTTGAGCCAGTTGAGCTTCTCGTTGTAGGTCTTCGGATGCTCGAGATCGAGCTCGTAGCCGAGCGAGTATTTGAACACCCGTTTGATATAGGCCTCGTCGTCCATCCGGTTGAGCAGGCCGCGGCTCGACAGGAAGAAGAACCAGCCGCCCGGCTTGGTGAGAAAGTATTTCAGCCCCGCTAAACTCATGTCCGGCGCTCCTTTCCGTCGATGACCGACTGCACGTAGTGTTCCCATTGCCTGAAAATGGCCTCGGGCCGGAAGCCCTCGGCGGTCTCCCGGGCGGCGCGCGCGAGAGAAGCGCGCTTTCCCGCGTCGGACAGCAGCTCCCGCAGCGCGTCCGTCAGGGCCGCTTCGTCCCCGACGGGGAAGAGCAGCCCGTTTTTCCCGCTGTCGATCAGCTCCGCGGGGCCGCCGCAGGGGCAGTCCGTGGCGACGCAGGGCAGACCGAGCGCCATGGCCTCGAGCAGGGCGTTGGGCATGCCCTCGTAGTCGGAGGGCAGCACAAAGAGCTTTTTGTCCCCGATATCCCGCGGGACATCGGCGCTCAGCCCCGGCAGCAGCACCCGCCCTTCAAGACCGAGCTCCCGTACCAGCGCCTCCAGCTCCGCGCGCCTCTCGCCCTCGCCGAAGATCACCAGCCGGTCGCCGACCGGGTCGAGGGCGGCGTAGGCGCGGATCAGCAGCGCGTGGTTTTTCTGGGCCGTGAGCCTGCCGACGGCGGCGATATCGCGCGGCTCCGTGCAGGCCGGGCGGTCGAAGAAGGCCTCGTCCACCTGGTTCATGATGACCGCGGATTTTCTTTGCAGCTTCTCGGGGAAACACGCCCGCGCGCCCTCGGTCTGGAAGACGCAGCCGTCGGCCAGCGGCAGGACGTGCTGCCCGACGAAGCGGAAGAGGCGGTTGAAGTACTCCTTCTCCGGCGCGTTTCGCACCGAGACGATCGTCTTGACGCCGAGACCGCGGGCTGCGAGCACCGCGCGGAAGTTCGGCTCGGCCATGAAGGAGATCAGCGCCGCGGGCCGGTACTGACGGCAGAGCCTCCGCAGGGCGCGGATGCGGCTGAGATTGCGCCGCAGCGCGTTCTGCGGCTTCTGCGCGTCCTCCATGGAGACGCGCTCCACCCCCTCGGGGACCGGGTACTCGTCGGCCTCGCGGTAGGAGGTGACCAGCACCGCCCGCCAACCGGCCCGCGCGAAGCACCCGGCGAGCTGCACCAGCACGCGCTGTGCGCCGCCCCGGTGCAGGGAGTTGATGTAAAACAGAAGCGTCTGCCTGTCCGGCTTCATCTGCCCGCCTCCTGACGCGCCTCGCGGTCGAGACGGGAGTAGAGCTCGAACATGCGCTGCGCCGAGGAGCGCACGTCGAAGCCGGAACGGACGATGTAGGCCGTGGCGTCGGCGCGGTAATGCTTGGGATCGAGCAGCTCGTCGGCCCAGCGCTCCGCGTTCTCGGGCGGGAGCCTCGTCACCAGCGGCGACACGTCCACGTCGTGCGTGATCGTGTCGGAGATGATGCACGGCAGGCCCGCGGCCTGCGCCTCGACGAGCGTCACGGGCAGCCCCTCCCACAGCGAGGGGAAGCAGAAGCGGTCCATCGCGCCGAGCAGCTCGGGCACGTCGTTGCGGTTTCCGGTCATGATGACGTCGTCGGCCACGCCGAGCTCGACGGCCCTCCGGGCGGTCTGCTGCTGCAATGCGCCCTCGCCCACGAGCAGCAGGGCGGCCTTCGGCTCGCGCTCGCGCACGGCCTTGAAGATCTCCAGCAAAAAGCCGTGGTTTTTCGCCTCGCTGAAGCGGCCGACGTGGCCGATGACGAAGCGGTCCTCGAGCCCGAGCTCGCGCCGGGTGCGCAGGCGCTTTTCGCTGTCGGGCCGGAAGCGGCGGGTATCGACGGCGTTGGGCAGGAAGACGAAGCGGTCGCTCTGCACGGCCTTGTCGCCGTAGAGCCAGCGCCCCGCCTCGGTCGAGCAGGCCATCAGAACGTCGGCCTGATACCGCAGGGGCTTTTGCAGCACGTCCTTGACGGTCGCGGTCATGCCGGTGCCGTTGGAGATGTTGTGGCTGTGGATGATGGTCTTGAGTCCGTGCTTCTTCGCCACCGGCAGATACAGCGAGGCGTAGGAGCGCACATGGGAGTGCAGCACGTGGTAATCGGGGTGGGAGTAGAGGAAGTTGTTCCAGTCGCGCCGGACCTCCCCGGCGTTGGTGCCGCGAAAGACGGGCAGGGTGAAGATCCGCCCGCCGAGCGCCCTGACGTCGTCGGCAAAATAGGTCTCGTCCGGGTGGTCGAGGATGAAGTCGAACTGCATCTGCTCCCGGTCGATGTTGCGGTAGATGTTGAGGATCATAGTCTGCGAGCCGCCCACGTTGAGGCTGCCGATCATCTGCAGGATACGGATCATGGCGTTTCCTCCCGGATACGGATCTCGGTTTTGCGCTCCTGGGTGACGACGGAATTGGCGGGGATGTCGCCGCGCAGGACGCAGCCCGCGCCGATGACGCAGTTGTCGCCGATGTGCGTGCCGCGCAGGATGACGCAGTTGGCGCCGATCCAGACGTTGCTGCCGATGACGACGGGGCTGGTTTTGTATTTCATGGCGGCCACGCCGCCCTCGGCGCGGTAGTCGTGGTCGTGGTCGTAGATCTGGACGTTGGGGGAGAGGATCACGTCGTCGCCGAGCGTGACCGCCTCCTGGCAGGCCAGCATGTTGTTGATGTTGAAGGAGACGTTCTTTCCGATGCGGCAGACCGCGCCGCGGCGCACGCGGAGCACGGCCCCGGGCCGCATCTTGAAGCCGGAGCCGATCGAGAGCGTCGCTCCCCGGTCGACGGTGAGCTCGGCGCGGGGCGAGACCTGACACAGGGCGGGGCCGGAGAAGCCGCGCCCGTGCAGGAGCTTGAGCGCTCCCATTTTGACGGCGCCCGTCGGATAGACGACGAGCGCGCGGAGGTATTTGTTCATCCCTCGACCTCCCGCAGATAGCGTTGGACAATGATCTCGCGGTCGAACTCGCGCGCGGCCTTCTCGTGCCCGGCGAGTCCCATCCGCTCGCGTTCCTCCTTCGACAGGGCGAGGAAGCGCTCGACCTTGTCGGTGAGGTCCGCGCTGTCGCCGGGGCGGAACAGGTAGCCCGTCACGCCGTCGTCCACCGCGTCGCGCGAGCCGTCGATGTCGGACACGATGCAGGCGCGGCCGGTCGCGGCGGATTCGAGCACGGCGTTGGGCACGCCCTCGCCGCCGAGCGAGGGGAGGATCGTGCAGTGACAGCGGCGGATCCAGCTGTCGATATCCTTCTGAAAGCCCAGATACTCCACATATCCGGCCTTCTGCGCGGCCTCGATGGGAGCGCGCAGCTTCTCCTGCTCGATGAAGCCCGCGAGGTAGAAGCGGGTCTCGGGGTGCTTTTCGCGCACCGCCTTCGCGCAGTCGAGCAGTTGATCGATGCCCTTGACCGCCATGATGCGCCCGCTGTAGAGGAAGCGGATCTCCCCGTCGTCGGGCATGGGCGTGAGGGCGTGCTGTTCAAGGTTCACGCCGGAGCCGGGGATGACCTCCCAGTTGTCCTTCACGATGCGGTGGCGCACGAAATAGTCCTTGTCGCCGCTGTTCTGGAAAAAGACCTTGTAGCATTTTCTGATCGAAACGCGGTAGAGCGCGCGCACGGTTTTGGCCAGCAGATTGTCGTACACCAGCGAGGAGCCGAGCCCCGTGATGTTGCAGACCTGCCGGTACCCGAGCGCGTTCGAGGCCAGCGACCCGTAGATGTCCGGCTTGGAGGTGTAGCTGAAAATGACGTCGGGCCGCACCTTGCGCAGGATGCTCCGGTACTGCCTGAGCAGCTTCAGGTCCTCGACGGGGTTGAGCCCGCGCCGGGACATGGGGGTGACGATGATCTCGCAGCCGAGGTCGGAGAAGTAGGAATTGCGCTCGTCGTCGGGCATGCTGAGCACGACGCGGTGTCCGCGGCTTATCAGCCGCTCGATCAGCTCGCGCCGGAAGAAATAGAGCGTGATGAAGTGGTTGGAGAGAAAGAGAACGGTCTTACTTTCGGGCATGGATGTATTCCTCCACCTCACGCTTCAGGCCGAGCTCGAAGGGCTCGGGCTCGTAGCCGAAGTCGCGTGTTGCGGCCTCGTGCGGAAAGCTCCGGTCCTCGCCGAGGCGCAGCACCTTTTCCACATAGTCGATTTTGCCGAGGGTCAGCCCCTTGACGAGCCGGGCCCCGGCGACGCCGACGCCCATGGGCACGCTCACAAAGCGCACCCTTTTGCCGAGGTACTTCCCGATCAGCTCGCACAGCTCGCGCACGCTGACCGGGCGTTCGCCCGAGCAGATGTATTCCCGCTCCGGCAGCGAGGGATGCATGGCGGCCTTGTAGTAGGCCTGTCCGAGATCGCGGGCGTTGACCGGCTGGACCGGGGCGAGGCCGCGGTCGATCATCGGCATGACGGGGAAGCGGTCGACCATGCGGATGAACTTGGAGACGTTATGGTCCCGGATGTCCCCGAAGATCATGGTCGGGCGCAGGATCGTGACGTTCATGCCGCGGTCAAGATAGGGCTTCATGCTCTCCTCGATCTGCTTGTACACGCCGGAGGCCATCTTGTGCTTGGAATAGATGCCGCTGGTGTGCACCAGCACGGCGTGGCCGACGCCGCCCTCGGCCTCGATGGCCTCAAGCAGGCGCGGCGTGTCCCAGATCCCGGCGATGTGCACCACCGTGTCCGCGCCGCGGACCAGCGCGCGCAAAGAGGCGTCGTCCTTCACGCTGCCGACGACCTTTTCGACCTTCAGCCCCGAATCGTCCAGCGCGCGGGTGTTCGAGCTCTCGCGCACGAGGACGCGCAGCGTCCCGTCGAAGCGGTGGTCGATGAGCTGGCGGAGCAGAAAGCCGCCGGAGTGGCCCGTGATGCCCGTGACCGCAAGTACCATGCCCGTCTCCTCTTTCTCCGGCGGGGCGGAAACCCCGCCGGGAACAAACAATAATCATTCATCTTAGAATATCACACTTCGACTCTGTTTACAACCGGCACTTTTTCGCCCC
>CADCLH010000095.1 GCA_902802215.1 Oscillospiraceae bacterium
CCCTGCAAGGGGAGCTGTCAGCCTGAGGCTGACTGAGGGCTCGTCCCCTCCAATTTCATCGCCCGCAGGCGATGACCGGTTCAATCGCCGCAGCGCGGCATCCTCTTTTTTACAAAATCAAAGCCCAGCGCAGCGGGTTTGATTTTGAGAGGAAGAAGGAGCCGGGGGATATGGAGCTTTCGCGGCTCTTACGGAAACCGCGGAAGCGAAATGGACCCGGCTTCTTCTGACTACATGCATACCTCGTCCTCGAACTCGACGAGGGACGGGTCGACGGGCTCGGCCTTCATGACCGTGCGCATGTACTCGCTGACCTTGTCGCGCATGGTGCGGCGGGAGATGGTGCGCGGGTCCATCAGGTCGTGCTCGATCCAGATCAGATCGTAGCCGCGCTGACGGCCCTGGTCGTCGAGGATGCCCTGAACGGTGGCCATGTTCTTGCAGGCGACGTTCTGGTACATGATGATGAGCTTGGCGTTCCAGTCCTCGCACTGCTTCCACAGCTCGTCCACGACGTTCTGGTAGCCGCCGTTGGTGTGACGGCGCATGACCATGCGCTCGTACAGACGGGCGAGGTCGCGCAGGGCCTCTTCCTTGTCCTCGGTCTCGAGCTCCTTGGTGAAGTTCAGAGACTCCATCTCGACGAGCACGTCGACGCCCCAGCAGTTGGCGAGCCAGTTGGAGAAGTTCGCGTAGTAGTGGGCCGGGCAGGACCAGACGATGGCGCGGTACTTCATCTTGTAGGCGGGCCATGCGGTCTCGCCGTTCTCGTAGGCCTTCATCATGATCTTGTCGACCTTCTCGAAGGTAGCCATGGTACGCGGGTCGGCGCCGCCGTCCATCTCGTAGTTCCACTTGCGGAACAGCTCGTAGGCCGGGCCGAGCAGCTGCGGGCGGTCGGACTTGTTGACGTCCCACTTGTTCAGCTCGTACTTGGTTTCGAGGTTGAAGCGCTTGATCTGGGTGAAGTAGGCGTCCCAGTTCCACTTGGCGCCGGTCACGTCCTCGACGAACTTGATGCAGGCGCGGATATCCTCGGCGCCCATCTGCACGGTCTCCTCATCCAGGTAGCGGACGGGGAAGCAGAGGTGGAAAACGGGCAGGTCGGGGAAGCGGCGGCTGTAGTAGGAGGAGGCCATCGTGGAGCCGTCGCAGGGCATGGAGGAGGACAGGAAGCAGGAGCCCATGTGGGGCAGGGCGTCGATGACCAGCGCGCCGCACTCGGAGGAGGGGACGGGGCAGGTATCGGCGGGCAGGCCGTAGGACTCGACCGCGTCGATGTAGGGGATGCAGGTGAGCTGGTCAAGCTCGGAGACGAGGAACACGGCCAGCAGCTGGTGGGGGAAGCCGTAGAGGTCGGGGAAGCCGGCCATGATCTGGCCCATGGTCATCTCGTCGAACAGGACGGTGCGCTTGTTGAGCTCGTCGCTGTTGCCGTTCTTCTTGTCGCACTTGGCGTTGAGCACGAGGTTCTCGGCCACGTAGCGGAAGATATCGAAGATGAGCAGGTGGCTCATGCGCAGGTTGGAGCCGCGCAGACCCATGAGGTTCTTGTCCATGAAGCCGTGGCAGCAGAAGTAGGAGATCATCCAGCGGTACCACAGCGCGCTGTTCATGGCGGGGATGAGGTCGCGGGAGAAGGTCATCAGGAGCATGCCCCACATGTGGGCCCACTCGTAGAAGTCATAGGCGGTGTCCTTGATGCCGCGCCACTCGCGGCGGACGGTGGCCATCGCGCCCTTGCGGTAGAGACGGCCGAGGCTGCGCTCGCCGTTGATGACGCGGTCCCACTTCTCGGCGCCGCTGAGGCCCATGAAGGCCTGGTACTCGTCCTTGACGCGCTCCCAGTCGGCCTTGCAGTCGTTCAGGCAGTCCTGACCGAACTGCTTCCAGTCGGTGGCCTTCAGGAGATCCCACGCGATCGCGCCGACCTCCTTGAGGTTCTCGCCCTGGGCCTTCCAGTCGATGTTGTCTTTGCATTTCCAGAATTCGGGATTCGGGTAGACAGCCTTTTTCTTAGCCATTCTTCTGCGCCTCCTTGTGGATACGTTTGATCTCAAGCGACTCTACGAAGGCCTGCACGCGGGTACGGAGCTGACCGGAGTTGCCGTTGTTGTACAGACGGTCGACGCTCAGGACGGGCCAGCCGTATTCGTCGTGCATGATGTGGGAGACGAGCGCGCGCTCGAAGCCCCAGTAGTCGCAGTACTTCATCTGCTCGTAGATGATGCCCTCGGCGTTGAACTCCTTGGCCAGACGGTCGGCGGTCTCACGGCGCTGGAGGACCTTCTCGTCGGAGATGTAACGGGCGCACTCGGAATGCTGCATGACGTGCAGGCAGATCTGGCGCAGGGCGTCCTCGTCGTCCTTGAGCTCGATGATCTCGCGGCCGGGGGTGGAGCCGAAGCAGTAGCGGTCGGACACGACCAGCGCGCCGCAGCCCTCGATGAGCTTGGTGAGGCTGGGATCGTCGATCTCGGAGCCGACGATGGCCACGCGGGCGCGGTAGGGGTTCTTCTTGTCGGGCTTGCGCTTTTTGATCTCCTCGAGCGTCTCGCGCAGGTAGGGGAGGATCAGGCGCTTGGGGCAGGTGTAGGAGACGAGGTTGAGGACATGGAACTCGTAGCCGGTGACGACGGGGTTCTTTTTCTTGCGCAGCTCGCTGATCTCGGAGAGGATGGCGCAGACCTCGTTGTGCTCCTCGACCGCCTTGCGGATGGCGGCGTCGGAGGTGTCGACGCCGTACTTCTCGGTCAGCACGTCGAGCACGCGCAGGCGCATCTGCTTGACGTAGGAGTCGAGCGTGTAGTCGGTGATTTTGTAGGGGATGTCGCAGTGGGTGACGAAGAAGTTGGGCTTGTCGTTGACGTGGAGGATCTCGAAGTGCTCCATGGCGCGGTTCATCATGGAGCAGGCGTCCACGCCGATCATGGCGTCGAGGAACTGGTAGCCGCCCTCGATGCCGCGCTCCACCAGCGCTCTTGCGTACTCGCAGGTGTAGTTGGACATGTAGTAGGTGGCGATGTCGATCGAGCCGGTGTTGGGGGCGCGCAGACGCACGGAGAAGCACTTGTCGACGTTGAGCAGGCACTCGGGGACGTGGTAGCAGGTATAGCCGACGGCGAGATCGCCCTCGGCCTGAGCCTGTTTGACCAGCTCATTGTCAGCGTTCTCAAGCAGGTTCTCGAAGAAGATCAGATGCTTAAGATCTTTCAAATGTTTACACCTCTTTTTACAGAATTTCTATATTGCGGAGCGCTTCCTGCGCTCCCTTGAGCATAAGGGAATCCGCGGGGAGGGCCATGACGCTTTTGCCCATGATGTCGTTTGCGGCGAAGGCGCTGTCGGCGGGGATGAAGGCGAGCACGTCGACGCCGGGGGCCTTGAAGGCGTCCACGAGCTCGGGGTTGGTGACGCGGTTGACGATGACGCCGATGCGGTCGTAGGCGATCAGCTCGTCGGCGACCTGCTTGATGGTGCCGATGACCTGCGCGCCCTTTTTGCTCTGGTCGGTGACGAGGATGAGGTGCGTGACCTTCTCCATCACGCGGCGCTGGATCTGCTCGATGCCGGCCTCGCCGTCGATGACGACGTAGTCGAAGCTGTTGGCGAGCAGGCTGATGACCTCCTTGAGGTAGGAGTTGACCTTGCAGTAGCAGCCGGAGCTCTCGGGCCGGCCGATGGCGAGGAAGGCGAAGCCGGGCATCTCCACCAGCGCGTCGAAGATGCGGAAGCGCGCCTCGCTCAGCAATTCGAGAGCCTCCCGGGTCTCGCCGTTTTCGACGCTGTCGACGATGCTCTGGCGGATATCGTCGAGCGTCAGCTTGACGTCGACCCCCAGCGCGACCGACAGGCCGACGGCGGGGTCGGCGTCGATGGCGAGGATCTTCTTGTCCGGGCAGTTCTCAACCAAAAGCCGGACGATCGACGCGCAGATGGACGTTTTCCCTACGCCGCCCTTGCCTGCGACCGTGATGATCCGGGCTTTCTCTCCCATAAGCGTTCCTCCAATCCGAAAAATGCGCAGAATAATCCTACGATACTATCGTCCGTATTCTAACACACGGCCGGACATTATGCAAGATAAACACTTTAAAAAGAAGAGCGCAGAACTTTTTTGGGCAATTCGTTGTTTGAACCGGGCAAAAATGTATGGACATTCGGAAAGAAAACGTAAAAAACCGGCGCCGTTTGATACGGCGCCGGAGAGGATTCAGCGGTTCAAAACCCAGACTCCGAGATTGAGGTAGCCCGCGAAGACGAGCCAGAGAAGATAGGGGATCATCAGCTTCCCGGCCGGGGGCGTGATCGCGGAGAAGCGCAGGGCGGAGACGGCGACCAGCGCCAGCAGCACCAGCAGCAGGAAGAAGGCGAGCAGCCAGGCGTCCATGGTAAAGAACAGGATCGGCCACAGGAAGTTGGCCGCGAGGCTCAGCCCGTAGACGGTCAGCGCCCGCTCCTTGCGCGCGGGGGAGGCGTCGGAGACCCAGACCAGGTAGCAGGCCGTGCCCATCATCAGGTACAGCGCGGTCCAGGCCACGGGGAAGAGCCATTGCGGCGGACTCAGCGGGGGCTTTGCCAGAGAGTTGAAGCGGCGCATCCCGTCGCGGGTCAAAAAGGCGGACAGACCGCCCGTCGCCAGCGGGATCGCCAGCGAGGGGAGCAGCGCTTTCCATTTGATATCGTGTTTCATTTCCATCACCCGCTTTAGCTTATGCGGGGCGTGGACAAATTATACGAGCCTCCGATAAAACGCTTCCTTTTATCGGAGAACCGTATTAAAACTGGAAATAAATGAAAGGACTCTGCCCGGTGTAGGCGAGCGCGAGGGTCAGCCCGACGAAGGCGAAGAACAGCGTCAGGCCGCCGAAGCGCGTCAGATCGACGGTGGGGTACCAGCCGTCGGGGCGCGTGCCGTTTTTGCTGCTGCGAAGAACGGCGGCAGCGGAGCACAGCGCGGTCAGGACCAGCGCGGTCACGGCCCAGAAGCTGACGAAGCTCACGCCGGGGTGCAGGGTGAAGATGTTCGCGAGGATGCGGAAGGCCTTGCCGATGCTGTCGGCGCGGAAGACGACGAGACAGAGGCTGACCCAGGTGAAGGTCAGCAGCACGTTCAGTCCCGTCAGGACCGGGCCGCCGCTTCCGACGCCGCGCGCCCTGCGCCATTTGGTCCAGAGCTTGTGCAGGCAGAGCGCCGCCCCGTGCAGCGCGCCCCAGGCGACGAAGGTCCAGGCGGCGCCGTGCCAGAGCCCGCCGACGGTCATGGTCAGGAAGAGGTTGAGGTAGGTGCGCGCCTCGCCGCGCCGGTTCCCGCCGAGCGGGATGTACAGGTAGTCCTGGAGCCAGGAGCCCAGCGAGATATGCCAGCGCTTCCAGAACTCGCTGACGTTTTGGGAGAGGTAGGGGAGGTTGAAGTTGCGCGGCAGGTCATAGCCGAGGATGCGGGCGCAGCCGACGGCCATGTCGGAGTAGCCGGAGAAGTCGCAGTAGATCTGGATGGCGTAGGCGTAGGCCATCAGCAGCAGGGTGCCGGCGCTGTAGGCGTCGGGCGCGGCGTGCACGGCGTCGACGAAGACGCCGAGGTTGTCGGCCAGCACGATCTTCTTGAACAGGCCGAAGGCGAAGTACTGCACGCCGAGGGCGAGTCCCTCCGTCGTGACGGTCCGCTCCTCGTGCAGCTGGGGGATGAAGTCCCCGGCCTTGACGATGGGTCCGGCGACGAGCTGCGGGAAGAAGGCGATGTACAGCGCGGTCCTGACGAAATCGCGCTCGGGGGCGAGCTTGCCGCGGGAGACGTCGATGGTGTAGCTGAGCGACTGGAAGGTATAGAAGGAGATGCCGACGGGCAGGAGGATACTCAGCGACCCGGCGCGGGCGATGCCGAAGAGCGCGCAGAAGGAGTCGACGAAGAAGTTGAAGTACTTGAACACGCCGAGGATCAGCAGCGGCAGCACGACCCCGACGCCCAGCGCGAGGCGGCGGCGCTTTCCGTCCATGTGCAGGGCGCAGACGTGGGCGGTGAGCGTCAGCCCCAGCATCAGCGCGCAGCATTTCCAGTTCCACCAGCCGTAGAAGACATAGCTTGCCAGAAGCAGCAGCAGGTGCCGGACGCGCATGCGCTTTTCCCGCTCCATGCCGCGGAAGGGCGCGGTGTTGGTCAGGGCGGCGAGGGCGCAGACGAGGGTGAAGAAGATCACAAAGGTCAGACTGTTGAACAGCATGCTCAGCCCTCCCTCTCCGCGATCCGGGCGGCGACGGCGTCGGCGAAGAGCCGGTGTCCCTGCCGGTTCAGATGGCCCACGAGGGGCGCGGTGTTGGAGAAGCCGAAGGGGAGGACATGCCGGTCGTACGCTTCGAGATAGACCTCCGTGAGATCAAGGAACTCGATGCCCTTTTCTTCGCACAGCCGGGTAAAGAGCGCGAGCTTTTCGGGATCGGTCTCGGTATAGGCGGCCCCGTCGGGAGCGATGAGCACGGGCGGGGAGAAGACGACCAGCGCGCGCACGCCGTGCGCCCGGCTCTCCCGGGCGAGCTTGTCCAGCAGCCCTTCGAGCGAGGCGGCATAGTCGCCGGAGAAGGCGGCGCCCTCCTCGTACTGGCCGTCCGCCATGCCGCTGAAGAGCTCTCCGTTCTTGATATACTTGGTGTAGCACAGGCGCAGGTAGGGGAGCTTCTGGAGCATGGTGATGAGGCCGCCGGTATGGGAGGGGATGTCGGGATAGGTCCCGCCGACGACGGCGTCCATGTCCCCGGGGGCAAAGTCCAGACTCATGGTCTCCAGGACCACCCAGCCGGAGGGGGCGTAGACCGTCAGCGCCCGGTCGAGGTGCTTGACGCAGTAGAGCAGGGTGTGGCCGGCGGTGCCGATGTTGTAGACATAGCGTTCCCCGCCGAAGCGCTCGTTGAGCAGGGCGGCGGCGTTCTCGTCCCGGGCCACATTGAAGCCCTCCATGTGCGACGAGCCCATCAGCAGGATGTCGACCGCCTCGCCCGGCGTGTAATCGCGCAGATTGTTGAAGCCGTCGTTGTTGGTGCGGCCCATGGCGAAGCCCTCGGTGCCC
>CADCLH010000096.1 GCA_902802215.1 Oscillospiraceae bacterium
ACGTCACCATGATGTTCACCGATCTGCGCCGCTCGACGGAGCTGTCCGAGCAGATGGAACCGATGCAGTTCATCGACATGCTCAACCACTACATATCCGAGATGATCGAGATCATCAACGCCTGGCAGGGGAATATCCTGGATTTTGTCGGGGACGCCATCGTGGTGGTCTTCGGCGCGCCCAGGATCAACAAGGATTCGGCGCGCGACGCCGTCGCCTGCGCGGTCTCCATGCAGCGCCGCATGGAGGCGGTGAACGCGTGGAACCGGGAGCGCGGCTACCCGGAGCTCGGAATGGGCATCGGCATCCACAGCGGCACGGCGATCCTCGGGAACATCGGCTCGGAGACGCGGAGAAAGTACGACATGATCGGGCGTAACGTGAACCTCGCCTCCCGGATCGAGGGGTATACCGAGGGCGGCCAGATCCTGGTCTCGTCCGAGTGCCTCAGGGCCGCGGGCGAGCTGGTGCACGAGAACCCGGAGGGGCGCAGGAAGGTCCGGCCCAAGGGGATCAGGAAGGAGATCCTGATCCATGAGGTCATCGGCTTCGGAAAAAGAAACATAGCGGAGGAGAAGGACAATGACTGACAAGAAAACGCGCTTCAACCAGGCGGTCTGGCAGATCACGCAGGCGCTCCACGAGGAGGAGGTCCTGGACAACGCGCTTTCGTCCTGCCTGGAGATCATCATCAAAACGCTGGGCTGCGAGGCGGGGTCGATCTGGGTGCTGGACAAGAAGAGCGACCGCCTTTTCCCCATTTTCAACCAGGGCCCCGTGGACATCAGCGGCATCACGATCGAGAACGGACAGGGCATCGCCGGCTCGGTCGTCAAGGAGGGCAGGTCCGTCATCGTCGAGGACACCTCGAAGGACGAGCGCTTCTCCCGCAGCGTGGACGAGGAATCGGGCTTTGTCACGAAGAGCATGATCTGCGTGCCGATCAAGAACAGCTTCGAGACCATCGGCTGCATCCAGATCATCAACCGCGCCGACGGCAGCCTTTACGACGCCGACGATCTCGAGCTGTGCGAGACCATGGCGTCCCTCACGGCCATCGCGATCGAGGACAAGGGCCTGAGCTTCAACCTCGGAGAGGACAAGGAGGTCTTGATCTCCGTCCGCAATCTCATCAAGGAATTCCCCTCGGGCGACAGCGTCGCCCGCGTCTTGAAGGGGATCAATCTGGATATCTATAAAAACGAATTCGTCGTGGTGCTGGGCGAGTCCGGCTGCGGCAAATCCACGATGGTGAACATCATCGCCGGCATGGATACGCTGACCGACGGACAGCTCTTTATCGAGGGGAAGGATTTCTCCCACCCCTCGGACGCGGACCTGACCCGCTTCCGGCGCGAGTACATGGGCTTCGTCTTCCAGTCCTACAACCTGATGCCGAACCTGACGGCGCAGGAGAACGTCCAGTTCATCGCGGACATCGCCCCCTCGCCGATGGAGGCGGCGGAG
This sequence comes from Oscillospiraceae bacterium, assembly GCA_902802215.1. Taxonomy (GTDB): domain Bacteria; phylum Bacillota; class Clostridia; order Oscillospirales; family Oscillospiraceae; genus Limivicinus. The sequence goes on from CADCLH010000096.1 coordinate 1,468, forward strand.
GCAATCGGAAAGGTCGGGCTGGAGAGCCGGGCGGACAACTACCCCTCGATGCTCTCGGGCGGCCAGCAGCAGCGCGTGGCCATCGCCCGCGCGATCGTGAAGAACCCGCATGTCATCTTTGCCGACGAGCCGACGGCCGCGCTGGACTACCAGACCAGCATTGAGGTCCTGTCCGTGTTCGAGGAGATCATGAAGCAGCAGGGGACGACGATCGTGATGATCACCCACAACCCCGAGATCGCCAAGATGGCCAACCGCGTCATCAAGCTCAAGGGCGGCCTGGTCTCCAGCATCAAGGTCAATCTCAACCCGCTGCCCGCGACCGAGCTTGTCTGGTAACTGCCGATGAAAAAGACACAGCTATTGGATGCGTTCCGAAACATCCGCAAGCAGGGGGTTTCGTTTCTCTCAGTCGTGGTCATCGCCATGCTGGCGGTCACGACCTACCTCGGCATCGCCTACGCGGCGGACGCCACCGCGCGCAGCGCGTCGGATTACTACGCGGAGCACCGGATGTGGGATCTGGAGGTCGTGTCCACGCTCCTGATGGACGACGAGGACCTCGCCGCGATCCGCGCGACCGAGGGCGTGGAGCTGGCGGAGCCCGTCCTGCAGGTCCCCGCCAAGGTCCGGACGACGGACAAAAATCAGTCGGTCAACCTGCTTTCGCTTCCCGGCCAGCTCGCGTCGATCGACCTTTTGGAGGGACGTCTGCCCGAGAGCGCGGACGAGTGCGCCGTGGAGGAATGGCTCGCCGAAAAAGCGGGCTTTGCCGTCGGGCAGAGGCTCGAGGCGTCGTGCGCGGCGATCGCGGACGTCGATCCGCTCAGCACGAAGGAATACGTGATCACGGGCGTTTTCCGGCACCCGGACCACATCTCCCGACAGGTCCAGTTCACGCCTTACGTTCTGGTCCGGGACGAGTGCTTCAATCTGGAAGCCCTGGACGGGGCGTTCATGAAGGCGCGCATCCGGATCAAGGACGCGCCCTCCGACCGCTACAGCGCCGAGTATCTGGCGGCTGTCGACGCGGTGGAGCAGGCGCTGACGCAGCTCGGCGAGGTCCGGGCTCCGCTGCGGGTCGAGAAGCTGCGAGAGAGCTATTCCGGCCTGCTCGAGGAGCAGCAGAAAAAGCTGGACGAGGCCGAGGAGCAGCTGAAGGCCGGGCGAAAGAAGCTCGACGACGGCTGGGCCGAGCTTGCCGAGGCGGCGGAGACGCTGGCCGAGGGAAAGGACAAGCTCGACAGCGGCGGCCGCGCGCTCTATGATGCGAGCATCGAGCTGAAAAACGCCGAGGCCGAGCTCCGGGCGGCCAAGCAGAAGCTGGACGTGATCGAGGGCTACGTGGACAAGGGCAGAGACTGGGTCCTGAACCACGTCAAGGAGAGCGACTGGCCCCCCGACGCGGGCATGAGCTACGCGGAGTTCATGGGCAAGCTCAACCAGGGCAAGGGCGCCATCATGAAATGGATCTACGACAAGACCGGCTATTCCGCAGGGCTGTACCGGTTCAAGCTGGCGGAGGACCTGTTCTCCAGCAGCTGGCTGAACTGGTATTATCTGGGCGAGGAGTACATGGACGGCGTCACGCTCTACGACCGGGGCAAAAAGGACCTGGACAAGGGCGAGGCCGATTACAACGAGGGCCTGGCCAAATATGAGGACGGTCTGCGCCAGCTGGAGGAGGCGCAGCGGAAGATCGACGCGATCGGCGGCTGCCGCTGGGTCGTGCTCGACAACGAGGGGAACGCGGGCTATGTTTTCGCAAAGACGAACAGCCGGAACATCGCCGCCCTGAGCACGTCCTTCTCCCTGATCTTCATCGTCATCGGCGCGCTGGTGATCTACGCCACGGTCGGGCGCATGGTGGAGGAGCAGAGCAAGCTGGTCGGCGCGACCAAGGCCATGGGCCTGTTCAACCGCGAGATCTTCGGCAAGTATCTGATCTTCGGCGGCGGCGGGACCGTGCTCGGCGTGGGACTCGGCATTCTGGCGTCCTATTACATCCTGCAGAAGCTGGTGCTCAACTCGCAGGGGAAGTTTCTGACCTACGGAGCCCCGGCGCCGGTCTTCCTGCCGGTGCCGACGCTGATCGTGGCGCTCGGCGGCGTGCTGCTGTCCGTGCTGGCCGTGCGGTTTGCCTGCTCCAATCTGCTGCGCCTGCCGGCGATCCGGCTCATGCAGGGCTCGGCCAATCTCTCGAAGCTGCAGAAGGCGAGCGGGAAGGGGACCGGCGGTCTCTACCGCCGTCTGATCCTTCTGAACATGCGCACCGACTCCAAGCGCGTGCTCGTGACCATCGTCAGCGTCGCGGGCTGCTGCATCCTGCTGGTGGTCGGCTTCTACATCAAATTCGGCATCACCCGCGTCAACGACCGGCAGTTCGGGCCCGAGGCCATCACGCGCTACGACGCGGAGCTGTACTATGATGCGGCGGAGGCGCCCGACGCCGAAGAGGCGTTCGCAAAGCTCCTGAAGGAGCATAAGCTGCCCGCGATCGGCGTGCGGAAGGAGGACGTCGTCTTCCGTCCGGACGCTGCGATGACCGCCGGAACGCTGCTGTGCGCGGAGCCGGACGAGCTCGGGGACTTCTACGCCCTGCGGGACGCCGAAAGCGGCGCGCCGCTCGCGCTGCCCGACAGCGGCGTGCTGATCACCAAACGCATGCACGAGTTCTACGGCCTCAGCGCGGGCGACAGCTTCTCCGTCTACGACAACGGCATGGACCTCATGAAGGTGAAGATCTCCGGCGTGTTCAACAACCACGTCGGGCATGTCCTGGTCTTTTCTCCCGCCGCCTACCGGGAGGCCTTCGGCACGGACCTCAGTAAAAACTGCTTCCTGGTCAAGACCGGGGACATGACCCTGGACGAGCTGGAGACCCTGGCCGCCTCCGTCCCGGGCTTTGAGACGATCAAGGACGCCGCGGCGGAGAAGACGCGCTTCAATGAGCTGTCTTCGATGGTCTCGCTGGTCATCGTCGTCATGATCCTCATCGCGGGACTGATGGCCTACTTCATCATCGTCAACCTCTCCAAGACCTACATACAGAAAAAGAGCCGGGAGCTGACCATCATGCGCATCAACGGCTTCACGACGAAGGAGTGCGTGCGCTACGCGGCCTGGGATCTGATCATCACGACCGTGGTCGGTACGGCGCTGGGCCTCGTGCTGGGCGGCGTTCTGGGCCGGAAGATCCTCTGCATGATGGAGCAGCCCTACATCCAGTTCGTCCGGGAGCCCGACTGGCGCTCCTTTGCCCTGGGCGCGCTGATCACCCTCGGCTTCTCCTGGATCATCAACGCGTTCGCGCTGCGGCGTGTGAAGCACCTGAAGCTGTCCGACATCGCATAAGGAGGAAACGAAGTGAAAACAAAACGTCTGCTGTCGCTTCTGATCTGCTTGCTGCTGGCCCTGCTGCTCCCCCTGACGGCCTTCGCGGAGGGAAAGACGGCGGCCGAGCGCGGCTATGAGGCAATCCTGGCGACCGATACCGGAAAGAATATCGTCCCTCCCAAGGCGGAGAGCTATCTGGAGGAGTGGAAGACGCTCTACTGCCGCAAGGCCTGGTACGCGCCGAGCCTGTGGGTGGAGAGCATCTCGCAGCTTCGCAGCGGCGTGCCCTGCCAGCCGATGCTGTTCGAGGGCACCGAGGTCACGGTCGTGGCCGAGGAAAACGACATGTCCTGCATCCTCTACCGCGACGTCAATTACAAGACCTGCGCCGGCTGGATCCAGAGCATCCGGCTGCTGGAGGACTTCCCCGGCGAGCGCCTCACCGTCGGGAAGGAGCGCGGCGGAGACTTCGAGACGAAGGACGCTGTCGGCCTCTCGTGGTCCAGGGGCTACTACCCCGGCGCGCAGCAGCGCTATACGGTGCTCGACGAGCCGGTCAAAAACTGCGTGGGCTTCACCTTCGAGTACCAGATGATCGCCGAGAACACCACCTGGAAGGAAATCGTCTTCGGCCCGCGCACGATCTACGTGAATAACGGCGAGGAGTGGATCGAGGCCGGCGCCTTCCCCTACCCGGAGCTCGGCGCCGTGTATGTGCAGGTCTGGCTGGACGAGCCGACCGATATCACCGCCATCGCGACCATCGCCGACTGCCACGCGCCGAACATGTTCGATTTCCGCCAGACGGCGCGGGATTTCCTGATCCTGTCCGGCGACGGCGCGAAGGAAGCGGCGGGAGCATGAGTGCGGCCATTTGCCGGGACGGGGACGAGGGGACATGAACAAGAAGAACAGGCGCAGCCTTGCGCTGCTGCGCCAGCGGGTGTTCCGCATGGTCTCCATCGGCGTGCTGGACGACCCGATCAGCCGCGGCTACGACGTGATCAGCAGCCTGGCCCTGATCCTCAACCTGACGGCGGCCATATGCAGCACCTTCGCGGGGCTGGAGGCGAAATACGGGACCCTGTTTCGCACGATCGAGTCCGTCACGGTGTTCTTCTTCGCGGTGGACTACGCGCTGCGGCTCTTTACGGCCAACAACCTCTATCCGGATCTGCCGGAGGGGCAGTCGCTGCTGCGCTATATCTTCTCCTTCGCGGGGATCGTGGACCTGCTGAGCTTCCTGCCGCATTATCTGCCCTTCTTCTTCCCGGCGGGGGCGGTGGTGTTCCGGCTGTTCCGGGTCGTGCGCATCTTCCGGCTGTTTCGCATCAACGCCTATTACGACTCGCTGAACGTCATTACCGAGGTCATCGCCGGGAAAAAGCAGCAGCTCCTGTCCTCGGTGTTCATCATCGCGGTGCTGATGCTGGCCTCGAGCCTGTGCATGTACTCGCTGGAGCACGAGGCCCAGCCGGAGGTGTTCGCCAACGCCTTCTCGGGCATCTGGTGGTCGGTCTCGACGCTGCTGACCGTGGGCTACGGCGACATCTACCCCATCACGCCCATGGGCAAGGCGGTGAGCATCGTCATCACCTTCCTCGGCGTGCTGATGGTCGCCATCCCCACCGGCATCATATCCGCCGGCTTCGTGGAGCAGTACTCCCGCCTCAAGCGCGTCGGGGACTACGCCACCGAGCGGGATCTGGACTTTGTCGCCGTGGAGCTGGCCGCCCGCGACCCCTGGTCGGGCAAGTGCATCAAGGACCTGCTTCTGCCGCGGGGACTGCTGATCGCCGCGGTCCGGCGCGAGGGCGAGCTGGTCGTCCCCCGGGGCGACGTGGTGCTCAAGCCGGGCGACAGGGTCGTGCTCTGCGCCGAGACGCCGAAGGGCGAGTCGTTCATCAGCCTGCGGGAGATCGTGCTGGGCCGCGACCACGAGTGGAACGGCTGCGCGATCCGGGATCTTGACCTCTCGCGCCAGACCTACATCGTCATGGTCCGCCGCGGGGGCACGATGCTGGTCCCGCGCGGCTCGACGAAGCTGCTGGCGGGCGACACGGTGCTCCTCTACAGCAAGGAAAAGCGCGAGACGCTGCAGAAGGTATAAAGAATCCGGGCCTGTGAAGAAAGGCCGTACCCCGCCGCAGGGGCTGACGCCCTCGGTCTGTAGGGGCTGACGCCCTCGGTCTGTAGGGGCTGACGCCCTCGGTCTGTAGGGGCTGACGCCCTCGGTCTGTAGGGGCTGACGCCCTCGGCAGCCCGCGCTGCACAAAGGAAAAACAATAGGAAAATCTCCGGCGAAAACGGGTAAAAGTCCGAATTCGCCGGAGATTTCTGTTTTCTTTCCTGCTCACTGCCGGGTCGCCGGGGGCGTCGACCCCTACAAGCCGCTGTTCAGGCCGCTTCTTTGTCCTTCAACTCTTTTCACAACCCGGCTTTGTTATGGAATGGAAGCTCAGTCGTTCCAGAAGTCGGTGCCCTTGACGCCGTTGGCGGCGGCGCGGTAGACCGGGTCCTTGCCCTTGCGGACCTGCCACTCGTAGTCGCGCAGCGCGGCGACGGCGGGCTTGGCGAGGATCACGATGACGGGCACGTTGATGATGACCATCAGCGCCTGAAGCAGGTCGGCCGTATCCCAGGCGAGGCCCGCGGAGATCACGGCGCCCAGGAAGACCAGCGCGGTGGCGATCAGGCGGAAGGCCAGCATGAAGGACTTGCTCGGCTCCTTCTTCATGATGAAGCGCAGGCAGCCCTCGGTGTAGTAGTAGTTGCCGAGCAGCGTCGTGAAGGCGAACAGGCACACCGCGACCGCAATGAACACCGGGCCGAAGCCTCCGAGCGCGGAGGCAGTGCAGGCCTGGACGTAGGCCGCGCCGGCCGCGTCGGCGGTGGGCTCGACGCCGGAGAACAGGCACAGGAAGGCCGTGGCCGAGCAGATCAGCAGCGTGTCGATGAACACGGACAGCATCTGCACGAGGCCCTGCTTGGCCGGGTGCTTGACGTCCGCGGCGGCGGCCGCGTTCGGGGCGGAGCCCATGCCGGCCTCGTTGGAGTACAGGCCGCGCTTGATGCCCCACATGATGCAGGAGCCGGCGAAGCCGCCGAAGATGGCCTTGAAGTCGAAGGCGCCGCGGAAGATCATGCCGAAGACCTTCCCGAAGTCGCCGATATGGGTGATGACCACAAACAGGGAGACCAGCACATACAGCAAGCCCATCACGGGGACCAGAACCTCGGTGACCTTGGTCAGCCGCTTGCCGCCGCCGAGCACGCAGGCCCCGAACAGGACCGCCAGCGCCGCGCCGATGATCACGGGGGTGGTGCTGTTGTAGAAGCCGAAGCCGGCGAAGGTGCTCTGGGTATTGTAGGCCGCGAGCATGTTGTAGCCGACCACATAGGTGAGGATCAGCACGACCGCGAACACGACGCCGAGCCAGCGCTGGCCGAGACCGTCCTGCATGTAGTAGGAGGGGCCGCCGTAGCTGCTGCCGTCGGCATTGCGCTTTTTGTAGATCTGGGCGAGCGTGGACTCCACAAACGCGGAGGCGCCGCCGAGGATGGCGGTGATCCACATCCAGAAGATCGCGCCGGGGCCGCCGAGGCACAGGGCCGTGGACACGCCCATGATGTTGCCGGTGCCGACGCGGGAGGCCGTGGAGACCATCAGCGCGCCGAAGGACGAGGTCGCGTCAAGATTGGTCGGCTTCTCCCTGACGACGCGGACAGACTCGCCGAACAGCCGGAACTGGACCAGGCCGAGCTTGGCCGTAAAGTAAATGCCCGCCAGCATGAGGATCAGGGGCACGACGTAGGGCTTGTACAAAACCCCGCTGATTGCATTGACTACATTGTCGATCGCATCGATCATGTTGATTACTCCTCTCCGTTCCCAAATGGACGTTACCCATACTATAGAATAACTCTTTCCATATTGCAAGTTTTTTCTCCATCCTGCGCCGGGTGAGCGCAACAGAGCGGGGATCGCCGTTTTGCTTGCATCCGGGGGCGCGGATGTGGTAGAATCATGCGCGTGAAAAAGGGGAAAGGCGGCGGCACCATGGAGAACAAGAAAAATACAGGGCTTTCTGGCGGACTGCTGATCCTGCTGGCGGGCGTGTTCTGGGGCAGCATGGGGATCTTCACGCGGCCGCTGAACGCCTTCGGCTTTTCCTCGCTGCATCTGGTCTTCCTGCGTCTGGGGCTGGGCGCGGCGGTGTTCGCGCTGCTCCTGCTCGCGCGCGACCGGGAGGGGCTTCGTATCCGGGCGCGGGATATCCCGCTGTTTCTGGGCCTCGGTCTTGTGAGCGTGCTGTTCTTCACGTTCTGCTATTTCCGCGCCATCGAGCTGCTGCCGCTGTCGACGGCGGCCATCCTGCTCTACACCTCGCCGATCTGGGTCATGCTGATGTCGGCCCTGTTCTTCCGCGAGA
>CADCLH010000097.1 GCA_902802215.1 Oscillospiraceae bacterium
GTCGCCGCCATCGTCACCGCCGTGGTCCCGTACCTCGCCTATACCAAGGGCCTGCAAACCACCGAGGCCAGCCGCGCCGCCATCCTCGCGACCGTCGAGCCCGTGGTCGCCACCGTGCTCGGCGCGCTGGTCTACCGCGAAAAACTGAGTCTCCCCGCCTTCCTCGGCATCCTCTCGGTGCTCGCGGCCATCGTGCTGCTCAACGCGAAGGGGAAAAAGGAATAGGAATATCGATACGCAAAGACAGCCCCGGAAAACCGGGGCTGTCCGTTTTTGCGGCGGGAAATCCCTTTTCCCATCGTCCTTTTCTGCCCGCATTTGCGCGGCGCGGGGCGTATGCTTGTCCTATCCGAACTGACCCGAAGGAGGTTATATGATGCATGCACTACGCACCCGCCCGCCCGTCCGGCGGGACGGTATCGTGTGGCTGCCGGCGGAGGAGATCTCCCCGAACCCCGTGCAGCCGCGCAGCCGCTTTGACGACCAGGCGCTCGAGGAGCTCAGCCAGAGCATCCGGAGCTACGGCATCCTCAACCCGCTGACCGTCCGCTGCCGCGGCGGGAAGTACGAGCTCGTCGCGGGGGAACGGCGGCTGCGCGCGGCCCGACTCGCCGGGCTCACCGAGGTCCCCTGCATCCTGCTGGACGTCAACATGGAGGACGCCAGCCTCATCGCCCTGGTGGAAAACCTGCAGCGCCGCGATCTGGATTTCATCGAGGAGGCCGTCGGCCTGAACCGGCTCATCCGCATGTTCGGCCTGAGTCAGGAGGAGGCCGCGCGCCGCATCGGCAAATCCCAGTCCGCCGTCGCCAACAAGCTGCGGCTTCTGAAGCTGCCGCGCGACGTGCTCGAGGGGCTGCGGGAGCACGGCCTGAGCGAGCGCCACGGCCGCGCCCTGCTGCGCCTGAACGGGCCCGACGCCCAGCGCATGGCGCTCATGTACATCGCGGACAACGGCCTTTCGGTCGCCGCGGCCGAGGCCTACATCGAGGAGCTGCTCGCGGGAGACGCGCCCGCGCAGAAAACGGAGAGGCCGGAGCCGCGCCGCAGCCTGATCCTCAAGGACGTGCGGGTGTTTCTCAACAGCCTCAACCACTCGCTCGCGGTGATGAAGCAGGGCGGCATCGACGCGGGCCTGCGGCGCGAGGAGACCGAGGACGCGCTGATCCTCACGATCTCCATCCCCAAGGAAAAGGCGCAGGCGCCGTCCGCGTGAGCGCGGCGCTCACGCCCAGTCGAAGTTCTCTTTCCCGGCGCCGAGCTCGAAGTGGTACTTCGCAATGCCGAGATCCATACGCCCGTAGAAGGTGAGCTTCGTGCGGGCCCGGACCCTTCGCCCGTTCAGCGTGAAGCTGAACTTCTGCTGGTTGATCGCCGTCGGGGCCAGCAGCGCGGCCTCGACCCCGGCCCGGAACCAGGCGGGGGAGTCCGCCGTCAGGTTGGACACCGCGGAAACGTCCTTGCTCTTGTGCGGCACGCCCTGCGTCTCGCCGTAGCCGAGGGCGATGACGACGTGCAGCTTCTCGTCCGCCGCGATCTCCACCGCGACCGCGTTCCTGCGGAAGGTCAGCGCCACCCAGCAGGTGTTCAGCCCCAGCTCCTGCGCGAGCAGGACGAGCTTTTCCCCGTAATAGCCGATCGCCTCGTCTGCTTCCTTCGGCCCGACCATCGCAAAGTAGTTGCGGCAGCCGCGAAATTGCCCGTAGTGCGGGGCGTTGGCGTTGAAGGCCTCCGGCTCCTCGGTGAAGAGCTGGACATGCAGCAGAGCCTCGCGGTTGACCTCGTCGATCGCCTCCCGCAGCGCCGCGAGCTTCTCCTCCTCAATCGGACGGTTTACATAATTTCTGACCGAGTGCCGCGCGCGCATCAGCGTCCATGCGTTTTCCATTGTATGCCACCTCTCCGCAGTTTTTCGTGAAACGATTATAGCATAAGGATAAAAGACTGGCAATAAAGCATAAAAAAACCGTTGTTTTTGATTGCGTATCGGAGCTCATACTGCTATAATAGGATTATCCCAAACGGATACATTTTATTAAGGAGGAACCGATCAATGGCAAAGAAAGTACTTCTGCTCTGCGGTGATTTCACCGAGGACTACGAGACCATGGTACCCTTCCAGGCGCTGGGCGTTCTGGGCTACCAGGTGGACGCCGTCTGCCCCGACAAGAAGGCGGGCGAGACCGTCGCCACCGCCGTCCACGACTTCCTGGGCGAGCAGACCTATACCGAGCTGCGCGGCCACAACTTCGCGCTGACCGCCGACTTCGACGCCGTCAAGGTCGCGGACTACGAGGGCCTGTTCATCACCGGCGGACGCGCCCCCGAGTACATCCGCCTCAACGCGCGCGTGCTCGAGATCGTGCGTGAGTTCTTCGCGCTCGGCAAGCCCGTCGCCGCCATCTGCCACGGCCCGCAGGTCCTGGCCGCCGCCGGCGTGCTCAAGGGCTACAAGGCCACGGCCTATCCCGCCGTCGGCCCCGACGTGACGCTCGCGGGCGGCGAGTATGTCGCCGTTCCCGTCACCGACGCCGTGGTGGACCGCAACCTGGTCACGGCTCCCGCCTGGCCGGCCGACACCGCCATCGTCAAGGAGTTAGCCAAACTCATGGGCGCGAAGATCGAGATCTGAGTCCCCGCCCGATCCAACCGGAAAAGCCGCCCCAAGCGGGCGGCTTTTTCCGAAGGACCGCGCCCGTGTGACGCTTGTGTGACGGTTTGTATGGTATCGTGTGGATGCAAACAGAAAAACAACACTGACAGGAGGATAATACAATGAGCGAAAAGATCGAAAAAATGACCGATGAGGCTCTCGGCGGCGTTGCCGGCGGCATGTCCGCAAACCTGATGGCGGCCTATGACGTCATGGCCGGCAGATACGGCGACGGCGAGGACCGCAAGAGAAGGCTCGCGGCGGCGGGCTACGACTACTGGTCCGTGCAGCATCTGGTCAACGGTCTGGCCAAGGGCTACGACGGGGTTGCCAGAGATGTGATCGACGGCCGCTACGGCAACGATCAGGCCCGTATCCGCGCGCTGACCGCGGCGGGCTACGACGCCGGACTGGTGCAGGACATCGTCAACAACATGCTCAAGTAAACAGAGCAGCGCGCCAAAGCGAACGCCCCTCTCCGCTATCCGGCGGGGAGGGGCGTTTGCCGTGCCGTTTCGGAACGAAACCATACGTTTTTTTGCTGGACATTTGCCGGACAGTGTGCAATAATAAAAAATAGTTTACATAGTTCGACGCGCGGCCCGGGGACGGACCGGACTGCGCGGCGGCGAATCCCGCATCCGATCGAAACAGAGAAACGAGACCATACAGGAGGAAAAGGAAAATGCTGAACATCAAAACCGCGAAGGACGCGGAAAAGCTGACCGTGGCCCTAGAGGGCAGGCTGGACACCGTCACGGCGCCGGAGCTGGAGAAGCGCTTCAAGGAGGCTCTCCCGGGCGCGACGGAGCTGGTCATGGATTTTGAGAAGCTGGACTACATTTCCTCTGCCGGACTGCGCGTGCTGCTGTCCGCCCAGAAGACCATGAACCGCCAGGGGAACATGAAGCTCGTCCATGTGAGCGAGAGCATCATGGAGATCCTGGAAGTTACCGGCTTTTCGGATATTTTGACGATCGAATAAAGGAGACGCCATGGACGAATCGATTTTCAGAAGAAAGAGTCTGGACAGGATCACCTCGCCGGAGTCGCTCGGCGACTACCTCCATGTGACCAACCCCTCGGTGTGGATGATCCTGGCGGCGGTGGTCGTGCTGCTGATCGGAATGCTGGTCTGGGCCTCCACGGCCAACATCGACAGCTACGCCTACGGCACCGCGCAGGTGGAAAGAGGCAATATGCGCATCAGCTTTGACGACCCGCAGGCCGCCGGGAACGTGGAGAGCGGTCTGACCGTCGTCGTCGGCGAGACGCAGAGCACGGTCACCGGCGTCGGGACCGACGGGACGGGGCGGACCTTCGCCTCCGCCTCGACGACGCTCGCCGACGGGAGCTATCCGGCAAAGGTGCTCCTCCGTCAGACCCAGGTGATCCGCCTGCTGTTCAACTGAGGGGGCGCGCATGTCGGAAAAGAAAGTACCGAGCCCCGTGACAAAGGGGCACGTCCGCGTTCCGGTCATCATGCAGATGGAAGCCCTGGAATGCGGCGCGGCCTCGCTTGCCATGGTGATGGCTTACTACGGGAAATGGGTCCCGCTCGAGCAGGTCCGCCTCGACTGCGGCGTCAGCCGCGACGGCTCGAACGCGCGCAACGTGCTCGCCGCGGCGCGCAACTACGGCTTCGAGGCGCAGGGCTACCGCTGTGAGGTGGACTCGCTCAGGGAAAACATCGCCAAGCCCTGCATCATCCACTGGAACTTCAACCACTTTGTGGTGCTCGACGGCTTCAAGGGCGACTATGCGTACATCAACGACCCCGCCAGAGGCGAGGTCAAGGTCCCGCTTTCGGAGTTCGACACCGCCTTTACGGGGATCTGCCTTGAGATCAAGCCCGGCCCCGACTTCCAGCCCTCCGGAAAGCCGAAGAGCACCCTCGCCTTCGCCGCGCGCCGGCTGAGGGGCGCGGGGGCGGCGGTCGCCTTCGTGCTGCTTTCCACGGCGATCAGCTATCTGTTCGGGATCATCAACCCCGCCTTCTCCCGCTTCTTCATGGACCGCCTGCTCAGCGGCGAGAACCGGGAGCTGCTCGTGCCCTTCATCATCCTGCTGAGCGCCGTGGGACTGGCGCAGGTGGCCGTGGCCTGGATCCAGAGCGTCTACTCGCTGAAGATCAACGGCAAGATGGCCATCGTCGGCAGCAGCGACTTTATGTGGAAGGTCCTGCGCATGCCGATGTCCTTCTTCTCCCAGCGTCTGGCGGGCGACATCCAGCAGCGCAAGGGCACCAACTCCAGCATCGCCTCGGTGCTCGTCAACACCCTCACGCCGCTGCTGCTCAACACGGCGATGATGATCTTCTACCTCGTCGTGATGCTGCGCTACAGTCCGCTTCTGACGGTGATCGGCATCGTCACCATCGTGCTCAACCTCTTTGTCTCGCGGCTCATCTCCGCCAAGCGCGTGAACATCACCCGCGTGCAGATGCGCGACGCGGGCAAGCTCGCCGCGGCGACGGTCTCGGGCATCCAGATGGTGGAGACCATCAAGGCCAGCGGCGCCGAAAACGGCTACTTCCAGAAGTGGGCCGGCTATCAGGCCTCGGTCAACACGCAGGAGGTGCGCTTCGCAAGGCTCAACCAGCTGCTCGGCCTGATCCCGTCGACCCTCTCCATGATCGCAAACTCCCTGGTGCTGATCCTGGGCGTGTGGCTTGCCATGAGCGGGAAGTTCACCCTCGGTATGATCCTGCTCTTCCAGGGCTATTTGAGCGCCTTCATGTCGCCGGCGATGACGCTGATCTCCGCCGGACAGACCATCCAGGAGATGCGCACCGAGATGGAGCGCGTCGAGGACGTGATGCAGTATCCGTCCGACCCGAACTTCTCCGACGCCGCGCCCGCCGAGGACGCGGACTACTCCAAGCTCTCCGGCGAGGTGGAGCTGAAGGACGTCACCTTCGGCTACTCCAAGCTCGGCAATCCGGTCATCCAGAACTTCTCCATGCACGTAAAGCCCGGCAGCCGCGTCGCTTTCGTCGGCACCTCCGGCTGCGGCAAGTCGACGCTCTCCAAGCTGATCTCCGGGCTCTATCAGCCCTGGACCGGCGAGATCCTGTTCGACGGCAAGCCCATCGGCGAGATCGACCGCGGCGTGTTCACCGGCTCGGTGGCCGTCGTCGACCAGGACATCGTGCTGTTCGAGGACACCATCGCCGCCAACATCAAGATGTGGGACGAGTCGATCGAGGACTTCGAGATGATCCTCGCCGCGCGCGACGCCCAGATCTACGACGACATCATGGCCCGCGAGGGCGGCTTCTACGGGAGGCTCACCGAGGGCGGCAAGGACCTCTCCGGCGGCCAGCGGCAGCGTCTGGAGATCGCCCGCGTGCTGGCGCAGGACCCGTCCATCATCATCATGGACGAGGCGACCTCGGCACTGGACGCGAGGACCGAGTACGAGCTGGTGAAAGCCGTGAAGGACCGCGGCATCACCTGCATTGTCATTGCGCACCGCCTCTCCACGATCCGCGACTGCGACGAGATCATCGTCCTGGATCACGGCGTCGTGGTGGAGCGCGGCACGCACGATGAGCTCATGGCCAACGGCGGCTTCTACAACGAGCTCATCGCCAGCGACTGAGGAGGTGTGAATTATGGGATGGTTTGACGAACAGATCCGCCAGCGCAAGCTCTCGGATCAGGAAATCATGGAAGACTCCCTGTTTCGCATGGCCTCGGTCGTACTGGGCAGGCAGCGCGCAGGCGTCCTGAGCGATGACCGCATCGTCACCAAGGCGGCCATCGACGATATCCTGAAGTTTTATCACTACAAGCCGGTGGAGATCCCGGACAACGTCAAGGGACTGGACGAGCAGCTTGAGTTCTGCCTGCGTCCCCACGGCCTGATGTACCGCAGCGTCAAGCTCGAGCAGGGCTGGTATAAGGACGCCTTCGGGCCGATGCTGGCCTACCGCAAGGAGGACGGAATGGCCGTCGCCCTGCTGCCCAAGCGCTTCGCCGGCTACTGGTACGTCGACCCCGTCACCGGGAAAAAGACCGATCTGAACCGCAAGACCGCCGAGACCTTCGAGGCGGACGCGATCTGCTTCTACCGCCCGCTGCCGCTGAAAAAGCTCGGCATCGCGGATCTGATCAAGTATCTGGCCGAGTGCCTGAGCTCGGGAGACGTCGTCTCCATCGTCGTGCTGACCTTCGCCGCGACGCTCGTCGGCATGCTGATGACCAACGCCAACAAGGCGCTGACCGGCTTCGTATTGCAGAGCAAAAACCTCTCGCTGCTGCTCGGAACGGCGGCGTTCACGCTCTCGGTCATCGTCTCCACGCAGCTGCTCGACGGCGTGCGCGCGCTGATGATGAACCGCCTGGAGATCAAGACCTCGCTCTCGGTCGAGGCGGCGATGATGATGCGCGT
>CADCLH010000098.1:0-7914 GCA_902802215.1 Oscillospiraceae bacterium
AGCTTGACGAAGTGGTCGTTCAGGGCGATGCCGGCCTTGGCGTCGAAGATGGAGGTGTGGGGATCGGTACGGAAGTCGGAGGAGACGACCTCGTCGTCGACATACTCCAGAACGCCCTTCATCGGGCCCTCGGAGGCGGCCTTCATGGCGGCGCAGATCTCGGCGTAGGTGGCGGCCTTCTCGAGACGGAAGGTCACGTCAACGACGGAGACGTCGGGGGTGGGAACACGCATCGACATACCGGTGAGCTTGCCGTTGAGCTCGGGGATGACCTTGCCGACAGCCTTGGCAGCGCCGGTGGAGGAGGGGATGATGTTGTTGTACAGGGAGCGGGCGCCGCGCAGGTCCTTCTTCTTGGGGAAGCCGTCGACGATCGCCTGGGTGGCGGTGGAGGCGTGGACGGTGGTCATGAGGCCTTCGATCACGCCGAAGTTGTCGTTGACGACCTTGGTGATGGGGGCCAGGCAGTTGGTGGTGCAGGAGGCGTTAGAGACGAACTGCATGTCGGGGGTGTACTTCTCGAGGTTGACGCCGCAGACGAACATGGGGGTGTCGTCCTTCGCGGGGCCGGACATGACGACGACCTTGGCGCCGGCGTCGATGTGGGCCTGGGCCTTCTCCTTGGTCAGGTAAACGCCGGTGCACTCGAGCACGTACTCGACGCCGAGCTCGCCCCAGGGGATGAGAGTGGCGTCGCGGTAGGTCTTGTCGGAGAGGACCTTGACGACCTTGCCGTTGACGGTGATGGTGCTGTCCTCGTCGTTGCCGAAGACTTCGCCGTCGAACTTGCCGTGAACGGAGTCAAACTTCACGCAGTAAGCGACGTGGGAAGCGGGATGGCCGGGAGCGCTGATGGCGACGACTTCGATGTCATCGGACTTGATGGCGGCTCTGAACGCCAGGGAGCCGATGCGGCCGAAACCATTGATGCCAACTTTAATCATGTGTATATCCTCCAAATAAAATATTGTTGTACTGAGCGGATATTGTCAAAAATCAAGCACTCTCTTGCGGGGAGGCGCCGCAAAATGTGCCGAAAATTGCTGAGGATGACTTCGCATTTTCCGCAAGTTCTTGTTCATTCTGACAATACCTGTTATAATAAAGAAAAATCCCCGCCGATCCGGCGGTCAATCTTTCCGATCGGAGGTCAGCAGTATGCTACAGGTCCCGGCCGAGCTTCTCGGTCTGTCCGCAGAACCTGTTCTTTTGGCCAGGAACGGGCGCGCCGTCTATGCAAACGACGCCGCCGGCCGGCTCTTCGGAGCCGACTGCGCCGGCAAGCCGCTGAGCTCGCTTCTCAGCGCGGAGCTCACTGAGCTCCAGGCTTCCTCCTGTATCGTGGAGGCGGAGCTGCGGGGCAGGCGCTATCTTGTCCGCATGCAGAACGCGGAGGGTCTGCGGCTTTTTCTGTTCCACACGGCGGAGAACGCGCCGGAGGAGATCAACGAGGCTTTCCGCTATGCGCTGCGCAGCTCCCTGATGGGGCTCAACGTGAACTGCTCCCTGGCGCAGGAGCGGGCGGAGACGCTGGGCGATGAGGTGCTTCAGGGCGCGTCGGCCTCGCTGAAGCGGGATTTCTTCCGTCTCAGCCGGATGATCGCCAATCTCTCGATCGTGCAGGACGCCGCGGCGGAGAAGCTTTTCTTCAGACCCGTCACGCTGGAAGCATGCTCCTTCCTGCGTGATCTGGCGGATTCGATCTCCGTTCTTGTACCTTCTCCGGAGCTGCGCCTGCGGCTTCCGGAGTCCTTCACGGTCAATGCGGACCCCGCGCTGCTGGAGACGCTGGTGATGAACCTGTTGTCAAACGCGCTGCTCCACGCCCGCGGCTGCACCCGCATCGTGCTCTCCCTGCATGAGACGCGGGATCAGGCGTTCCTCTCCGTGGACGACGACGGCTGCGGGATCTCTCCGGGCGGGCTGCGGACCGTGTTTGACCGCTACCGCCACGGCTTTGACCTCAGCGGCATGGCAAACGGCGCGGGCCTCGGTCTGACGGCGGTGCGGGAGATCGCGCGCGTCCACGGCGGGACGCTCCTGCTCGAGAGCCGCGAGGGCAGCGGCACGGCGGTGCGCGTCTCGCTGAGCCGGAAGCTCTCTCCCCTCGTCTCGGTCCAGGACGCGGGTCCCGCCTGGGAGCGCAGCTACAACAGCATCCTGACGGGGCTGGCAGACTGTCTTCCGCTCTCCGCCTTCAGCGGGATCTATCAGTAGACGGGATAAAAAACTCCGTCGGGGGCCTGTTCTCCCCGACGGAGTTTTGTCCGTTTTTTTGTTATCCGTAGAGCTGATTCACATAGTCCTGCATGGACGTCAGCTTCTGCTCGGGGATCTCCGCCCCGGGCGCGGCGAACCAGATGTAGAAGCCGTCCTCGACCTCCGCCCGTATCACGCCCTTGTTCAGCGTGCAGTCAAAGACGGAGACGCCGGCCTGGAACTGGAGCTTCTCGCCGTCAAGCTTCCACCAGTCGACCGGTCCCTGGTTGTCGTCGCCGAGGTAGAGGTAGCCGGTCCCGTCGGCCTTCAGCTCGACATACCAGCCGTCCCTGTCCTCCGGTTCGAGGAAGCCGCTGCCGACGCCCTCCTTCGCCTTGTAGCCCTGATCGGCGAACATCGCGTCCATGTAGGCCGGGCTGATCTCAAGCCAGATGAGCCCGTACTTTCCGGCGTTCGCCTCCTGCGCCGGGGACGCAGCGGGCGCAGATGATTTGCTTTTTCCGCCGCAGGCGCACAGGGTCAGGGTCATGACCAGCGCCAGCAGCAGCGCAAGCATGCGTTTCGTGTGTTTCATGTCGTCCTCCTTCCGATTTGTCGACGGTTTTTCATTTTTGTCTCTCTTTATACACTACGGTACCGATTGTAAGTATATCAGGTGCGCTCTTGTTATGCAAGCGCGTTTGTCCTGTCCGCGCGGACTTAAAGAATATTAAGAAACCGCCGCGGGGGCGCACTTCACAAGCGCGCGCTTTTGCGGTATACTATAGACAACTCGAACAGAAAGGAAAGACGCGCCATGAACATCAATCAGGACGGCAGCTACGCCAGCGGGCCGGTCAAAAAGCCGAAGCGCAGCGTACAGCTGCCGGTGAAGACCGCGATCCTGCTGCTCGCCGCGGTGCTGCTGGTCGCCGTCGTGCTCGACTCCTTCTACACGCTCAAGGAGGACCAGTACGCGGTCATCACGACCTTCGGCAAGCCGACGATGGTCTCGTCCTCGGGCCTCAAGCTGAAGCTGCCCTTCATCCAGCATGTGACCAAGGTCACCAAGACCATCCAGGGCTTCCCGCTCGGCTACCGCATCGGCAGCAACCAGAGCGTCGACGACGAGTCGCTGATGATCACCTACGACTACAACTTCGTCAACGTCGACTTCTACGTGGAATACCGCGTGACCGATCCGATCAAGTATCTGTACAGCTCGCGGGAGCCGGTGGACATCCTCAAGATGCTCTGCCAGAGCTATATCCGCGACACCATCGGCCTGTACAACGTCGACGCGGTCATCACCACCGGCAAGAGCGAGATCCAGTCCGCCATCAAGGAGAAGGTCATCGCCCGCCTCGACAGCGAGGACATCGGCATCCAGCTCCAGAACATCACCATTCAGGACGCCGAGCCGCCTACCTCGGAGGTGCAGCGCGCCTTCACCGCCGTGGAGACCGCCAAGCAGTCGGCCGACACCACGGTGAACAACGCCAAGAAGTACGCCAATGAGGTCATCCCCGCCGCCGCGGCCGACGCCGACCAGATCATCAAGAGCGCCGAGGCCTACCGGCAGAGCAAGATCAACGAGGCCGAGGGTCAGGCGGCCCGCTTCGCGGCGCTCTTCGAGGAGTACCAGAAGTACCCGCTCATTACCAAGCAGCGCCTGTTCTACGAGGCCATGGAGAAGGTCCTGCCCGGGATGAAGCTCTATATCGTCGACGCGCAGACCGGCGTGCAGACCGCGCTGCCGCTCGAGCCCTTTGCCAACGTCGATCTGGGAGGAGGGAACGCAGCATGAAAAAGAGTCTGAAGATCGGCGTCCCGATCCTGATCCTGGTTCTGGTCCTGATCATCTCCTCGGGCTGCTTCGTGACCACGCACCAGAACGAGTACACCATCGTGCGCCAGTTCGGCGCGGTGGTGAAGATCGTGGACGAGCCCGGCCTGAGCATGAAGCTGCCCTTCATCCAGACCGTCAGCACCCTGCCGAAGACGGAGATGCTCTACGACCTCGCCGTCAGCGACGTCATCACCAGCGACAAGAAGTCCATGGTGGCCGACTCCTTCGTGCTCTGGCGCATCAGCGACCCGCTGAAGTTCATCCAGACGCTCTCCGGCAACATCGGCAACGCCGAGTACCGCATCGACACCGTGGTCTACAACAGCCTCAAGACGGTGATCTCGTCGATGCGGCAAGAGGAGGTCATCTCCGGGCGCGACGGGCTGCTGGCCCAGCGCATCATGGACAACGTGGGCTCCACCTTCGAGCGCTACGGCATCGACCTGCTGGCCATCGAGACCAAGCGCATCGACCTGCCCGACGAGAACAAGTCCGCGGTGTACGAGCGCATGATCTCCGAGCGCGACAACATCGCCGCCTCCTTCTCCGCGGAGGGCGCGGCCGAGGCCAAGCAGATCCGCAACGAGGCCGACAAGTCCGTGCAGATCACGCTGTCCGAGGCGCGGGCCCAGGCCGAGAAGCTCAAGGCCGAGGGCGAGGCCGAGTATATGCGCATCCTCTCCGAGGTCTACGACACCGAGGAGGAGGCCGACTTCTACGAGTTCATGCGCGCGCTCGACATGGCCGAAAACGCGCTCGCCTCCGGCAGCAAGACCCTGGTCGTCTCCTCCGACTCCCCCATCGCGAAGATCTTCCGCGGCGACGGGACGGAGTGACCCGTAATAAATGAATCGACCCGGCGTTCCCTCTCGGGATCGCCGGGTCGTCTTTCTCTTTACTCTCCGCGCAGCTGCTTCCGGTACTCGGTCGGCAGCAGGTGGTAGCGCGCGCGGAAGGCGGCGGAGAAGCGGCTGGGGCTGTCGTAGCCCACGGCGGAGGCGATCGCCGCGACGCTGTCGTCGGATCTCCGCAGGAGCTCGGCGGCCTTTTCGAGCCGGTGCTCCTTCATGTGCGCGGCCAGCGAGTCGCCGTAGACCGCCTTGAACACGGCCTTGAGCGTCGTGGGGTTCATCAGGTAGCGCCGCGCCAGCTCCTCGATGGGCACGCGCCGCTCGGGGTGCTGCAAAAGCTCGTCGTGCATGCGGCGCACGGTCTCCACCTGCTCGGCGCTGAAGGCCGACAGGGCCCTCTCCCCCTCCTCCTCGCCGAGCTGCGGGCAGGAGATCTCCATCGTCTTCTCGATCATCTGGTGCAGCAGCTTGCAGGTCGGGGTCTCGGCGGCGCGGTAGCGGACCTCCTTCCCCTCGCGGCGGCTGCGCACCAGTCCCGCGTCCTTCAGCAGGCGCAGGTGGTGCGACACGGCGGGCGAGGACATGCCCGTGACGGCGGAGATGTTGACCACGCATTCCTCCATGTGGCACAGCAGCCAGAAGATGCGCAGGCGGCTCGAGTCGTCGAGCAGGCGGAACAGCTCCGCCGCCGCGCCGAAGTCTCCGCCGAGCATGAGCTGGCGGCGCAGCAGCGCGGCCCGGCGCGCGTCGCCGTGATCGTGGGGCAGCAGCGTGAGGTCCATGGCGTCCTCCCTTTTGGAAATCCTTTTCTCCCTTTTGGCAGACTCCGGTCCGGAGCCGTTGACTTGCCGTTTCCCTGTCAGTATAATGCAGACGTAAAGATTAAACAAGCGCTTAATCGTATTTTCAAGAAAAGGACGGGTTGAGACGATGAAAAAGAGCTACAAGATCGAAGTCGACTGCGCCAACTGCGCCAATCTGATGGAGCAGGCCGCGAAGAAGACGCCCGGCGTGGCGGACGCGTCGGTCAGCTTCATGTCGCTGAAAATGACCGTGGACTTTGCCGAGGGCGCCGACCCCGCGAAGGTCATGAAGGACGTGCTGAAGGCCTGCCGCAAGGTCGAGCCGGACTGCGAGATCTTCTTCTGACGTTATGAACCGCAAGCAGAAAAAAATGCTGTGGCGCATCGCCGCCTCCGCGGCCCTGCTGCTGCTTGCCAATCTGCCCGTTCTCCCCTTTCCGGCGCGCTGCGTCCTCTACGCCGCCTCCTACGGGATCGTCGGCTGGGACATCCTGCGCAAGGCCGCGCTCGGCATCGGGAACGGGCAGGTCTTTGACGAAAACTTTCTGATGGCCGTGGCCACGCTCGGCGCGATCGCCCTTGCGATCGTCGAGCGCAGCGGCGATTTCAACGAGGCCGTCGCGGTCATGCTCTTCTACCAGATCGGCGAGCTGTTCCAGAGCATCGCCGTCGGCCGCAGCCGCCGCTGCATCGGCGCGCTGATGGACATCCGCCCCGACTACGCCAACCTCGAGGACGGCGGGACGCTCCGGCAGGTCGACCCCGAGGAGGTCGCGCCGGGCAGCGTCATCGTCATCCAGCCCGGCGAGCGCATCCCCCTCGACGGCTTCATCGTCGACGGGACCTCGGCCGTGGACACCGCCGCGCTCACGGGCGAGAGCCTGCCGCGCGACGTGAAGGCGGGCGACGAGGTCGTCAGCGGCTGCATCAACCTGACGGGCGTGCTGCGGGTGCAGACCACGCGCGCCTACGGGGAGTCGACGGTCGCCCGCATCCTCGAGCTGGTGGAGAATTCCAGCTCGCGCAAGTCCCGCTCGGAGAATTTCATCTCCCGCTTCGCGCGGGTGTACACCCCGGCGGTGGTGTTCGGCGCGCTGGCGCTGGCGCTGCTGCCGCCGATCGTGCGCCTTGCGCTGGGCCATGACGCGCTCTGGGGCGTCTGGTGCTACCGTGCGCTGACCTTCCTGGTCATCAGCTGCCCCTGCGCGCTGGTGATCTCCATCCCGCTGGGCTTCTTCGCGGGCATCGGCGGGGCCAGCCGGGAGGGCATCCTCGTCAAGGGCTCGAACTATCTCGAGACGCTCTCACAGGTCAAGACCGTGGTCTTTGACAAGACCGGCACCATCACCCGCGGCGTATTCGAGGTCAGCGGCATCCACCACAGCGCGCTCAGCGACGACAAGCTCATCGAGTACGCCGCGCTGGCCGAGTGCGCCTCCTCCCACCCCATCAGCCAGAGTCTGCGCCGCGCCTACGGGGCCGAGCCGGACCGCAGCCGGGTGCGGGACATCGAGGAGCGCAGCGGCCGGGGCGTGCTGGCCACGGTCGACGGGGTGCGCGTGGCCGCGGGCAACGACAAGCTCATGGACGAGCTCGGCGTGCCCTTCATCCCCTGCCGCAGCGCCGGCACGGTGGTCCATGTCGCGCTCGACGGCGAGTACGCGGGCCACATCCTGATCGCCGACGCGGAGAAGGACGACGTGCGCGAGGCCCTCGCCGCTCTGCGCGCGGCGGGCGTGGAAAAGACCGTCATGCTCACCGGCGACGCCGAGAGCGCGGCGAAGCAGGTGGCGGAGCGCGTCGGCATCGACGAGTACCGCAGCGGTCTGCTGCCGGGCGACAAGGTCGCGCTGGTGGAGCAGATGCTCGAGGCCTCCGACGGGCGCGGGAAGCTCGCCTTCGTGGGCGACGGCATCAACGACGCGCCGGTCCTCTCGCGCGCCGACGTCGGCATCGCCATGGGCGCGCTCGGCTCGGACGCGGCCATCGAGGCGGCGGACGTGGTGCTCATGGACGACGACCCGATGAAGATCTCCCGGGCGATCGCCATCGCGCGCAAGTGCCTGCGCATCGTCTACCAGAACATCGTCTTCGCGCTGGCGGTCAAGCTGGGCTGCCTGCTGCTGGGCGCGCTGGGTCTGGCGGGCATGTGGGCGGCGATCTTCGCGGACGTGGGCGTGATGGTCCTCGCGGTCCTCAACGCCATGCGCGC